>NZ_JBITGZ010000009.1:234658-285476 GCF_044457565.1 Kitasatospora sp. NPDC050543 | reverse complement strand
CCCGGACCGAACGGTCCAGGCCGGGGATGTCAACATATCTGGCGTTGACTTTTGGCACGCTGTTGAGTTCTCAAGGAACGGACACTTCCTTCGAGCCACTCTCGTGAACTCTCCGGGCGCTTCGCTCTTTCGTGTCCTCAGCCTATCAGATCCGTTTACCCGGTCTTAACCAGAGCTTTGCGTTTCCGACATTCGGAGTTCACCATCACCTCGCGGCGACCTGAGCAACGATAGCCCGTCCTGGGCGTTGCGCCTAATCGAGCCGCACCGGGGTCACCCACTCGGGCCAGCGGTGAGTCGGTTCGACCCCTCCGCACGATGGTCCCGGCTCGCCCGGATGCCGTAGAGTTCGGCGCGTCGACCAAGAGGACTAGACCACTTGCGACCGAAGGGCAGTCGCACCGCCGCTCCGACGACTCGGCACGGGCAGTTGCGGGGCCGCCGGCTTCGTGCGCTGGTATGTCAGCAGATGTCCGGAGTTGACATAATTTAGGCTTCAGCCGATGCCTGCCGCTCCCTGCGGCCGCACGGTGTACTGCGCATTTGGGAGGCTCCAACCATGACCACTGTGACGTCGCCGCTGGCCGGCCGCGCCGTTGGGCTCGCCGCCGTGCCCGACCCCGTCTTCTCCGACGCCATGGTCGGTCCCGGCACCGCGATCGACCCTGTGCGTCAGCCCACCGAGGCCGTCGCTCCGGTGGACGGTGTTGTCGTCTCCATGCACCCCCACGCGTTCGTCGTGGTGGACGCCGACGGTCACGGTGTACTGACGCACCTCGGGATCGACACGGTGCAGCTGAACGGTGAGGGCTTCGAACTCCTGGTCAACAAGGGGGACACCGTCACCCGTGGCCAGGCCGTCATCAAGTGGGACCCGGCCGCGGTCGAGGCGGCGGGCAAATCCCCGATCTCGCCGATCGTCGCGCTCGAGGCCACCGCCGACGCGCTCGGCGATGTCCGGGAGGACGGGGATGTCGCCGCCGGCGACGCCCTGTTCAGCTGGAGCTGACCGCAGCACCCCGCCAGGAGCGGCCATCACCTGCCCCGCCTGGGCGGTGACGTGACTCCTCGCCCTCCGCCCAGGCGGGCATCTCACCCGGCCGTTGTACAGATCCCATGACGGACAAGCCCCCTGCCCGGCACTCAAGGACAGACGGAACGTAGTGGTCCGCCAAGAGTCGGGTGAAAGGAATCGGAAGATGGAGAAGACTCTGCGCGGCGTCGGCGTGAGCCACGGGGTCGCGATCGGCCAGGTACGGCACATGGGGACGGCTGTCCTGGAGCCGCCGGCCACGCAGATTCCGACTGCGGACGCGCCTCGCGAGCAGGCCCGGGCCCAGGCCGCGGTGGACGCGGTGGCCGCCGACCTGATCGCGCGCGGCAACCTCGCCGGCGGCGAGGCACAGGCCGTCCTCGAGGCGCAGGCGCTGATGGCCCAGGACCCCGAGCTGATGGCCGACGTCCAACGCCGGATCACCGTCGGCAGCAGTGCCGAGCGGGGCGTCTACGACGCGTTCGCCGCGTACCGGGCACTGCTGGCATCGGCCGGTGACTACCTGGCCGGGCGGGTCGCGGACCTGGACGACGTGCGCAACCGGATCGTCGCGCGGCTGCTGGGCGTGCCGATGCCGGGTGTGCCGGACAGCGACGAACCGTACGTGCTGTTCGCCCGGGATCTCGCGCCGGCCGACACCGCGCTGCTCGACCCGACCCTGGTGCTCGGCTTCGTGACCGAGGAGGGCGGGCCGACCAGCCACAGCGCCATCCTGGCCCGGGCGATGGGTGTGCCGGCCGTGGTCGCGCTGCCGGGTGCCACGGGGGTGGCCGAGGGTGTCGTGGTGGCCGTGGACGGCAGCACCGGCGACGTGCTGGTGGAGCCGTCGCAGGAGAAGCAGGACAAGCTGCGCCGGGTCGCCGCCGAGCGCCGGGCGGCGCTGGCCTCCTCGTCCGGGCCGGGGCAGACCTCGGACGGGCACCGGGTGCCGCTGCTGGCCAACGTGGGTGGTCCGGCGGACCTGCCGGCCGCGCTGGAGAACGGTGCGGAGGGCGTAGGGCTGTTCCGTACCGAGTTCCTCTTCCTCGACGACTCGGCGAAGGCGCCGAGTGAGGAGAAGCAGGTCGAGGCGTACCGCAAGGTGCTGGAGGCGTTCCCCGAGGGCCGGGTCGTGGTCCGGGCGCTGGACGCGGGTGCCGACAAGCCGCTGGACTTCCTGACTCCGGCGGACGAGCCCAACCCCGCGCTCGGTGTGCGCGGGCTGCGGACGCTGCTGGAGAACCCCGGCGTGATGCAGACCCAGCTGCGGGCGCTGGCGAAGGCCGCCGAGGGGCTGCCGGTGCACCTTGAGGTGATGGCCCCCATGGTGGCCGACCGGCAGGACGCCAAGGCCTTCGCGGACGCCTGCCGCCAGGCGGGGTTGCAGGCGAAGTTCGGGGCGATGGTCGAGATCCCGTCGGCCGCGCTGCGGGCCCGCGCGATCCTCCAGGAGGTGGAGTTCCTGTCGCTGGGGACCAACGACCTGGCGCAGTACACCTTCGCTGCCGACCGCCAGGTCGGTGCGCTGGCGCGGCTGCAGGACCCTTGGCAGCCGGCGCTGCTGGACCTGATCGCGTTCTCCGCCGAGGCCGCCCGGGCTCTGGGCAAGAGCTGCGGCGTCTGCGGTGAAGCCGCCGCCGACCCGCTGCTCGCGTGTGTGCTGACGGGTCTGGGTGTCACCAGCCTGTCGATGGGCTCGGCGTCGATCCCCTACGTCCGCTCGGCGCTGGCCAAGTACACGCTGGCGCAGTGCCGACGGGCCGCCGAGGCCGCGCGGGCGACGGACAGCGCCGCCGAGGCGCGGGCCGCCGCGCAGCAGGTGCTCTCGGGCGAGTAGTCGCCCGGCGGGACGGGTGAGGCCGAAGGGTCTGCAGTGGAGGGGTGCTCCCACCGAGGGTTTCGGGAGCATCCCTCCTCTGTTGTGCCGGGGGTCAGCCGCGGCGGTCGCGGCCGAGCTGCTCGAAGAAGCGCAGGTGGTCGAGATTGTCGACGGAGCCCGGGTTGACGGCCTGCTCCAGCGGGGTGCCGGAGAGCAGACGCTTGACCGGGACCTCGATGCGCTTACCCGTCAGGGTGTGCGGCAGGCCGGTGACGGCGATGACCTCGTCGGGGACGTGGCGGGGGGAGAGCTGTTCGCGCAGCGAGGTGCGGATGCGGGCGCGGAGGTCGTCGTCCAGCTTCGCACCGGGGGCGAGGACGACGAAGAGCGGCATCCAGTAGCCGCCCTCGGCCTCCTCCAGGCCGATGACCAGTGATTCGGCGATCTCGGGGAGCCGCTCGACCACCTCGTAGATGTCGGAGGAGCCCATCCGGACGCCCTGACGGTTCAGCGTGGAGTCGGAACGGCCGTGGATGATCACCGTGCCGCGCTCGGTCACGGTGATCCAGTCGCCGTGGCGCCAGGTGCCCGGGTACATCTCGAAGTAGCTGTCACGGTAGCGCGCGCCGTCGGGGTCGTTCCAGAAGCCGATTGGCATGGACGGGAGCGGCTTGGTGACGACCAGCTCGCCGACCGCCTCGACCAGCGGGCGGCCCTGGACGTCCCAGGACTCGACGGCCGCGCCCAGGCAGGGGGCCTGGATCTCGCCGAGGTACACCGGGAGGGTCGGGACGCCGCCGACGAAGCAGCTGCAGACGTCCGTGCCGCCGCTGACGGAGGCGAGCCAGACGTCCTCCTTGACCTCGTCGTAGATCCAGCGGAAGCCGTCGGGTGGCAGCGGCGAGCCGGTGGTGCCGATGCAGCGGACGGCGGAGAGGTCGAGGTCGCGGCCGGGGTGGAGCTCGGCCTTGCGACTGGCGATGACGTACGCGGCGGAGGTGCCGAGCACGGTGGCGCCGGTGCGGGCGGCGACGGACCACAGGGCGCCGGTGTCGGGGTGGCCGGGGCTGCCGTCGTAGGTGACGATCGTGGATCCCACCAGGAGGCCGGCGATGAGGAAGTTCCACATCATCCAGCCGGTGGAGGTGTACCAGAGGAAGCGGTCCGCGGGGCCGAGGTCAAGGTGCAGGCCAGCCTGCTTGAGGTGCTCCAGCAGGATGCCGCCCTGGCTCTGGACGATCGCCTTGGGCAGGCCGGTGGTGCCGGACGAGTAGAGCACCCAGAGCGGGTGGTCGAAGGGCACCTGCTCGAAGACCGGCTCGACGTCGGCGGCGATGAGGTCGTCCCAGTGCAGCGCGCCGTCGGGCGCGGGCGCGCCGAGCAGCGGGACGTGGACGACGGTCCGCAGCGAGGGGAGCTCGCGGCGCAGTTCGGCGACCACGTCGGTGCGGTCGTGGTCCTTGCCGCCGTAGTGGTAGCCGTCGACGGCGAACAGGACGACCGGTTCGATCTGCTGGAGACGGTCGAGGACACTGCGGGCGCCGAAGTCGGGGGCGCAGGATGTCCAGACGGCGCCGACGGCGGCGGTGGCGAGCAGGGCGACGGCGGCCTGCGGGATGTTGGGCAGGTAGGCGCCGACGCGGTCGCCGGGGCCGACTCCCTGGGCGCGCAGGGCGGCGGCGAGGGAGCCGACCTGGCGGCGCAGCTCGGCCCAGGTGAGGGTGACCGGGCGGTCGGTGGTCTCGTCCAGGTGCAGGATGGCGGGCTGGTCGGCGTGGGGGCTCGGCGCGCCGTCGGGGGCGGGCTCGCCGTGCCGCAGGGCGTGCTCGGCGTAGTTGAGGCGGGCGCCGGGGAACCAGCGGGCGCCGGGCATGGCCTGGTCGGCGAGGACGGCCTCGGGTGCGGTGGAGAAGCGGATGTCGAACCACTCGGTGACGGCGGTCCAGAAGCGGTCGAGGTCCTCGGTGGACCAGGTGTGCAGGGCCGCGTAGCGGGCGGCGGCCTGGTCGTCGCCGGTGGTGGGCGCGAGGGGGGCGGCCGGGGCGCCGTGGTGCTCGACGGCCCAGGCCTGGAAGGCCGTGATCTGGGCGGCCGCGGCGGTGGCGGGGTGGGGCCGCCAGAGCGGCTGGTCCTGGGGTGGGGTGCTCACGTTGGTGGTCTCCCGGCCGAAGGATGGGGACGGGGAGTGCTGGTGGCGGGCCCGTCCGAGTGGCGCTGACGGTGCAGACCCTGCCATGTGATCGTCCCGTGCGCCAGGGTCTGCCTCGCGCGCGGCGTCGGTGGCGGGGTGGAGGGGGGCGGGTGCGCGGCGGGTCAGAGGTGGGCGAACTCGCCGGAGGACCATGAGCGCAGGACGCGGGCGTGGGAGGGGAAGACGAGCGGGGTCGCGGCGTCGGCGAGCTGCCAGCCGTCGGTCTCCTCGGTGGGCTCGGACGGGGGCAGGTCCGCGAGGGCGCGGGCGGGGAGGAGAGCGAAGAGGAAGAGGAAGCGACCGGCGGGGTCGGAGTCGATGGCGGCCAGGGTGACGTCGGCGGGGTCGGCGAGGATGCCCGTCTCCTCGCGCAGTTCGCGTACGGCGCCCTGCTGCCAGCTCTCGCCGTAGTCGACGTAGCCGCCGGGCATGGCGAGTTCGCCGTAGCCGGGCTCGATGGTGCGGCGGATGACGACGAGCTTCTGGCCGCCCTCGGGGAGGTCGACGGGGAGCACGGTGACCGCGACGGGCAGCGGATTGCGGTAGCTGATCTCGGCACAGCCGGGGCAGGTGCGCGGCCAGGCGACGGTGCCCGGCGGGTAGGCCGTACCGCACCAGTGGCAGTGGGAGTTCGGCCGGTTGGCCGCTCTGTCGGGCGCGTCGGTGGTCATGGGGTGGATGGTAGCGAGTTCGGGGCCGGCGGAGGGGAGCTCGGCGTTCAACGGATCTCGTCCTCGCGGGTGGGGCGCAGCAGGGCGGGGTGGAGCTGGTGGGCGTCACCGGCGCGGTAGTTGCGGGCGCGCGGGCCGCCGCGGCTGCCGCCGCGTTCGGTGGTGGTGCCGGTGCTCTCGACGAAGCCTGGGACGGAGAGGACCTTGCGGTGGAAGTTGCCGGGGTGGAGCTTCTCGTCCCAGACCGCTTCGTAGACGGCGCGCAGCTCGGGGATGGTGAAGTCGTGGCCGAGGAAGGCGGTGGCCAGCGGGCTGTACTCGATCTTGGCGCGGGCGCGGTCGAGCCCGTCGGCGAGGATGCGGGCGTGGTCGAAGGCGACTGGTGTGGGCGTGCGGGCCGCTTGGGCTCTCTCGGCGCCGTCGCCGTGGAAGCCCGGGGTGCCGGCGGCGGTGTCAGCGTCGCCAGCGTCGGCGGTGGGGTGGGCGCCGGCGCGCCCGTCGAAGCCACCCCCGTGGGTCTCGGCGGGCGCGCCGGCTGGTTCGGTGGGCCTGGGCAGGCCGTCGAGCGTGGCGACCGGGTGCCAGGCGGCCGCTGCGGCGTCGCTGCCGGCCTGCGGGTCGGGCAGGTCAGGTGCGAAGGCCAGGTAGGCGACGGAGACGACGTGCATCCTGGGGTCGCGCTCCGGGGCTCCGTAGCTGCCGAGCTGCTCCAGGTGCACCCGGCTGAGGGTGGCCTCGGCGTCGGCGGTGCCGTGCAGGCCCGTCTCTTCGGCCAGCTCGCGGGCGGCGGCCTCGTCCAGGCTCTCCTGCCCGGCGCGCAGGAATCCGCCGGGCAGGGCCCAGTACCCCTGGTATGGCGGGGCGGCCCGCTCGACGAGCAGGACGTGCAGGCTGCCGTGGCGAAGGGTCAGGGCGACCACGTCGACGGTGACCGCGACGGGTGCGTAGGCGTGCGGGTCGTACGAGGCGAGCCACTCCTGCTCGGCCGTGCTGTCCGGCGGCTGCTGCGGTGCCATGGCCCGGCTCCTCTCCATCGCTCCGTACTGCCCGCCCGGTCCGGTTCTTCTCGGGTTGAGTGCAACCTAGTACACGCCGGTGACAGCCCGCCAACGGTTTTCCGCCCGGGCCCCGGGAGGGGCGGCCGGAGGTTCTGCGGGTGCGGCGGCGGCGGACGTAGGGTGCGGCCAGACGTGATTCCCGAGGAGGCCCGATGTCCGTCGCTCCCCCGCCCGGTGGCCCGTCCGCCCGACCGGCGGACTTCGCCGCGGCGCTGGCCGCCGGGCCGCTGGTGCTGGACGGCGGCCTGTCCAACCAGCTCGCCGCGGCGGGGCACGATCTGTCGGACGAGCTCTGGTCGGCCAGGTTGCTGGCGGACGAGCCGGAGGCGCTCACGCGGGCGCATCTGGCGTACTTCGAGGCGGGCGCGCGGGTGGCGATCACCGCGAGCTATCAGGCGAGCTTCGCGGGGTTCGCCCACCGGGGCGTGGGCCGGGCGGGGGCTGCGCGGCTGTTGGGGCTGAGCGTGGAGCTGGCGCGGGAGGCCGCCGCAAGGGCGGCCGGGCCGGGGCCGCTGTGGGTGGCGGCCTCGGTGGGTCCGTACGGGGCGGTGCTGGCGGACGGCTCTGAGTACCGGGGGCGGTACGGGCTGAGCGTGGCCGAGCTGGAGGCCTTCCACCGGCCCCGGTTGGAGGCGCTGGTGGCGGCCGGCCCGGACGTGCTGGCGCTGGAGACGGTGCCGGACGCCGACGAGGGGCGGGCCCTGCTGCGGGCGGTGCGGGGTCTGGGGGTGCCGGCCTGGCTGTCGTTCAGCGTCGAGGGCGGGCGGACCCGGGCGGGGCAGCCGCTGGAGGAGGCGTTCGGGCCGGCGGCCGATGTGCCGGAGGTGCTGGCGGTCGGGGTGAACTGCTGCACGCCGGCGGATGCGGACTTGGCGGTGGCGGTGGCGGCGCGGGTGACGGGCAAGGCGGTGGTGGTGTACCCGAACAGCGGCGAGCGGTGGGATGCGCGGGCTCGCGACTGGGCCGGCGGGTCGACGTTCCGGCCGGAGCGGGTGCGCGGCTGGCTGGCGGACGGCGCCCGGCTGGTCGGCGGCTGCTGCCGGGTCGGCCCGGCCGAGATCGCCGAGCTGGCCGCCGAGGTGGCGGGCGCGCGCAGGTCGGGTGGCGCGGGCGGCGGGTCGGGTGTGGCGGGCGGCGGGTCGGGTGTGGCGGATACGGCCGGCACAAGGGGGGCATAGGGGGCGCGCGGGAGGGGTGTCCGGGGTGCGCGGGGGCACCTGAGGGGCGCACCGGGGGCGGTTCAGTGAGGGGGGAAGGTGCACACGGCCGCTCCGGCCTGGCAGACTCATGCCGTTACCACTGCGGTCGACAATGTCGACCGCCTGTCCGTGGAGGTATCCAATGCCCGGCCCGATCCAGTCGCTCTCCCGGGCCGCCGCGATCATGCGCCTGCTGGCCGGCGGTGAGCGCCGGCTGGGCCTGTCGGAGGTCGCGACGGCGCTGGACCTCGCCAAGGGCACCGCGCACGGGATCCTGCGCACGCTCCAGCAGGAGGGCTTCGTCGAGCAGGATCCGGAGAGCGGCAAGTACCAGCTGGGCGCCGAGCTGCTACGGCTGGGGCAGAGCTATCTGGACGTGCACGAGCTGCGCGCGCGGGCGCTGGTGTGGGCCGACGACCTGGCCAGGGCGTCGGGCGAGACGGTCTATCTGGGCGTGCTGCACCAGCGGGGCGTGCTGATCGTGCATCACGTCTTCCGCCCGGACGACACCCGCCAGGTGCTGGAGGTCGGCTCGATGCAGCCGCTGCACAGCACGGCGCTGGGCAAGGTGCTGCTGGCGTACGACCCGGTGGCACGCGGCGAGCTGGGCGAGGAGCCGCTGGAGGCGTACACCTCGCGCACGCTGACCGAGCTGGCGGACGTCGACGCCGAGGCGGCGCTGACCCGTGAGCGCGGCTGGGCCGGGGCGATCGAGGAGACCTGGGAGGGGGTCGCCTCGATCGGCGCGCTGATCCAGGACCGGCGGCGCAACCCGGTGGGTGCGGTGTGCATCAGCGGCGCGGTCGAGCGGGTCTGCGAGGACGGCTTCGTACGGCCCTCGCTGGTGGTCTCGGTGCGCAGCGCCGCCCGCGCGATCTCCCGCGACCTGGGCGCCGGGCGCTTCTGACGGGCCCTGCGGCCCCTGTTCCACCCTCAGTTCCCGGCGTCCGGCGCGGACAGGCGATCGCCTGTCCGCGCTTGGCGTTTTGCCCGAATTTGAGGCCATTCGGGTGCTACTTTCGCGGGAAGTTCATGATCCTCGCGAGTCATCGGTCACAGGAGTATCACCGGCCTTGACGCGGGACCGACGGGAGGGGGAAGCTTCCGCATGGCGGTCGACATTGTCGAACGGTGGCCGATAAGAATCGGTCTCCATCGCCAGGCCGCGTCCCCGGGACGGGAGGCGGCCGGCCCGTCCCGGTGTCCCCCCACCGCGACAGCACCCCCTCCCCCACCTGCTCCGGGCCATACGGACAAAGGAGTCTTTGTGTCCGCGTTCTCCAACGGCGACATCTTCGTCGGCGAAACCCTCGGCACCGCCGCCCTGATACTCCTCGGCGGTGGCGTCTGCGCCGCCGTCACGCTCAAGAAGTCCAAGGCGATCAACGCCGGCTGGCTCGCGATCACCTTCGGCTGGGGCTTCGCGGTCATGATCGCCGCCTACATGTCGGCCTCGAAGTCCGGCGCGCACCTCAACCCGGCCGTCACCCTGGCCATCGCCGTCAAGAGCGGCGAGTGGGGCAACGTCCCCCTCTACCTCGGCTCCCAGATGCTCGGCGCGATGATCGGCGCCGTCCTCGTCTGGCTCACCTACCTCGGCCAGTTCCAGGCCAACGAGGAGCCGACCCTGGGCATCTTCTCGACCGGTCCCGAGATCCGGAACCCGATCCAGAACCTGCTCACCGAGATCATCGGCACCCTGGTGCTGTGCCTGGCGATCCTCACCCAGGGCCTGAACGCCGACCTCGGCACCTCGGGCCTGGGCATCCTGATCGTCGCCTTCACGGTCGTCGGCATCGGCCTCTCGCTCGGCGGCCCGACCGGCTACGCCATCAACCCGGTCCGCGACCTGGGCCCGCGCATCGTGCACTCGCTGCTGCCGATCCCGAACAAGGGCGGCTCCGACTGGAGCTACGCCTGGATCCCGGTCGCCGGCCCCGTCATCGGCGGCCTGCTGGCCGGCGGGATCTACAACCTCGCCTTCTGAGCCCGCCACCCCGGGTTTGCCCGACGCCTGAGTGCGGGGACTGACCGAGCGTCAGGCCCGCTTCCCCACCGAATCCCTCATTCCGAGCCGAGGACCTCATGACCACGACTGGCACCGCCGCCGAGTCCACTGGCAACTACATCGCCGCGATCGACCAGGGCACCACCTCCAGCCGCTGCATCATCTTCGGTGCGGACGGCCGGATCGTCGCCGTCGACCAGCAGGAGCACAGCCAGATCTTCCCCCAGCCCGGCTGGGTCGAGCACGACGCCGCCGAGATCTGGACCCGTGTCCAGTCCGTGGTGCGCGGCGCGCTGGAGAAGGCCGGCCTGACCAAGGACGACATCCGCGCGATCGGTATCACCAACCAGCGCGAGACCACCGTCCTGTGGGACAAGAACACCGGTGAGCCCGTCCACAACGCGCTGGTGTGGCAGGACACCCGCACCGAGGGCCTGTGCCGCGAGCTCGGCCGCAACGTCGGCCAGGACCGCTTCCGCCGCGAGACCGGCCTCCCGCTGGCCAGCTACTTCGCCGGTCCGAAGATCCGCTGGCTGCTGGACAACGTCGAGGGCCTGCGCGAGCGCGCCGACGCCGGCGACATCCTCTTCGGCACCATGGACACCTGGGTCATCTGGAACCTCACCGGTGGTGTCAACGGCGGCAAGCACGTCACGGACGTCACCAACGCCAGCCGCACCATGCTGATGAACCTGCACACCCTCGCCTGGGACGAGAAGATCGCCGAATCGATGCAGGTCCCGCTGACGGTCCTGCCGGAGATCCGCTCCTCCGCCGAGGTCTACGGCACCGCCGTCGGCGACCTGGAGGGCGTGCCCGTCGCCTCCGCGCTGGGCGACCAGCAGGCGGCGCTGTTCGGCCAGACCTGCTTCAGCGAGGGCGAGGCCAAGTCCACCTACGGCACCGGCACCTTCCTGCTGCTGAACACCGGCGAGAAGGTCGTCAACTCCTACCACGGCCTGCTGACCACCGTCGGCTACCGGATCGGCGACCAGGCCCCCGTCTACGCCCTGGAAGGCTCGATCGCCGTCACCGGCTCGCTCGTGCAGTGGCTGCGCGACCAGCTCGGCATCATCTCCACCGCCGCCGAGATCGAGACCCTCGCCTCCACCGTCGAGGACAACGGCGGCGCCTACTTCGTCCCGGCGTTCTCCGGCCTCTTCGCCCCGTACTGGCGCTCCGACGCCCGCGGTGTGATCGCCGGCCTGACCCGGTACGTCACCAAGGGCCACCTGGCCCGCGCCGTTCTGGAGGCCACCGCCTGGCAGACCCGCGAGGTCGTCGACGCCATGCAGAAGGACTCCGGCGTCGAGCTGACGGCCCTCAAGGTCGACGGAGGCATGACCTCCAACAACCTGCTGATGCAGAACATCGCGGACGTCCTGGACGCCCCGGTCGAGCGGCCCTACGTGGCCGAGACGACCGCCCTCGGTGCGGCCTACGCGGCCGGCCTCGCGGTCGGATTCTGGCCGGACCTGGACACCCTGCGGGCCAACTGGCACCGCGCCGCCGAGTGGACGCCGCGCATGGACGACGCCACCCGGGAGCGCGAGTACAAGAAGTGGCTCAAGGCCGTGGAGCGCACCATGGGCTGGGTGGAGGAAGACGAGGAGAGCTGACCGTACAGCCGGTCGGGGCCAGCAGCGGCCCCGACCGGCCAGCGCTGTTTCCGGGCCCGGACCAGGGCCCGCCCGGCCCCTGACGGGGCCGTACCGCACAACCCGAGAGGAGACACGGCGCACCGCCCGCACCGGCCGCCGTAAACACACCATGGCAACCATCCCGACCCTGGGCGCCGAGCGCACCGCCGGCCGCACCGCCTCCCGTGCCGAGACCCGCGAGCTGCTGGGCAAGGCCACCTACGACCTGTTGGTGATCGGGGGCGGCATCCTCGGAACGGCCGTCGCCTGGACCGCCTCCCAGGCGGGCCTCAAGGTCGCCATGGTCGACGCGGGCGACTTCGCCGGCGCCACCTCCAGCGCCTCCTCCAAGCTGGTCCACGGCGGGCTGCGCTACCTGCAGACCGGCGCCGTGAAGCTGGTCGCGGAGAACCACAAGGAGCGCCGTGTGCTGGCCACCGACGTGGCCCCGCACCTGGTCAACCCGCTGACCTTCTTCGTCCCGGTCTACAAGGGCGGCCCGCACGGCGCCACCAAGCTCGGCGCCGGTGTCTTCCTCTACTCCGCGCTCTCCGCCTTCCGCGACGGCATGGGCCGGGTCTCCACCGCCGCCCACGCCGCCCAGCAGGTCCCCGCGCTGCGCACCGAGGGCCTGCGCTCGGTCGCCGTCTACGGCGACCACCAGATGAACGACTCCCGGGTCGCCGTGATGACCGTGCGCGCGGCCGTCGACGCCGGCGCCGTGGTGCTCAACCACGCCGAGGTCACCGGCCTGCGCTTCACCGGACGCCGGGTCACCGGTGCCGACCTCAAGGACCGCCTGGACGGCACCGAGTTCGGCGTCAACGCCCGCCTGGTACTCAACGCCACCGGCCCGTGGGTGGACCACCTGCGCCGGATGGAGGACGCCGGCGCGGCGCCCAGCATCCGCCTCTCCAAGGGCGCGCACGTCGTCGTCAAGCGCCGCTCGCCGTGGCGCGCGGCCCTGACCATCCCGATCGACAAGTACCGCGTCTCCTTCGCCATCCCGTGGGAGGACCACGTCCTGCTCGGCACCACGGACGAGGAGTACACCGGCGACCCGCAGGACGTACGCGCCACCGAGGCCGACATCGACCAGATCATGGGCGAGGCCGGCCACGCGATCCGCGACGAGCACCTCGACCGCGACCTGATCACCTACGCCTTCGCCGGCCTGCGGGTGCTGCCCGGCGGCCCCGGCGACACCTCGGCCGCCAAGCGCGAGACCGTCGTCACCGAGGGCCGCGGCGGCATGCTGTCGGTCGCCGGCGGCAAGTGGACCACCTACCGCCACATCGGCCGCACCGTGCTGGAGAAGCTCGCGCACGTGCCCGGCACCAGCCTCGGCGAGGACATGTCGCCGATCGCCGCCACCGTGCCGCTGCCGGGCGTCGGGGCGCCGAACGCCGTCGCGCACCGCCTGCTGATCGACCGTGAGCCGGGCTCCCGGATGGAGCCGCTGGTCGCCAAGCACCTGGCCAGCCACTACGGCACGCTCTCCTTCGAGATCGCCCGCATGATCGCCGAGCACCCCGAGCTGGGCGAGCCGATCCACGCCGACGGCCCGGACGTCTGGGCCCAGGTCGCCTACGCCGCCGACAGCGAGTGGGCGTACACCACGGACGACGTGCTGCGCCGCCGCACCACGATGACCGTGCGCGGCCTGGACACGCCGGAGATCCGCCAGCAGGTCGAGGACTTCCTCGCCGAGCGGGCGAAGAAGTAGCGGTAACAGAGGTAGCAGAAGCGGGCCGCGGTGACGCGGAGCTGACGGCCCGTGGGCTGTCGGGCCGAGGGGCGGGCACCCGGGTGGGGTTGCCCGCCCCTCGGCGTACCCGTGCCCGAGGAGCCCGCGTGCGCTCCGCGGGCATCGGGCGGCGGGCCCGGTGGGCGGGCGATCGCGGCTCGTCCGCCCCCACGCCCCGCCGAGCCCACCGCCCAGGCCGCCTCCCTGCGGAGCCGTACGCGATCCGGCTGCACCGCGAGGTGGCCGAGGCGATCTGCGCGGGCGATTCCGCGCACGCGGAGCTGGCGATGCGCACGATTGTCGTCGGGGCACTGGAGGAGTTGGACCGCCGGCTCGGCTGAGCCGCGCCTCCGTAGCCGACCGGGCGCGCGAGCCGGTGCCCGATTGGGGCAGATCACATGATTTGGCGACAGACCGCAGGTTTTGGACGCATAGGTCTCCGCCGAACGGGCAGGTTGTTGCGTACCGGGCGCACGAGGCACCCGGCGCGCGACCCGACTTCAACCCCGACTGCGCCTGGGGGCCGCCGATGTCCGCCGTACGCCGCCGACTGCCCGACGAGGTGCGGGCCGCCGCGATCCGGGCCTGGATGTGCCTGTCCTGCACCCTGGTCAGCCTGATGCTGGCGACACTGGCGTCCTACGCCGGGAGCTGGCTGCTGACGCCGGCTCTGATGGTGGTGGCACTGGGCGTGTTCGGCACGACCTGGAGCCTGCTGGAGATCATGATCTCCCGCCAGATCGCCGCCCAGCGAAGGCGCGGCCCCAACTCGGCCTCGCCGATGGCCGGGAGCCAGGCCGACGGGAGCCAGGCCGACGGGAGCCAGGCCACCGGCGGCCTGGGCCGGATCGCCCCGCCGCGGGGGCCGCTGCGACCAGGCGGCGAGCGGGCGGCTGCGCGGCCCACCCGGGACCTGTGGGTGTGAGCGCGGACGGCGGCCGGGCGCGGGGGCTGCGGAGTGTGAGCGGCCGTCAGCCTGACGGGCGCCCCGCCCACCATCGGGTGACGGAGACGACGTGGGAGCCGTCGCGCTGATATCTGTTCGGCCGTGATTCCTCTCCGCGTACGGGCCGCCACCGCGGCCGCGCTGCTCTCCGTCCTCGCCTGGCCGACCCCGGCACCGGCGGCCGTCCCCGCCGGCCAGGCCGGGCTGGTGCTCACCATCGAGCAGCAGCCCGGCCCGGCCGAGCGGCTCGGCGCCACACCCGACGACCCCTACGACGGCCCCGGGGGCCGGCACGGGAGCGGCAAGGGGCGGAGCCGGTCCGTCGAGCTGTTCTGCGGACCGGACGGCGGCAGCCACCCCAGGGTCGCGGAGGCCTGCGTCGCGCTCGCCGCCGCGGACGGCGATCCGGCCGGCCTGCCGCCGTCCGACGGCCTCTGCTACCAGTTGCACCGGCCGGTCATGGCGAGCGCGGCGGGCGCGTGGCGCGGCCGGCCGGTGCAGTGGGAGCGGAGGTTCGGCAACGAGTGCGCCCTGGAACTGGCCACCGGACCGGTGTTCGCGTTCTGAGCGCAGCCCGGGCGCACCGACTACCCAGACGCCCGGACGCACCGACTGCCCCGGGCCCCGGGCGACCGCCCGCCCGGCCGCCGTCAGAGTGCGACGCGCAGGTGAGTGGTCAGCCGGCCGTCGTCCTCCAGCAGATGGAACGCGACCATCGGCGGCTGGTCGAAGCTGATGTCCGGCCCGCCCTCGCAGGCCATGGCCACGGTGGACACCACCCCGGGCGCCACCAGCAGCGGCAGACCCGCGAAGGTGGTGGCGGCCGCGGTGTGCGAGTGCCCGCAGAGCAGGCCCGCGACCCGGGGGTGGCGGGCCAGCACCTCGGCGAGGCGCTCCTCGCCGAACTGGCGCATCGGGTCGACGTAGGGCAGGTGCAGCACGACCGGCGGGTGATGGAAGGCCACGAGTGCGGGCACGTCCTGCGGGCCCTCGCCGAGGCTGCGGTCGAGCCAGGCCAGCGTCTGCTCGTCCAGCAGGCCGTCGTCCCGGCCGGGGATGGAGGAGTCGCAGAGCAGCAGCGTGGCGCCGGGCAGCTGGTGCACCCGGTTGACCGGCCCGTCGGCCGGTCCGTCGGCCGGCTCGGCACCGGCCTCGGTGGTCTCCTCGCCGAGCAGGCCCCGCCGGTAGGGGGCGCGCACATCGTGGTTGCCGGGACAGGTCAGCACCGGCAGGTCCGAGGCCAGCACCTTGGCCGCCAGCTCGTACTCGGCGGGCGCGCCGTGGTCGGCGATGTCCCCGGTGACCAGGACGGCGGTCAGCGGCCCGGGCATCCGCCCGAGGTAGGCCATGACCTGCTCGGCCCGGGCCCTGGCGCGGGCGCCGCCGTCCCCCTGGTACTCCTGGCCGAGGTGGATGTCACTGAAGTGAGCGATCGTCAGCATGCGCCCTACGCTAGGCCAGTGGCCGCGCCAGGTCACCGGCGGGTGGCGGATCAGGACGTGGGGGCCTCCGCCGGGCGCTTGAACATCCGGGTGGCGGTGATCTCGCCGTGGATGGCCGGGCCGTCCGGGTCCTGCGGGGCGGGCAGGCCCGGGCGCAGGTGCTCCTCCACCGAGATGTACTTCAGCCCCGCCCGCAGGTCCGCGTCGTTGCGCAGCCGGATGACCAGCGGGAACTCGGCGAGGGCGGTGGTGTCGAAGAGGCCGGTGGTGTAGATCAGCTGGACGCCGAGCGCGTCGGCGACGGCCCGCTGGAGCTCCAGCAGGTAGGTGGCGTTGGCCCGGCCGATCGGGTTGTCGAGGAACAGCGTGCCGGCGTGCCGCAACTGGGACTGGCCACGGTCGTTGGCGCGCAGCGCGGCCATCGTGCAGTAGAGCGCGATGGCGGCGGTGAGCAGCTGGCCGCCGGAGAAGACGTCGGACATCTGGCCGACGCTGACCCGCTCGGCGCGCAGCACCGCGTCGGGCTTGAGGATCTCGACGCTGACGCCGCGCGGGCCGATGGCGGCGGCGACGCCGCGCAGCAGCAGGGACATGCCGTCGCGGCGCAGGTCGGAGTTCTTGCGGACGGCGGCGCGGGTGGCCTCGTCGATGACCTCGCCGAGCCGCTCGACCAGCAGGGTCTGGTCCGGGTCGTCGAAGCGGATGCGCAGGAACTCCTGGCCGGACCACTCCCCCAGCCCCTCGGGCAGCCGGGAGAGGCGCTGGGCGGCGCGCAGGGTGGCGAGGGAGGTCTCGACGAGTCCGCGCAGCCGGTCGATGATGCTGCCGCGGTTGCGTTCCAGCTGCTCCAGCTCGTCGGAGAGCACCCGCAGGCGCGGTGCGAAGGCGATGGCCCAGGCGGCGGCGTGGTCGGGCAGGGCGGCGGCGGGCAGCTCGCGGATCTGCTGGCGGGCGGGGGTGCGGACGGCCTCGTAGCGGGCCGCGTTGGCGTGCCGGATCAGCGCGTCGGCGGCGTCCCGGACGGCGAGTTCGGCGCCGGAGAGCTCGGCGGCGGCGGTGCGCAGGGTGCGGCGGGTCTCGGCGGCGCCGGCGCGGGCCTCGGCGAGGCTGCCGAGGTAGGGCTCGACGGGCTGCTCGGGCTCGTCCTGGTGTTCGCGCAGGCCGTCGCGGAGCTGGCCGGCACTCTCCTCGAAGTCGGCGGCGGCGCTCTGGGCGGCCTCGAAGGTGCGCTGGAGGTCGGCGTACTCGGTGCGGGCCGTCTCCAGGCGCTCGCGGCGTTCGGCGAGGCGGGTGGTGGCGGTGCGCAGCAGGGCCTGGGCGTGCTCGGGGTCGGTGGGGACGAGGTCCTCGGGCAGGTCGGTGTGCGCCTCGCCGGTGGCGGGGGCGGAGCGTTCGGCTTCGCCGCGCAGCCGGCCGAGCTGTTCGCTGGCGGCGGCGGAGCGGGCCTCGATGGTGGCGACGAGCTCCTCGGCGCGGGTGGCGGCGGCCTGGCGGGCGGGGCCGTCGGCGCCGTCGGGGCTGGCGAGCAGCTCCTCGGCGCGGGTGCGGACCTTGTTGGTGAGGCGGTCGAGTTCGGTGGCTGCGGCGGCCTCGTCGCCCTCGGCGCGGGCCTGTTCGGCGCGCAGGTCGGCGCCGACGCCGACCTTCTCGTAGAGCTGGGAGGCGGCGCGGTAGGCCTCGCGCAGGGCGGGCAGCGAGCTGGGGGTCTGCTCGCCGGGGTCGGTGAGGTCGGTGACGGACAGTTCGGCGCGTTCGGCGCGCAGGGTGCGGACGGTGCGGCGGGCGTCGTCGGCGGCGCGCTGGGCGGCGCGGCGGTCCTCGTCGCAGGTGCGAGCGCGTTCGGCGCAGACGGCCTGGCGGCGCTCGCACTCGGTGGCGTCCTCGGCGAGTTCGCGCAGGGACCTGGTCCAGTTGGCGCGTTCGCGCAGCCGGAACGCGAGGCCGGCGAGGGCGTCGGCGCGGCGGCGGGTGTGCTGGGCGGCCTCGCGGCGCTCCTCGTGCGCGGACGCGGCGGCGGCGTGGTCGCTCTCGGCCTCGGCGTGCTCGGCGCGCAGGGTGGTGAGTTCGGCGGCGGCCTGCTCGGCGTGCTCGCGGGCGGCCTCGGCGGCGGCGGCGAGTTCGGCGAGCGTGCCGGGCGGGCACTGGGCGTGCCAGGAGGCGAGGCGGGCGGCCAGGGCGCGGTCGCCGCCGAGGCGGGCGGCGAGTTCGCGGATGTGCTCCTCACGGGCGGCGGCGCGGGTGCGCAGTTCGCGGCGTTCGTCGTCGGCGGCGCTCTCGTCGTGCATGGCCGGGTTCGGCGGCACGAGGAAGAAGGCCGGCTGGCCGGTGATCGGGGCGATCAGGGCGGCGGCGGTGCCGACGGCGACGGTGGAGCGCGGCAGCAGGGCGGCGGCCTGGAGGGCCTCGCGGGCGCGGTCGAGCGAGCCTGGGTCGGTGACGACGACACCGTCGACCAGTTCGGGGCGGGCGGCGAGGATGGCGTCGTGGTCGGCGGGGTCGACGGACTGGGCGAGGTAGCGCCAGCCGGGCAGGGCGGGGATGCCGTGCTCGCCGAGGTACTCGACGGTGGCGAGGACGTCCGGGCCGGGGGGCAGCAGTCCGCCGTCGCCGAGGGCGGCGAGGATGCGGGAGTCGTCGGCGGCGGCCGTTCGCAGGTCGAAGAGGGTGCGTTCGGCGGTGGCGACGGACTGGTCGAGCAGCTCGCGCAGGGTCTCGGCGCTGCGGTCCAGTACGGCGGGGGTGAGGAAGCCGGCGGCTTCGTCGGCGCCCTCGGTGTACGGGGTGAGGGAGAGCAGTTCGGCGAGCCTGGGTTCGGCGGCGAGCAGGGCGGCGGTGCGCTGTTCGGCGGCGAGGGCGGCGCCCGCGCCCTTCCGGGCGTCGCTGGCGCGGGCGGCGGCGAGTTCGGCCCTGGCCTGGAGGGCGGCGGCCTGCCGGACTCGGGCGGCGGACTGCTCGGCGGCGGCGCGGGCCTGGTCGAGGGCAGCGGTGGCGGCCTTCTCGGCGTCGGCGGCGTTCAGGGCGGCGCGGGCCGGGTCGCCTGCCGTGCCGTCCGCCTCGTCGCCGCCGTCGATCCAGCCGGAGGCGACGGCGGCCTGGGTCTCCTGCTCGACCTCGGCGAGGCGCTGGCGCAGGTGGTCGGCCTCGCTGCGGGCCTTCTGGGCGGCGGTGGCGGCCTCGGTGGCGTCGGACTGGGCCTTGGCGCCGTCCGACTGGAGCTCGCCGGCGCGCAGTTCCTCCTGGTCGGCGCGGGTCTCGGCGGCGGTGGCGGCGCTCTCCAGGGCGCGGGCGAGCGCGCCGGCGGCCTTGGCGCGGGCGGCGAGCGCCGGGGCGGCGTCGAGTTCGGCCTCGCGGATGGCGGCGGCGACCCGGGCGACCCGGTCGGCGGCGGCGCGGTGGCGCAGGACGGCCTCGGCGGCCTGCCAGGCGGAGTGCAGGGTGCGGGCCTCGATCAGCTCGCGGCGCAGGGCGGCGGCCTCGGTGGTGGCGGCGGCGAGGCCCAGGGTGGCGTGGCGGTGGGTGAGTTCGGCGGTGATCAGGGAGTGCCGGGTGCGGTCGCTCTCGGCGGCGGTGACCGCGCTCGCGGCGGCGGCGACCTCGATGGCGAGGTCCTGGGCGCGGTCGCGTTCGGCGGCGGCGCGGGAGGTCAGGGCGTGGGCGAGGCGGCGGGTGCGGCGCTCGGCGGTGCGGTGCGTCTCGCGGACGGACTCGCGGGCGGTGGTGGCGTCGACGATGCGCTGGAGCAGGTCGAGGGAGCCGGCGGTGAAGTCGCGTTCGGCGGTGAGTTCGGCGCGGCGGCCGAGCTTGGCGGCGAAGCCGTGGACGAGGTCCGCGAGGCCGTCGGTGTCCCGGGTGTCGGTGACGGCGCGCAGCAGCAGGTCGGTGAAGTCGGAGTCGTGCTTGACCGCGAAGAGGCCGGCGGCCTCACCCTCGTCGGCGTTCATCTCGCGCTGGTAGCGGAAGAGCTCGGGGTCCAGCCCGAGCTCGCCGAGGTGCTCGTTCCAGCGGTCGTGGATGTCCTCGAAGGTCAGGCCCAGGTGCGGGTGGGCCTTGGCGGCCTCGGTGAGGGCGTCGCGGAAGCCCTTCATGGTGCGGCGCCGGCCGCGGGCGCGCTGGTCGCCGGCCAGGCTGACGCGCTCGGCGACGGGCAGCGAGTCGAGGGTCAGGCCGGGGCCGGGGCGGAAGGAGTACCAGGTCTCGGCGAACTTACGGGGGTCGGAGGAGACCTGGCGGCCGCGCCACTCGCTGACCTTGCCGACCACGATCAGCTCGCCGGTGAGGGTGTGCTGCCACTCCAGGGCGACGTGGCCGCAGTCGTCGGCGAGCAGGAACTTGCGCAGCACTCCGGAGCTGGCGCCGCCGAGGGTGTTGCGGTGGCCGGGGAGCATCACCGAGAAGATCAGCTTGAGCAGGACGGACTTGCCGCCGCCGTTCTCCAGGAAGAGCACACCGGCGGGGGCGGGCCGGCGGGGCGGGCCGTCCGGCTCCTCACCGAACAGGCCGGGCTGCTGGGGCGCCGGGTCGGGCACCGGCTCGCCGACGCCGCGCAGGTCGAGCACCGTGTCGGCGTAGCGGGCGCCGGCCGGTCCGATGGAGTACAGGCGGACCCGGTTGAGCTCGTACATGTGCGGCGGTTCTCCAGTAGCAGGCGGGGCGTTGGCGCGAAGTGGCGGGCGGCGACGGCGGACGGCGGGTGACGGCGGACGGGCCGGTGGCGCAGGCGGCCGGCCGGGCCGGGCGGTGGGGCGCTCTCGCCGGCGGCCCGGTCAGAGCGAGTGGAAGGGCAGGCCGGCGTCGGCGACCAGCTCCTCGCTCCGGTCGGCGGGCAGCAGGGTCGCGGTGCCGTCGCTGACCGCGACGATGCCGAGGTCGAGCAGCTCGGCCATGGCGGCGCTGCTCGCGAGGTCGCGGACCTGGAGCTGGTAGCGGGCGGTGGTGCGGTAGGTGCCGCCGGCGTCGTCCGAGGTCTTCTGCAGGAAGCCGGAGTCGACCAGGAAGAGGACGGCCTTGCCGACGATGCCGATGGTGGAGCCGGACAGCCGGCGGGCGTCCTTGGTGGCGCCGGTGGCGGTGCGCCGGGCCCAGACCCGCCAGGCGGCCTCCAGCCCGGGTGCGTCGCTGTGCGGGTCGGTGTTGGTGCCCTCGGCGTCGGCCTGCTCCTCCAGCCGGCGGCAGGCCTGGCGGACGAAGGAGTCGATGCCGTTGACGGTGATCCGGCCGAGGTAGCCGTCGTCGGCGAGGTCCTCGGGGCGGGGGAAGGCCATCGCGGCGACGGCCAGGTGGGCGAGGCCGTGCAGGAAGCGGTCGGTGGTCTCGGTGGCGGCGCGGCGGGCGTAGTCGCCCATCCGGACGGCGAACACGGAGTCCTCGGCGGCGGCGACGGCCATCCCCGCGCGCGGGGAGACCTCCAGGACGACCAGGCCCATGCCGGTGGCGACGGCGTCGGCGAGCCGGGCGAAGGCCTGGTCCTCGCGGTGGCGGCGGACCAGCTCCGCGTACTCGACGTCGCGCGCCGGCAGCAGCTTGGCCTGGAGACCGAAGGAGACCAGGCGGGCGGCGTCGGCGACGTCGGCCGGGGTGATCGCGGCGGGGGCGGGTTCGCTCTCGGCGGCCCAGGACAGGTCGTGGTGGGTCGTCACGGGCGGTGCTCCTCGGGGTGGTTCTGCGACCGGCGGTCCGTCAACTGCTCGCGCTGCATCAGCTCGCGTCCTTCCGGTCGGCGGCCATGCCGGCCGCGTCCAGCAGGGCGCTGCCGACGATGAGGTCGGCGCCGCCGAACTCGGCGTCCCGCAGCTGGGTGCCGTCGTCGACGGCGAAGAGCAGGCGCTCCTCACCCTGCCGGTAGGCGGTGCCGACCGGCGGGCTGGCCGCGTGCACGGCCAGCAGGGCGACCAGGTACGGGAGGTCCGGGTCCTGGCGGCGGGCCTCGGCGAGCAGGCCGGACAGCCGCCGGGGCGCGTCGGCGGGCAGGTCGAGCAGCTCCAGGGCGGCCTCCAGCTGCGTCTCGGAGAAGCGGCTGTCGTCCGGGGTGGCGACCAGGTCGGGGTCGGGCAGCTCGGCGCCGAGGTGCTCACGCTCGACCGGCGGGGTGAGCAGCAGGTCGACCAGGTCGGTGACGCGTACGGAGGTGGGCGTGCGCAGGCCGGTGCCGCGGGCGAAGAAGGCGTCGGTGGGGCGGGTGGCCTGCTCGACCGGCAGCCGGAGCAGGGGGGCGAGCAGCTGGCCGTAGAGGTCGATGCCGGTGCGCAGGCCCGGGGTGGCGAAGGCCTGCCGGTCCTGCTCGGCGCGGAACAGCGGGCCGGCCTCCAGCAGGCGGGTCTGCAGCTGGGTGTGGCGGCGGATGCAGTCCTTGACGATGTCGACGAGCTCGGCGGCGCGGCGCTTGTGCTCCTGGTCCTCGGCCTCGTCGCGGGCGCGGCGGATGTTGGTGAGGATCGCGTTCTCGTGCCGGTACCGGTCGGCGATGTGGTCGAGCGCCTCGTCGATCAGGTCGGGGATGGTCTGCATCCAGTCGACGGCGCGTACGTTACGCCGGGTGGCGTCCAGAGCGCGGCGCAGCGTCTCGGCGTACTGGACGGTGCGGTAGCGGGCCTGCTCGGCGGCGAGCTGGGCGTCGGCCAGGCGGCCGCGCCGGATCAGCACCTCCAGCTTGACCTCGGCGGCGATCTGGGCGGAGGTGACGTCCGTGTCCAGCGCCCCGACCAGGACGTTGACCGCCTCGTCGGTGGTGCGCAGGTAGACGCCGCCGTCGGGGCCGGGCACCTCCTCGATCAGCTTGAAGTCGTAGTCGCGGCGGACGTACTCGCCGTCGGCGCCGAAGGTGCCGTAGACGGCGCGGAAGCCGCGGTCGACGCTGCCGACGTTGATCAGCGACTCGAGCACCCAGCGGGCGACGCGCTCGTGCTCGACGCCGGGCCTGGCCGGGCTCTGGGCGGCGACCCTGGGCAGCAGGCGGGCGAGCACCAGGTCGCGGTCGGCGCCGGTGTCGAAGTCCATGTGGAGGGTGACGAGGTCGATCGCGGCCAGGCCGACCTCGGCCATGGCGTAGCCGCCGTACTCGCCGGCCAGGTTGACCTTGCGGCTGTCGAGGTCGTGCAGCGGGGCGGTGCAGGCCAGCGCCTTGAGCCGGCGGGCGAGGCCCTCGTCGGCGGCGGGGCCGGGCGCGGGCCGGGCGGCCCCGGCGGGCGGCCGGGGCCCGTGCTCGGTGGGCTGGTCAGCGATGACGGTCACGGTGGACAAGATTAGGGGTTCGCACCGACAAGGACCGAAACGGGCCTTCTGGGCGAACTGCGGACGGCGGCGGGCGGGGGCCGCGGGCGGGGCGGCGCGGGGTGGGCGAAGGGGTCGCAGGCGGGGTGCCGGACGGGCCGGGGGAAGGGCCGAGGGAAGGGCCGAGGGAAGGGCCGAGGGAGGTTGTCGGCGGGCGCCGGATACTGACCGGGGAACTCGAACTCTCTTGCGGCAAACCTCGTACGGCGGGCGGAGCCGTCCGCGATGATGACGATTATGATCATCAGACTCGCAAAGGCGGGACTCGCCGCCGCCCTCGCCGCAGCCACGCTCGGCACCGGCGCCGTCGCGTCCACCGGCTCGGCCTCGGCCGCCCCGGCCACCGCCGCCGTGACGGGCCCTGACGTCGCCGTTTCGCAGAGCGGCAACTACCCGATCTTCGCGCACGACAACACCGACATGAGCGTGTACTGGCGCTCGGCCGGCACGGCGGACATCACCGGTGTGACGCACCTGACGGTCGAGCTGCCGCCCGGCGTGACCACCGACGGCGCCTCCTTCTTCCCGACCCCGGCCGACTACACCTTCTCGGAGACGGTCTCCCCGGACGGGCGCCGACTCGACGCCACCTTCATCGGCACCCGGACGCCCGGACGCAGCGAGTTCATGAAGGTCTACCTCCACACCAACGGCACCACCCGCCCCACCGGAACGATCAAGGTGACGGCGGCCAACCGCGACGACGTCAACCCGGCGAACAACGTCGCCCTGTACACGCTGGGCACCGGGCCGCAGCCGCCGGTGATCCCGGCCGCGCCGAGCGTGAGCGCGACCGACGTCAGCACCGGGCCGGGCGCCGGCGGCACGTCCGTGACCCTGACCGGCAGCAGCCTCGACAACGGCACGGTGCTGTTCGGCGACACCCCGGCCGCCGCGAGCTGCGCCGGCACCTCCTGCACCGCGACCGCGCCGGGCGGCGCCGGCAGCGTCCCGGTCACCGTGGTCACGCCGGGCGGCGCCGCCAACGCGCCGGGCGCGTTCTCCTACACCGGCGCACCGCCGGCGCCGCCGGCCGCCCCGGTCGTCAGCAAGCTGTGGACCACGAGCGGCCCGGCCGCCGGCGGCACCGCGGTGACCGTCCAGGGCGCGGCGCTGACCCATGGCAGCGTGGCCTTCGGCGGTGTGCCGGCGGCGCACGTCTCCTGCGGCCCGACCTTCTGCACCGCCACCGCCCCGGCGGGCACCGGCGTCGTCGACGTCACCGTGACGACGGCGGGCGGCACCAGCGCGACCGCCGCCGCGGACCGGTACACCTACACCGCCTGACGTACCGCGGCGCGCGGCACGCGCCGCCGTCCGCCATGCCACCCCGCCGCATGCGGCACGCGGCAACGCCACCCGCGCCGTGCCCGGTCGGCCTCGCGCCGACCGGACACCGGTGCGGGTGGCGTCCTGCGTTCCGACCGCGCGACCGGCCCCGGTCCGCCGCCAGGGCCAAAATTGAACACGTTCAGTTCGACCTCTAGAGTCTTGCCCAGCAGGTGGGAGACCTCTTCACCCGCCCTGCCGTCTGGGGGTTCCACCATGAGCGGTTCGCACATCCCGGCCGAGGACGGCGCGCTGCGCACGGTCCGCCGCTGGCTCTGGATCTTCGTGGTCTGCCTGGTGCTCAGCGGCCTCACCGCGTTCCCGCTGGAGCGCGAGACCAGGTGGCTGACGGACTTCGCCGCCGGCCCGGGCGCCCCGCTGACCGACCGCTTCCCCGCCCTGCTGGAGTGGATCGAGCGCGTCCGCGACGCGATCGCCGAGACCAACGCACGCCACCCCTCGCCTACGGAACCGACTGGCTGGCCTTCGCGCACCTGGTGATCGCGGTGGCGTTCTGGGGACCGATCCAGGATCCGGTGCGCAACGTCTGGGTGATCAGGTGGGCCGTCATCGCCTGCGCCGGGATCATCCCGCTGGCACTGATCTGCGGCCCGCTGCGCGGCATACCGCTGTACTGGCGATTCATCGACATGTCGTTCGGGGTGATCGGGGTGATCCCACTGCTGATCGTGCTGCGCGGGATCCGGGCGATCGAGATGCGGGCCGCCGCGGCCTGACCGCCCACCGGGCGCCCTCCCGGGCCACGGTCGGGCCCGCAAAGCCCCGACTGGGCCCGCCGCCCGCCCGCCGCCTGCCCGGCTGGGCCAACCGGGGGAGCGCGTTCACGGGCGCGCGCACTGGGGGCCAGGGCGGCGTCGGGTCACGCGCACCGCACGTCACGCGCAGGCCCTACGATCACCCTCAAGAGCTGCTGCATGAGCTGCTGGGAGGCGGGCCGGGCGTGGCCGACGCGGTGATCGATCTCAATGCGGACCTCGGTGAGGGGTTCGGGCGCTGGACGCTGACCGATGACGAGGCCCTGCTCTCCGTGGTGACCAGCGCCAACGTCGCCTGCGGCTTCCACGCCGGCGACCCGTCGACGATGCGCCGGGTCTGCGCGCTCGCCGCCGAGCGGGGCGTACGGATCGGCGCCCAGGTCTCCTACCGCGACCTGGCCGGCTTCGGGCGCCGCGCGATGGACGTCCCGCCGGAGGAGCTGGCGGACGAGATCGCCTACCAGATCGGCGCGCTCCAGGTGTTCGCACGCGCGGCCGGCTCCCGGGTCTCCTACGTCAAACCGCACGGCGCGCTCTACAACCGGGTGGTCGCCGACTCCGAGCAGGCCGAGGCCGTGGTCGCGGGCGTGCTGCGCGCCGGGGCCATCTGCGACGGGCCGCTGC
This sequence comes from Kitasatospora sp. NPDC050543, assembly GCF_044457565.1. Taxonomy (NCBI): domain Bacteria; kingdom Bacillati; phylum Actinomycetota; class Actinomycetes; order Kitasatosporales; family Streptomycetaceae; genus Kitasatospora; species Kitasatospora sp. NPDC050543. The sequence goes on along the minus strand of NZ_JBITGZ010000009.1, from coordinate 259,727 downwards.
CCGTGCTCGGGCTGCCCGGCTCGCGGCTGCTCACGGTCGCCGACGGGGTCGGACTGCCGGTCGTCACCGAGGCCTTCGCCGACCGCGCGTACACCTGGGCGGGCACGCTCGTCCCTCGGCGCGACCCGGACGCCGTGGTGCACGACCCGGAGAAGGTGATCGCCCGTGCGGTGGGCATCGCGCGGGACGGGCTGGTGACGGCGATCGGCGGGGAGCCGGTGACGGTCGAGGCCCGCTCGCTCTGCGTCCACGGGGACACCCCGGGCGCGGCCCAGCTGGCCTGGCGGGTCCGTGGCGCGCTGGCCTCGGCCGGCGTTCGGGTGGAGGCCTTCACCTGAGCGCCGACCGGGCGCCCGACGACCACGGACCGGAAGGCCAAGGGCCGGAGGAATCCCCATCGGCCGACCGCACACCGGCCGGGAAGCGGCAGCGTGAAACGGGTCGGGGGCCGGAGCGGGAACCGGGGTCGGGGTCGGGCCCGGAGCTCACGGTCCGCCGGGTCGGCGGCCACGCGCTGCTCGCCGAGGCGGCCGGCCCCGCCGAGGTCGGCGCCCTCTACACGTGGCTGACCGCCCGCCGCACGGACGGCGGACTGCCCGAGCTCACCGAGATCGTCCCCGCCGCGCGGACGGTCCTGGTCGACGGCCTGCCGGACGAGGCCGCGCTCCGCACCCTCGCCTCGCTGCTCGCCGGCTGGGAGCCGACCGCGGGCGCCCGGCCCGAGGGTCCGCTGCTGGAGGTCCCGACGGTGTACGACGGCGCCGACCTGGCGGAGGTCGCGCAGCTGTGGGGCGTTTCCGCCGAGGCCGCCGTCCGTATCCACACCGAGCCCGAGTACCGCGTCGCCTTCTGCGGGTTCGCCCCGGGCTTCGGCTACCTGACCGGCCTTCCGGAGCGCTACGAGGTACCCAGGCGGGCCACCCCGCGCAGCTCCGTCCCGGCCGGGTCGGTGGCGCTGGCCGGCCCCTACACCGGGGTGTACCCGCGGTCCTCCCCCGGCGGCTGGCAGCTGCTCGGCCGCACCGCCCTCGCGCTCTGGGATCCCGGCCGGGAGCCGGCCGCCCTGCTCGCCCCCGGGGTGCGGGTCAGATTCACCGCCGTACGCGACGCCGAGGAGCGCCGATGAGCGGGCTGGAGGTGGTCCGGCCGGGCCCGCTGACCACCGTTCAGGACCTCGGCCGGCGCGGCGTCGCACACCTGGGCGTGCCCCGCGCGGGAGCCCTGGACGAACCGGCGCTGCGCGTGGCCAACCGGCTGGTCGGCAACCCCCCGGGCGCCGCGGCGCTGGAGACCACGGTCGGCGGCGTCGCGCTGCGGGCGCTCGCCCCCGCCGTGGTCGCGGTGACCGGCGCGCCGGCACCCGTCCGGGTGGCCGGGCGGGCCGCCGCGTGGGGCGCGCCGGTGGCGGTGCCGGCCGGCGCGGTGATCGAGGTCGGGGCCGCCACCCACGGCGTCCGCAGCTATCTGGCCGTCGCGGGCGGGATCGCCGTATCGCCGGTGCTGGGCAGCCGCTCGGCCGACGTCCTGTCGGGGCTCGGGCCGGCGCCACTGGCGGCGGGTGACGTGCTGCCGGTCGGGGCGCAGCCCGGCCCGTACCGCGCCGCCGACCTGGTGCCGCAGCCCGCTCCCCCGGCCGAGCTGGTCCTGCGGCTGCGGCTCGGGCCCCGGGCGGACTGGTTCGAGCCGGACGCGGTGGCCTGGCTGGCCCGCGACACCTATCGGGTGGCGCCGGCCAGCAACCGGGTGGGCCTGCGGACGGTGGGGCCGGCCGTCACCCGGGCCCGGCCCGGCGAACTGCCCAGCGAGGGCATGGTGCTCGGGGCCGTCCAGATCCCGCCGGACGGCCAGCCGGTGGTCTTCCTCGCCGACCACCCCACCACCGGTGGCTACCCGGTCGTCGGTGTCGTCCCGCAGCCGGACCTCGCCGCAGCGGCGCAGGCCCGGCCGGGCATCCCGGTGCGGTTCCTGCTGCTGCCCGCGCGGTGACGGCCGTCCGGGTCGCCCGCGGGCTCGGTCGGCGAGGACGGTGGCGACGGCCCGGGCCTGCGCCGCATCGGGGCGGGCCGGGACGGCACGGGACGGATCCGGGTCAGTGACCGTCGGCCTCCATCGCCCCGAGGAGCTTGCGCAGGATCGCGTCGAGCGCGGCGCGCTCGGCATCGGTGATCGGGGCGAGCAGCCGGGCCTCGTTGGCGGCGTGGTCGGCCATGGCGACATCGACCGCCGCCCTGCCGCTCTCGGTGAGTGCGATCCGGAAGCTGCGCCGGTCCTCCGGGTCGAGGCGCCGCTCGACCAGACCGGCCGCCTCCAGCCGGTCCAGCCGACTGGTCATACCGGCCCTGGACATCATCATCGTCGCGGCGAGCACGGACGGGATCAGCACGAACGGCGGCCCGGACCGGCGCAGCGCGGCCAGGACGTCGAACTCCCCACGCTGGAGCCCGTGCTGCTTGAACACGTCGTCGACGGCGCGACCCGCGAGCATCGCGAAGCGCCCGAGCCGACCGGCGGTACCGACCGCCGAGAGATCCAGGTCCGGCCGCTCGCGCCGCCACTGCTCCACAATCACGTCCACTTCATCCATGCCCGGAATTCTATTCGATGGGAGATAGTTAGACGCAGTACTATCAGCCGAAGACCGAGAACCCGGGGAGGGAACCCATGTCGCTGTTCGCACACCAGGCCGTCGTGGTACGCCGCGAGGAGGCCGAGACGCTCGGCCTGGGCGGCAACACCGCACACCTGCTGGCCGACTCCAGCAGCACCGCCGGCGCGCTGAGCACCCTGCGGATATCGCTGGCGCGCGGCGCGGACGGGGCGGTCCCGCACTACCACGCCGGCTCGTCCGAGCTGTTCTTCGTGCTCGACGGCCGGCTCCAGGTGCTGGCGGGCGAGGAGGTGGTCACGGCGAACGCGGGCGACCTGCTCGTGGTGCCCCCGACCATGCCGCACGCCTTCGCCGCGCCCGCGCGGTCCGGCGCGGACCTGCTCATCGTGATCACGCCGGGGGTCGAGCGCTTCGAGTACTTCCGTCTGCTGGAGCGGATCGGCCGGGGCGAGGCGACGACCGAGGAGCTGATGGCCGGCCAGGAGCGCTACGACACCCACATGCTGGACGCCCCGCTCTGGCGCGAGGCCCGCGCGACCCGGCGGGAGGCGTAGGGGCGCCCGGCCCACCGCCGACCGGTCGGCCGGAACCGACCGGCCGGCGGTGGCGGCACGGGTACGAGCGTGCGGCGCCTCAGTGGTGGTGGGCATGGACGACCGCGTGGCCCCGGCCGCGGCCGATCATCCACCGGTTGACCGGGACGGTCAGGGCGAAGGCCAGCGCGAGTGATCCGGCCAGCGAGGCCCAGAACAGCGCGCTGTCCAGGCCCGCGTCCATCGCACCGGGAACGGTGACCATCACGGTGTTGTCGATCAGCTCCATCACCAGGATCGACACGGTGTCGGCGGCGAGCGCGATCCGGACGGCCCGGCCCAGGTCGAGGCCGGCCCGCAGCACGCCGCGCATGGTCAGCGCATAGCCGAAGACGAAGGCCAACAGGACGGACAGCGCCACGGTCGCACCGTTGTGCAGGCCGAACGCCATACCGAGGATCATGCCCAGCACCTCGCCGACGGCACAGCCGGTGAGGCAGTGCAGGGTGGCCTGCGCGGCGGTCCGCCAGCCGGCGTGCTGGTGCCCGGGCCGCGGGTGACCAGCGTGCTGGTGCCGGTGCGCGGGGTGCGTCATCTCGTCCTCCAACTGAGCCGTCGCGAGGTGCCGTGAATTGCCATGAGCTGCCATGAAGCGCTGTGAACCGCCGCAAAGACGCCCCGAACCCGCTCCCGATCACCACCGATGCGAAGCGTCGCCGACACTGCGGTGAAGTACGGGTGAACCAGAACTGAAGCGCCGTTCTCGTTGATCCGTTCATCACAACGCTATACCCATAGGGGGTATTCCAGCCATGGGTCTCAGCGCCGGGGGCAAGGGAATCCGCGCCATCCGCACCCCGTAGCATCGTGCCGCGCCGGGGCCCGCGCGGCCGGTGGCCGGGGGGCGGAACCGGTCTTCCGCACGCCTCCAGCACCGACGAACAGGACCCGCTGATGCGCATCGACCGACGGATACCCGGGGCGGGTGTCCGGTGATCGAATGGTTCCACGGAGCCGTCCTCGGCCTCATCCAGGGGCTCACCGAGTTCCTGCCGATCTCCTCCAGCGCCCACCTGCGGGTGTTCTCCGCCCTGCTCGGGTGGGACGACCCGGGCGCCGCCTTCACCGCCGTCACGCAACTGGGCACCGAGTCCGCCGTCCTGATCTACTTCCGCCGCGACATCTGGGCGATCGTGAAGACCTGGACGCTCTCCCTCTTCCGCCCGGCGCTCCGCTCCGAGCAGGACGCGCGGATGGGCTGGTTCGTCATCATCGGCACCCTGCCGATCGCCCTCCTGGGCGCCGTGTTCCAGCACACCATCGAGAGCTCGCTGCGCGACCTGCGGGTGATCGGCACCACGCTCATCGTCTTCGGCCTGATCCTCGCCGTCGCGGACCGGAGCCGGGCCGTCCGGTACGCCCGGCCGATCAGCGACCTGACCCTGCCGCACGCGATCGGGTACGGGCTGGCGCAGTCGCTCGCCCTGATCCCGGGCGTCTCCCGCTCCGGCGGCACGATCAGCGCCGGCCTGCTGCTCGGCTACAGCCGGGAGGCGGCCGCCCGGTACTCGTTCCTGCTCGCCATTCCGGCCGTGCTGGCCTCGGGCACGCTCGAACTCTTCAAGATCGGTGAGGGCCCGGCGCCCGCCTGGGGTCCGACCATCCTGGCGACCCTGATCGCCTTCGTGGTCGGCTACGCGGCGATCGCCTGGTTCCTGAAGTACATCTCGACGCACAGCTTCACGCCGTTCGTGGTGTACCGGGTGCTGCTCGGGGTCCTGATCATCACCCTGGTCACCCTCGGGATCCTGGAACCCGACGCCGGCGTCCCCGCAGGCTGATGACGCGCCGCCGACGCCGCCGCTGACGGCACGATGCCCGGGATCCCCGCGCGGGGTGTCCCGGGCATCGTGCCGTCACCGGCGGGCCCAGGGCCCCGGCGGGGCGGACACCTAGCGGCTGCGCTCGCGCGAGGTCAGACGCCCGCGTACGGCGGCGTGGACCTCGGCCTCCTCGGCCGGGTCGGCGGCGAGGCGGCGCAGGCGCTCCAGCACGCGGGCGTCGCCGGTGGTGGCGACATGCCGGGCGGCGAGCTCACGGGTGCTCTCCTCGCAGTCCCAGAGGCACTCGACGGCGGGCCCCTCCGGGAAGTGCACATCGGTGGTGGCGAGCGCCTGCGCAGCGCGCCCGCGCAGCTGCGAGGACGCGGCCTCGCCGTAGATGTGGCGCAGAACGGGGACGGCTCCGGCGGCGGCCAGCCGCCCCGCGCCGTCGACCAGGGTGCCGAGCCCGGCGCCGGAGACTCCGCGCACCGACACCCAGCGGCGCAATCCGGCCACCACCAGCGGCGCGTCGCAGGGCTCACCCGCGTCCGCGAGCAGTTGGACGGCGGCCTCGCCGAGGGCGCTGTCGGCGCCACCGGTGGCAGGGTCGGCCCAGCGGCGGGCGTGGGCCAGTGCCTGCGGTCCGCGCATCCGGCCGAGCACCTCCAGGGCCGCGCGCACGATCCGGACGTCCACGTCGGCCGCGGCGGCCTCGATCAGGGCGGCGGCCTCCTCGTCCTGCTGGTCGACCAGGTACCGCAGGGCGGCCCGGCGGGCGCCGGGCAGGCCGCGGTGGGCGGCGTCCAGGACGGTCGCCCGGTCCTCGGGCCGGACGACGGCGGCCAGGCAGCGCGCCGCCGCGGCGGCCCGGCGGGCAACCGCGTCCGGCCCGTCGGGATCGGAGTCGTCCGCCCCGGTGTCGCCGGGCCGGCCGGGTACGTTCTCGCCGGCCTCGTCGGCCCAGGCGAGCACGTCGGCGGCGCTCCAGCCCGGGGTGACGCCGCTGCGGTTCAGCTGGCGCTGCCAGAGGTCGAAGGGCGACTGCTCGCTCGCGGTGGCCACTCTCGGGTGGTGCGCGGCCCACAGCCGCCAGGGCCGGGGCTCGTACGCACCGCGCACGGCGGCGCGCAGCTCGGCGTCGCCCTCCGGGCCTGGTGGGAAGCGGTCGAGGACGGCGGGGCCCAGGACCAGCAGGCCCTGGTCGTCGTCGCGCATCGCCAGCTCGTCCAGTGCCCAGGACCAGTTGGTGCCGGTGGCGGCGTACTCGCGCAGCAGCAGCAGGGCGTCGCGGCGCCCGTACGCGGCGAGGTGGCCGAGGACCGAGAGGGCGAGGCCGGTGCGGCCCTCGTCACCGTCGAGCAGGTCCTCGGGGTCGTGCAGGTGGTCCTCGATGCCGTCGAGCGGCGCTTCGAGCTCCATGTAGAGGCGTGCGTAGTAGAGGGAGCGGTTCTCGACCTGCCAGTCGGACCTCGGGTCGCTGGTGACGCACTCCTCAAGGGCGGCGATGGCCTCGGCGCGGTCGGCGGCCAGCGCATGGAGCTGCCCGTCACCGCGGCCTCGCTGGAGGAGGCCGAGGAGGCTGGCACTTGGCGCTATCACTGGCTCGAACATGAGGTCAGCATCCGTTGCGGCGGTCGTAGTGGCAACGGGATTTCCGTCGCCGGGGTGTCTTCGGTCCGTACTGCGTGGGCGCCCGGGCGCCGGAATCACCGAAGGTTACCGCCTGAGCGGCCCCTGCGCACACAGGGCGAACCGGGCGCGGCCCCGGGGCTGCGGCGTTGTCCACCGCTCGGCCCCGGGGGCCCGCCGTCCGGCTGCCCGGGGCAGGTCCGGCATATGCCGGAGGAACATGGTCGGGAGATTTGTCCAATTCCCTCACAGGTTCGGTACCGGTGTGCGACAGTCGTCTCACAGGCTGAACACGACCACCCGTGGGGTCACCGGATGATCACCCCCTCCCCGACCGTCCTTCCGGCGGGCACGACGGCAGGCGCCGGCGTCGCCGAGTGGGACCTGCTCACCGACACCGTCCACTGGTCTCCCGAGACCTACCTGCTGCTCGGCCGCGACCCGCGGCTGGGGCCGCTCACGCTGGACCGGCTCCCCGCCCGGCTGCCCGCGCGGGACCGGGCGACGCTGCGGCGGATGATGACGGACGCCCTGGTGCACGGGCGCACGCCGAGCGGCACCGTCCAGGTCCGCCACCCCGATGGCGGGCTGCGCGCCGTGCGCTGTGTGTCGGGACCCGTCCTCGACCAGGACGGCAGGGTCATCGCGCTGCGAATGCTGCTCAGCGCCGGCTGACCGGCCCGGCCGGAGCCCCTACGGGGCAGCGCGAAAGCAGCCCAGGCCGAGAGCACGGCGCAGCCCGAAAGCACGGCGCAGCCCGGACAGCAGCCGGTGAGGGCGGCATCAGGCCCAGATCAGGCCCCCGTTCCAGGCCTCGCTCGGGCCTCGCTCAAGCCTTGCTCGGGTGTCGCTCAGGCCTGGCGCGGCCGCTGCTTCGCGTCCACCAGGAGCAGCTCCCGCCGCAGTTCGTCGCGCAGCTCGTCGACCACGGGCATGCCCTGGTAGCGCGCGGTGAGGCGGTACATCTCGCGCAACCGGTCCCAGGTGCGGTGCGAGGAGGTCTGGCCGATCGCGGCCATCGCCAGCTTCGCCTGGACCTGCGCCTCGTCGAGCTCGCCGGAGAGCCAGTACACCGAGGCGAGGGTGATCCGGTCGAGCAGCGCCGAGCGCTCGCGCCCGGTCTGCGCCCGGAGCGCGATCGCGAGCTTGGCGTGGCGGGCCGCCAACGGACCGGCGCTCGGGTCGTGCTCGGCCAGCGTCCGGTAGACCAGCGCCTGCATCCCGTGCAGCTCGGCCTCGTTGAACAGCTGCATCCAGGACGGCGAAGGCTCGCCGTTGTCCTGGACGAACAGCTCCTCGGCCTCGCCGAGCACCCGTCTGGTCGCCTGCGCGCGGCCCAGCGAGGCCTGCGCCCAGGCCTCGACGGTGTGCAGCATGGCTCTGGTCCTGGGCAGCGCCTCGGTACCGCCGCTGGCCTTGGCCGCCTCCATGAGATCCAGGGCGTCGTCGGCCCGGCCCAGGTGCAGCATCTGCCGGGCGGCCCGGGAGATCGCCTCGCCGGCCCTGGGGCGGTCGTCCGCCTCCTTGGCCGCCTGAGCAGCGATCATGAAGTACTTCTGCGCCGTCGGCTCCAGGCCCACGTCGTGCGACATCCAGCCGGCCAGCACCGCGAGGTTGGCGGCGACCGTCCACAGCCGGCGGTCCACCGCAGGGGCGTGGCGGTGCGTCAGCAGGCCGCCGACCTCGTTCAACTGGCCGACCACGGCCTTGCGCTGGAGTCCGCCCCCGCGCGAGGCGTCCCAGGCCCGGAACACCTCCACCGAGCGCTCCAGGGCCTCCACCTCCTCGAACCCGACCGGGCCCGAGTCGTACACGTCCACCACCGGCCGGGCGCCGCCCTGGGTGATCACCTGCCGGGGGCCGGGCCGGGTGGCCGCGTACGCCACCGCCTCGCCACCGAGCCAGCCCTGAAGGGAGTCGGCGATCGCCGCTCCGGCCGTGAGCGCGGCTCCCGCGCCCACCAATCCACGTCGGTTGAGCATGAGGTCCATTCCCGTGAACTCGGTGAGGACCGCAGCCGTTCGATCCGGCTCCCAGGGCACCGCGGACTGCGCCGTTCCGGACCTGGTGGGCCGGTGTCGTTCCAGACCGAGGTCCTCAGTGGTGACGACACGGCCGAGCCGCTCCGTGAACACGGCCGCCAGCACCCGTGGCACCGGATCGCGGGGGATCTCCCCCTGCTCGATCCAGCGGCGCACCCGCGAGGTGTCGGTGGACAGCTGCTGCTGCCCCATCGCCGCACCCCGGCGGTTGACCAGCCGCGCGAGCTCACCCTTGGACCATCCGGTCAGGGCGAACAGGTCGGCCAGTCTGGCGTTGGGTTCCTTGCTCACGTGAAGCCCCCAGGTTCCTCGGCTGGTTCGACAGTAATGCGCTGTCATGTGCCAAGCGAGCATTCGCCATGCTTCGCCAGGGTCCGCCAGCTGGTGTGCCAGTCGCACTCCGGTGTGATGTAGAGGTGCGCCACCTCGCCCCTTGGGTCCGGGAGGCGCCCAGGACGGACCGGTGCACGTCACCGGGCCCGTCAGGGGCGCTTCCCGGACCTCACCCGAGGGGGTGGCGCGGTCGGGTGGCGCGGCTGCGCCGGGCACGGCCGACGGCAGTCGGACCGCCGCATTCCCCAGGGTGCGGACGGCTCCCCGGTGGCCGTTCGCGAGAGCACCGCTCTCCGTCCGTGCCCGGCGCCCACGCTCCACCCGCCCGCACCGAGCGGGGCAGGAGATGCGCCAGGAAGCCGCATCGCCCGCCCTCCCCCGCACCAGCGGGGGCAAGCCCGCCGACGGCAAGGAAGGGATCACCCACCCCCTATGTATTCCTCAGCGACCTCCCCCACCCCGACCGTCACTCGCACCGCGCTGCGTCCCCCCACCGCAGCCGGCAGCCGTCCCGGCCCGAAGCCCGCGCCACAGGGCCGGCCGGCCCCTCCGCGCGGCACCGACAGCCGGTCCACGGACGCGCGGGGCCAGGCCGGCCGCACGGCGCTGGGACTGCGCACCCCCGATCCCGCCCTCAACGGCGGTGCCCCGCACCGGGGGCCCGTCGCCCGGCCGGGCGTCGACCACCGGATGCTGCGCGGCCGGTCCGCCCAGCCCGCCGTCACCGAGCGGATCGACCCGGCCGCCCTCCAGACCCCGGCCGTGCGGGCCGCGCTCGGCAACATCTCGCGGATATGTCCCGCCTTCACCCCGCGCCAGGTGCTGCGCGAGGGCGGCCGCCACATCCTGGTGGCCGGAACCATCGGACGCACCCCCGTCGTCGCCAAGTGCCTCGCCCCGCAGGCGGTTCGCGGCGAGCAGTTCGACCAGCTGGTGGCCGACTTCCACCACGAGGTGGCGGTCTACCGGGCGTTCGTCCGGCACCGCCCGCCGGTGCGGCTGCCCCGGCTGGTGGCGGCCGACCACGACCGCTGCGTGCTGGTGATGGAGCGCATTCCGGGCCGGCCCGCCGCCCGCGAGCGCCACCCCGTCAACGCGCCCACGCCGGGCGAGGTACGGGCACTGCTCGCCGCCGTCCGCACCCTCAACCTGTGGCGGCCGCCCACGGACGTCTTCCACGCCCCGCTGGACTACCAGCTGGAGATCGCCCGGTTCCACTCGGTGGGCCAGCTGACCGACCGGGACGCCGGCGACCTGCGCGGGCTGATGCACGGCCTCGCGCACGCCCCGCTCCAGCTCTGTCACGGCGACGCGCTGCTCAGCAACATGCTGCTCGCGCCGTCCGGCCCGGTACTGGTCGACTGGGAGCAGGCCGGCTGGTACCTGCCCGGCTACGACCTGGCGATGCTCTGGGGCGTGCTGTCCGGGGACACCGCGGCCCGCCGCCAGATCAGCCAACTCGCCCAGTCCGGGGGCACGCTGGCCCGGGACGCGTTCCTGGTCAACCTGGTTCTGGTGCTGATGCGGGAGATCCGGCTGTACGACGTCCCCGGGGCGGGCGAGGAACAGCGCATCATGATCCGCCGTCTGTACGACGACGCCGCGCTCGCCCGCCGGGCCGTCCGCGCCGCCGTCGGCACCCGCTGAACGGAGGCGGGCCCGCCGCGGGACAGCGGCACCGAGCAGCGCAGAGAGGTACGACCACAAGAGGGACAGGTACGAGCAGGACGACGTGGGGCCGATGCCGTCGGCCGCCGAACGCCCGTCAGACGCCGCGCGGCGCCGACCGGTCGAGGGCGGCCCGGCCGGCCGCGTCGAGTACGGCCTCGTCGGCGGCGAAGTGCACCTGGCCGCTGAGCACATCACGCAGATAGCGTTCCAGGGGATGCCGCCGGCTCAGGCCGGGATTGCCGGTGAGCGAGACCGCCTGCTGGACGGCCGACACGGCGGCGCGGGTGGCGAGCAGCCGGCCGGGGCCGGTACGGGCCACGGCCTTCGGGTCGGCGCGGTCGACCCGGGGCGCCAGGCCGTCGATCAGCTCCTCGGCCCCGATCAGCAGGGCCTCGATCTCGCCCAGTGCGCCGCGGTAGCGGGGCAGCGCGGCGAGCGGTTCGGTGAGGTTGGCCGGGGTGCGCTGGTTGAGGAAGCGCACCAGCCAGTCCTGGGCCGCCCGGGCGACGCCGAGGTAGATGCTGGAGAGCGCCAGGTCGTGCCAGGCCTGGGCGAGTTCGGCTTCGGGCACGGCGCCCGAGGCACGGGTGGCGCCCGTGGCCGGAGTGTCGTCCGTGGCGGGAGTGTCGTCCGGTCGGACGGCCGGGCCGGGGGTCAGGGCGAGGGCGAGACCGGCCGGCACCCGGACCGCGTCCAGAACGACGTCGTGGCTGGCGCTGGCGCGCAGGCCGAGTTGGTCCCAGGTGGGGTCGATCTCGATGCCCGCGCTGTCCCCGCGTACCAGGAAGCTGCCGACCCGCGGCACCGGTTCGTCGGTGCGGGCCGTGACGGCCATCCAGGCCAGGGCCTCGGCTCCGGCACAGTACGTCTTTCGGCCACTCAGCAGCCAGTCGTCGCCGTCCCGTCGGGCGATGGTCGCCGGGAGCGGGCCGGGCCGGCCGGGCTCCATCCGGAGGGCACTGACGAGAGCGGGCCCGCGTCGGGATTCGGCCAGCAGGCGGCGGTATCCGGCCGTCGGCCAGACGGATGTCCGTGCCTGTTCGGCGTGCTGAAGGAGTGTGAAGGCGGTGACCACCGCCACCGAGGCGTCACCGCGTCCGAGTTGGGCGAGCACCCGGACGACGTCGGCCAGCGCGCCGCCGGGGCCGCCGTAGCGCTGATCCACCGTCAGGGTGAGCAGTCCGGCCTCGTGCACGGCTTCGATACCCTGGTAGGGGAAGGTCGCGTCGCGGTCGTGCTCCTCGGCCCGGGCGGCCAGCAGGTCGACGACCCTGGGCAGCCGGGCGAGCGCCTCGGCGACCGGCGTGGGGTCGGTCGGCCCGGCCTTGGTCGGCCCGGGTCCGGCCGGGTCGGCGGGCGACTGGTCTGCGCTGGTGCTCATGGTGCTGGTGCCTCCGGGCGGGCAGCGTGGGGCTCGGCAACTGCGGACGGCACGCCGGACGCGCGTGCGGTGATCCGGACACGACGGGCCCCGGACGTCGCCACCGCGAACGGCGGGCCCCGGATCAGGGCCGACTGGTCGGCCGGCCGCACACCGCCACGGCGGGACGAAGCCCTCTCACCTGCCCGGACACGCCTCGCCGGCGGTACGCCGCGGGCCGGAACGGCCGGTGGAGGTCCCTGCGGCCGGAGGCCGGGAGAGGGTCAGCAGTGGGAGACGGCACGACATGTCCGCGACTGTACGAAGCGTTGATCGAAACCGTCAAGCAGCGGGCGCTCCAGGTCAGCCCTGCTGGAACATGTCCGCGGGCAGCGGCTTCAGGAGCTGGTAGAGGTCGTCCGAAATCGGCCGGTCCCAGGAGGCGATGGTGACCTGGACGCCGTCGCTGCGGCCGAACTGGGAGCAGAACACCCGCTCCTCGGTGACCTTGACCTTCTTCACGATCAGCAGGTCGTCGCCGAGCATGACCGGGAAGTCCTCGGCGGAGACGAAGTCCACCGGCTCCTCGTTCTCCAGCGCCGCGAGCAGCTGCCGGACCTCGAACGGGACGCCGTCCTCGCTGTCCCTGGCCGGCGAGCCCTCGGGCAAATTCCCGATGAACATTGCCGGACCTCTGCCACCGAACAGGTCGTACCGAAGGAAGATCCCCTGGCAGGTGCCGTCCGGTGCGGCCATCATGGCGGCGCCGAAATCGCCGGGCCAGTCGCCCGGGTCCATCGCGAGCACGTCGAAGTCCGGGCCTGCGGGCTGGCCGGAGCGACGGCGGAGAAAAGACATGGCAACATCGTACGTGCCCGGCACACCACCTTCGCGGGGTGGGTCGCAGACCGGCCGGAGATCCACGCTCAGAGACCAATGTTGACTCTGAGCAACCGTCCGGGCTACGTTCGGTTCAGCACGACAGCCGTTCTGGGTTCGATCCTCCGGGGGGCGGTTTGTCGCAACGCGGCCCCACACGCGTATCCCTCCACTGTGCGCATCGTCGTGCCGATCAGCCGAGCAACCAGCTTCGCCGCGCCGCGGAGCACCGCAGCACACGACTGCAACACCCACAAACCAACAGTCCGAAGTCACAGAAGCCAGGTTCGCGGGGCCCAGGCCCGTCGCACTCGCGGACCTGCTCGGGACACCGCCGCGTGGGGGCGTGCGGGTCCCGAGCAACCGGCACCGCGTTTCGAGTCGCTCTCGGACCTCGGGGCCAACCTCCCGGCGACTGCCGGCCTCTCACGAGGCCGGGACCGGCCAACGCACCCCGGTGCGCAGGGGATTTCCGGGAGGAGCTCGGCATCACTGCCGGGCACACAGCAGGCGCCGTGTCTGGCCGCGTGGGGGCGGTGGGCACGGCGTCTGCCTGTTCTCAACAACTGTGGGCCGCGCTTGTCGAACAGTCAACAGAAATTATGACGCGTCTGCATCAAATCTTTGACCTCGGGGGATCCCGGCGGCTGCCGCCGGGATCCCGGACTCCGGTACCGGGTGAGGGCGGGTCAGGTGAGGTCGAACTCGCCGTCGCGGGCACCGAGCACGAAGGCGCGCCACTCCCCCGGCGTGAAGATCAGAGCCGGACCGTCCTGCTGCCTGCCGTCGCGCATCGCGATGTAACCCTCGACGAAGGCGATCTGCACGTCCCCGCTGCCCTGGCTGCTGGACTGCCAGACGGCCTCCGTGAGGTCCAACTGGGGCTTGCGGCCGCCCGCGAGGACCTCCGTCGTGCCGGCCGGCTCCGTGCTCGCCCCGATGTCTGCTACCACTGCTGACTCCTCCCGACGTCTACCGGATGCCAGCGTAACCATGCCGGGGCGCGGTACGAGCGCGGTTGGCGAGGACTCCTCCGACCGGGGCGACTGCGCCCGCTCCGACCCCGGGCGACGGCGGGCTGTGGTAGCGGCGAGGCCGGGCGGCGAACACACGGGCCGGGTTCAGCCCGAGCGGCCCGGCGGGCTGCCAGAGTGTGGGAGACCACCCCGTTCCACGAGCAGTACGGCGCGTTCAGCCCCGCTGGCCCGAGCACCCGGGACACCCTGGGACGCCCCCGCCCGTACGCCCGCACACCAGCAGACCCGCAGACCCGCAGACCCGCAGACCGCCGGACCCGAAGTCCGCGGACCCGATCGCCCAGGGAGCAGCCGATGAGCCGCCGGGACGGCACCCGCGCCGATGTCATCCCCATCTCCGACGCCCCGTCGGCCCACCCCCCGGCGCCGCGCACCCCACCGTCCGAAGTCACCGTGCCCAAGCCCACGCCCGGGCGCCCGCCGGGCCACGGCCGGGTCGGGGTGGTGCTGGTCTCGCACAGCCAGGAGCTGGCCGCCGCCACCGCCGAGCTGGCCCAGGCGCTGGCCGGGTCCGAGACCCCCGCGCCGGTGGCCGGCACCGGCGGGCTGGCGGACGGCCCCGGGATCAGCGCGGTGCTGATCGCCGCCGCCACCCGCCGGGTGGACCAGGGGCACGGGGTGGTGGTGCTGGCCGACCTGGGCGATGCGGTGGACACCGTACGGGCGCTGCTGGCCGCGGCGGACGAGCACGGGCTGCCCTTCCCCGTCCGGTTCGCCGACGCGCCGTTCGTGGAGGGCGCGGTCGCGGCGGTGGCCACCGCGACGGCGGGCGGCGACGTCTCGGCGGTGCTGGACGCCGCCGAGGAGGCCTACCGCCAGCGCAAGGGCTGAGCGGCGCCGGCCCTGCCGCGGTGGCGGCCGGTCCGGCCGATCCGCCCCACGCGGGGTGACCGCGCGGCTACCATCGGCACAGGGCCGGTGCAGTCGGGCTCCGGCGGTCGAGGGGGGAACCTCAGCCATGCGCGTGGTCGTCACCGGCGGAGCCGGATTCATCGGGGCCAACCTGGTCCGGGCACTGGTGGCCCGCCCTGAGGTCGACCAGGTCCGGGTGGTGGACAACCTCAGCACCGGCAGCAAGACCAACCTCGCCGGCACCGGCGCCACCCTGTACGAGGGCAGCATCCTGGACGGCGGGCTGCTCGACGAGGCCCTCGCGGGCGCCGACGCCGTGGTGCACCTGGCCGCGCTGCCGTCCGTACCCCGCTCGGTGGCGGACCCGCTGGCCAGTCACCACGCCAACGCGACCGGCACGCTGGAGGTGCTGGAGGCGGCCCGCCGGGCGGGCGGGCCCTACCTGGTGGCGGCCTCCTCGTCCTCCGTCTACGGCGCCAACCGCGAGCTGCCCAAGCGCGAGACGATGCGCACCGCGCCGATGAGCCCGTACGCCGTCGGCAAGCTGGCCACCGAGGCGTACCTGGCGGCGTACCACCACTGCTACGGGCTGGGGGTGCTGCCGCTGCGGTTCTTCAACGTGTTCGGGCCGCTCCAGCCGGCCGGGCACGCGTACGCGGCCGTGGTCCCCGCGTTCCTGGACGCCGCGCTGGCCGGCCGGCCGCTGACGGTGCACGGGGACGGCGGGCAGAGCCGGGACTTCACGTACGTCGGGACGGTCACCCGGGTGATCACCGAGGCGGTGCTCGGGCGGGTGGTGCACGCCGACCCGGTGAACCTGGCCTTCGGCACCCGCACCTCGCTGCTGGAGCTGGTCGGCGAGCTGGAGTCGGTGCTGGGCCGCCCGCTGGAGGTCACCCACACCGAGCCCCGGCCCGGCGACGTCCGCGACAGCCAGGCCGACGACTCCCGGCTGCGCGAGCTGTTCCCGGCGGTGGTGCCGGTGCCGCTGCGCGAGGGGCTGGAGCAGACGGCGCGGTGGTTCAGGACGCTCTGAGCGCCGGGGCGGACGGTCGGCCGACCGCTCGTCAGCCCCGGTGGTGCGAGGGGAGCGGGCCGGAGGTCCGGCCGGAGTACTCGAACACCGCCTCGCCCTCGCAGTCGCGGGCGAGGGTGATCCGGCGCAGTTCTGTCTCCGTCATCTCCGGCAGCGCGTCCAGGTCGAACCAGCCGACCTCCAGGGACTCGTCGTCGTTCACCCTCGCCTCGCCGCCGACCGGGCGGCAGCGGAAGCAGAGCACCAGGTACTGGGTCCGGTCGCCGTTGGGGTACTCCACCACCGGGGTGGCCGACACCGAGGTGAGCAGCTCGGGGACGACCTCCACCCCGGTCTCCTCCCGGCACTCGCGCACGGCGCCCTCGGCCGGCTCCTCACCCGGGTCGAGGATGCCGCCGACCGGGGCCCAGCGGCCGTCGTCCCTGCGACGGGCGAGCAGGACCCGGTTGTCGTCGTCGAGGACCACGGCGACCACCGCGGAGAGCCAGAGCGGACGGGTGCCGACCAGCGAGCGAAGCTCGGCCAGGAATGGGGGAATCGCCATACCCGCACCCTACGCCGGTGATCGCCCGCGCAGGGTCCGGGCGGGCGATCCGACCACCACGTGGCCGGCCGGCACGTCCCGGGTGACCACCGCCGCGGCGCCGACGAACGCGCCCGCCCCGACCGTACGGCCCTGTAGGACGACGGCGTTGCTGCCGACGGTCGAGCCGTCGGCCAGGTGCACCGCGCCGGAGACGTTGCCGCCCGGGTAGACCGTCACCCGCTCGCCCAGCACACTGTCGTGGCCCACGGTGGCGTTGTAGTGGACCTGGCTGTGCGCGCCGAGCCGGACGCCGCTGGAGACGTACGCCCCGCCCATCACCAGGCAGCCGGGGGCGAGTTCGGTCTCCGGCGCGATGATCGCCCCGGGGTGGACGAGGGTGGCCGGCCGGGCCCCGAGGCCGTCCAGCAGGGCGGCCAGCCGCTGCCGGACGGCCGGGTCGGCGATGCCCACCAGGTACCGGGTGCCGGGCGGGACGGCGGCGGGCGCGAGCAGCGGCAGACCGCGGACGGTGGCTGCCCCTGGCCCGCCGGGCCGGGCCGCCGGGTCGGCCCGGTCGTCGAGGAACCCGGCGACCCGGACGCCCGCCGCGAGGGCGGTGTCCAGGGCCTCCCGGCCGACACCACCCGCGCCGGCGATCCAGAGCGGCGGGGCGGGCTCGTTCAGGTGCACGGGCATCGGCGGTACTGGCATCGGTCCTGGCATACCGTCATCCTGCCCTCGGTGCGGCGGGCCGGAGCGGCGGACGGCCGGATGCGGCACCGGCGGGTGCCGGCGCGGGCGGGTCAGGACGCCTCCTCGACGGCCGCGCGGACGGGCTGCGCCAGGCGCGGGCCGGTGGCCTGCCGGGGCAGCACGATGGCTGGCCTGGCGGCCGGAGCGGGCGAAGGAGCCGACGCGGGGACCGCGGCAGAGGCGGGTGCAGCAGCCGGGGCCGACACGGGGGCCGGGGTCTCGGTGGGCGCCGGGAAGCCGGGGTTGACCCCACCCGCCGCCGTGATGCCGCGCGGCCGCAGCAGCACCCCGACGGTCATGGCCAGAATCCGTACGTCGAGCAGCAGCGAGCGGTGCTCGACGTACCAGAGGTCGAGTTCGATGCGCTGCGGCCAGGTGATCGAGTTCCGGCCCCTGACCTGGGCCCAGCCGGTCAGGCCGGGCCGCAGCGAGAGCCGGCCGCGCTGGCGAGGTGAGTAGTGCACGACCTGCTCGGGCAGGGTGGGCCGGGGCCCGATCACGGCCATCTCACCGCGCATCACGTTCCACAGCTGCGGCAGCTCGTCCAGACTGGTGCGGCGCAGCAGGGCGCCGAGCCGGGTGATCCGGGGCGCGTCCGGTTCGCCGGGGAACCTCGGGTCGCGCATGGTGCGGAACTTCAGGATCTCGAACTCCACGCCCCGCCGGCCGGTTCTGGTCTGCCGGAAGAGCACCGGTCCGCCCATGGTGCAGCGGATCAGCAGGGCGATCACCAGGCCCAGCGGGATCGCGATGATCCCGGCCAGGACGGTGACCGCGAGGTCCCCCCCTCGCTTCATGATGTCCATCCCCCTCGCGTGTGTGTGGTGGGCTCAGCCGACCGCCCAGGGCAGGTGTCTGGCGCGGGCGACGGCCGCGTAGGTCTCCAGCGAGACCCGGGCGACGGCGCGCTGGTCGAAGTGCGCCGTGGCGCGGCGCCGGGCTGCGGCGCCGAGCCGCTCGCGCAGGCCGGGCTCGGTGAGGAGCCGGTCCAGCGCGGTGGTGAGGGCCCGGGCGTCGCCGGGCGGGGTGAGCAGCAGGTGCTCGTCGTGGGTGCCGATCTCGCGGCAGCCGCGGATGTCACTGAGCACCATCGGCAGGCCGCCGGCGGCGGCCTCCATGGCCGACCGGGAGAAGCCCTCCCGGTAGGAGGGGAGGACGAAGACGTCCAGGGCGGCGTAGAGCTCGGGCATGTCGCTCCGGCTACCGAGGAACTCGACCCCGGTGCCCGCGCCCCCGGCGGGCGTGAGGGCGTCGGGCTTGTCCGGGTCGTCCGGGCCGATCCACAGGAACCGGGCCTTGCCGGCCAAGGCCCGGGCGGCCTGGAGGTACTCCCGGATGCCCTTCTCCGCGACCTGCCGGCCGACCCCCGCGACCAGCAGCTCCCCCTCGCCCGCGCCCAGCGCGGCCCGGATCCGGGCGCGGGCCGCCGCGCGGTCACCCGGGTCGCCCGCGAAGCGGGTCAGGTCCACGCCGTTGCCGACGACGCGGGAACGGCGGGCGGGCACCGCGCGGGACAGCGCCCGGCGGTCCTCGTCGTTCTGGTACAGCTCCGCGTGCGAGAAGCGCCCGGCGAGGGCCTCGGCGCCGAGGACGAACGCCCTTCTGCCGAACGGGTCGTGGGCCTGGGCCCAGAGGCCGTGGCAGGTGTTGACCACCACCGGCACGCCGGCGGCGCGGCCCAGGATGCGGCCGAGCACGCCGGTCTTGGGGTTGTGGGTGTGCAGGACGTCCGGGCGCAGCCGGCGCAGTGCGGCGAGCAGTTCGCGGGCCGCGGCCAGGTCGGCGCGCGGGTGCCAGGCCCGGGTGAGGGAGTGCAGCGGTTCGTGCCGGACGCCGATCGCCTCCAGCTGCCCGACGTACGGGCCGGGCGCGCTGATTCCGTAGGTCTCGAAGCCGGCGTCCAGGTCGACCTTGAGTTCGGTGGCGAGCAGCAGGTGCAGGCTCATGTCGACGGTGGTGAGGTGGGCGACCCTCAGCGGGCGGCCGCCCGGGCCCCTGAGCCGGCGGGCGGGGCCGTCGGGAGTGGGGGTGGCGGGAGTGGGGGTGGCGGGGGTTGCGGGGCCGTCGGGCGTGGCAGGGGTGGCGGATATCGGGGTGTCAGGCACGGGCGCCGACCGCCTTCGCCGTGGCGACGATCCGGGCGTACGCCCGCTCGGGCAGCAGTCGGCCGTACAGCTTGGCCCGGTAGAAGTCGATCGGGTCGCTGCGGCGGACGGGGACGCGGCGCAGCCGGACCGGGTCGGCGCCCGGCTGGTTGCGGCCGACCTCGCCGGTGGCGGCGGTGCGGAAGCGGGCGCGCAGCGCGGGCTCCATGTGCGGGACGGGCACGCCCCAGGTGTACGCGAAGTGCCGTGGGCGCAGGCCCAGGTGCTGCTCCACGTCGTCGTTGCAGGCGTCCAGCTCGGCGGTGCTGAGCAGCTGCGGGCGGGCGTGACTGCGGGTGTGGTTGGCGATGGTGCACAGGCCCGAGGCGGCCATCTCGCGCAGCTGCTCCCAGCTGAGCGCGGGCGCGCCGGCCGCCTTGGCGGTGGAGCCCTCCCAGGCCATCCGGCCGCCGACGTGGCCGCTGGTGAGGTAGACGGTGAAGGGCAGCGAGCGTTCCCTGAGCAGCGGCCAGGCGTTGTGGTACACGTCGGCGTAGCCGTCGTCGAAGGTGAGGACGGTGCTGGGGGTGCGGCGGCCGGCCTCGATCCGGTCGACGGCCTCGTCGAGGGCGACCACCCGGCCGGGCGGCAGGTCGGCGAGCAGGTCGGCCTGGGCGGTGAAGTCGGCGGTCGAGACGTCCAGCTCGTCGGCGCCGATGCCGCCGACGCGGTGGTAGATCAGTACGGTGGCGCCCTCACCCGGCGTCCGGCCGGCGGCGCGCGCCAGCTGGTGTTTGACCTGGGCGCGGACTCCCCCGGCTGCCGCGGGCGCGGCGGTGTGACGCATCGCTCCCCCCTCTGCGGCGCCCTCCCCGGCACCGTCGAATGGCCTTGCCACCGGCGGTAGTTGGCGCGCCGGACGCAATCACGGTAGGGGGAACTGTGGGGCTGCTGCCGGGGAAATGTGAAAGAAGCGAGAAGGTAGGCCGAAAATCGGTCTGTGTGACCGGTGGGCGGGCGGCTCAGCGTGGACTCCGGACGCGCCGCCCGCAGGGGGACCCGTAAGGGAGGAGAGGGGGGTGGGGCGGGGCTCGGCGGGACGGACGGGCCGGCGGCTCCCCGGGACGTCCCGGGAGGATCGCCGGCGTGCCGTCAGAGCGTCACACCACGCCGGGCGCGGAAGACGGCGAACGCGATCCGGCCGAGCAGCATCACCCCGGCGGCGAGGCAGCCGACCACCGCCATCACCCAGGCGGGGCCGTCACTCTCCGGAACCACCACGGCGACCACGATGCCCACCGCCACGCACGCCAGGCCCACGACCGCCAGCGGGATCTGGTGCCTGACCAGCGCTCCACCACTCCACAGCCGCGCCGCACCGGAGGCGGCGTGGGCCGCCGCGTGGGCCAGAGAATGATCACGTTCCGTATCTCCCATGAGACCCAAGGTACCCCGGACGGGGGCGCGGGGCAGCCCGATGAGCGCGATGACGACCGCCCCCGGAGGCGCGCCACAGGGGCCTCGCGCCCGCTCCGGAATTCAGTCGCCTCCGCGGTACAACCATCTACGGGGTGTGCGGGTCTCCACTACATTGAGCGATCCAGGAGCCGTCCACGGTGAGGGTTGGGAGTCCCCAGCCGTGGACCGGAGAACCGGGGGGCGGAGCCGCCGTTCCCCGGTAGTCGGAGGCCGGGCTCCGCCGTCCGACGGTACCGCCACGCCGCATCGGCGACCGAGGGGGAACCGTGCCGCACACCGAGTCGACGACCGTCGGAACACCGCCGGTCGAGAACCACCATGCCCACGACCGCGTCCACACCCAGGACGCGCCCGAGGCTCAGCGCACCACCACGCAGCGCAGCCGCACCACCGGACGCCACGGCGCCCCGTCGGCGCACGCCCACCCGGACGGGCCCGGCGACTGGCTCCGCTTCGCCCCCGTCCAGCCCCTGTTCCGGGCCAGGGCCGCCCAGCGGCTGGCCGTTCTCGCCTACCACGGAGTGACGGATCCGCGTTCCTTCGGCGCCCAGCTGGACCGCCTGCGGCGGCTGGCCACCCCGGTGTCGCTGGAGGCCGTGCAGCGGGCGGTGGCCGAGCAACGACCATTGCCGGCCCGCAGCGTACTGATCACCTTCGACGATGCCGACCGCAGCGTGCTCACCCACGCGCTGCCCGAACTCACCGCCCGCCGCATCCCGGCCGCCGCCTTCGTGATCTCCGAGCTGATCGGGACGGACCGGCCGTTCTGGTGGCACGAGGCGGACTTCCTCGCCCGGCACGGCGGGCGGGCCCGCTCGTTGGCCGGCGGCCACCCGGCCGGGCTGCTCCCCCGTCTCAAGGCCCTGCCCGACCCGGACCGGCGGCGCAGCCTGCACGAGCTGCGGGTCAGCGCGCGCCGCCGGCCGCCCTGCCAGGAGCAGCTCACGCCCGAGGACCTGCGCGCCCTGCGGGCCGGCGGTGTCGCGATCGGCAACCACACCCAGGGGCACCCGTGCCTGGGCCGCTGTGACGACGCCACCGTCCGGACGGAGATCACCGGCGCGCACGAGGCCCTCACCCGCTGGCTGGGCGAGCCGCCGTCCGCCTTCGCCTACCCCGACGGCGGGCACGACCCGCGGGCCGAGGCCGTGCTCTCCGAGCTCGGGTACCGCCTCGGGTTCCTCTCCGACCACCGGCTGGGCCCCCGGCTGCCCGAGCACCCGTTGCAGATCAGCCGGCTCCAGGTCGACTCGACCACCAGCACCCGCCGCTTCGACACCATCCTGTCCGGCCTGGAACCGGCGTACCGCCGCTGGCGCGGCCGGGCGGTCGCCTGAGACGCGGGGTACTCCCCCGGGCGGGCGGCACTCCTTGCGCGACGGCCCGGCGGGCCCGCCACGGGGTGCCGCCGGCGCGGGGTGCCGCCGGCGCGGGGTGCCCTCGCCGGGGTGCCGCCGGCGCGGGCCGAGCGGGCGGAGGGACGGGAGGGCCGAGGGACGCGCGGGTCAGGCCGTCGGAGCCGGGGCCGGGGCGCCGAGGCTGCGGCCCTGGGGGTAGCGCGCGGCGGCGGGCGGCAGCGCGGCGACGCGGCCGCCGTGCAGCACCGTGAGCGCCGCCGAGCCGGTGGCCTGCGGGCGGCGGCCCGCCTCGGCGATCCGGCGCAGCGCCTGGGCGGCGACCGCGTCGGCGGATCCGTACAGGGTGAGCGCCGGGTGGGAGGCCGGGGCGACGGCGGCGCGGATCCGCTCGGCCACCAGTTCGTAGTGCGTGCAGCCGAGCACGATCGCGGCCGTACCGGCCGGGGTCCGGGCGGCGGCGGCCGCGACGGCCGCGTCCACCGCGTCGTCGTCACCGCGCTCGACGGCGTCGGCCAGCCCGGGGCAGGCCACCTCCGTCACCGCCGCCGTGCCCGCGAAGTCGCGGATCAGCCCGCGCTGGTACGGGCTGCCGGTGGTGGCCGGGGTGGCCCAGATGGCGACCGGCAGGCCGGCGGCGGCCGCGGGCTTGATCGCCGGGACGGTGCCGATCACCGGCAGCTGCGGCTCCAGCTCGGCGCGCAGCGCAGCGAGCGCGTGGACGGAGGCGGTGTTGCACGCGACCACCAGTGCGTCCGGCCGGTGCGCCGCGGCCGCCCGCGCGCAGGCGAGGGCGTGCGCCGTCAGATCCTCCGGCGTACGCGGGCCCCAGGGCATGCTGTCGGGGTCGGAGGAGAGCACCAGGTCCACGTCGGGGCGGAGGTTCCGCAGCGCGGCCGCGGCCGCCAGCAGGCCGATTCCGGAGTCCATCAGTGCGATCTTCACGGGGCAAGACTCTAGTCGATCCGCCTCGCGGGCCCCTCGGTGCGGGAGACTGCCGGGGTGACAGTCCTGCTCTGGGTCTCCGCGCTCTCGCTGCTGGTCTGGCTCTGGCTGGCCTGCGGCCACGGCTTCTTCTGGCGTACCGACGTCAGGCTCCCCGAACGCCGCCCGCCGGAGCGCTGGCCCAGCGTGGCCGTCGTGGTACCGGCCCGCGACGAGGCCGAGGTGCTCCCGGTGAGCCTGCCGAGCCTGCTGGCGCAGAAGTACGCCGGGCAGGCGCGGGTGATCCTGGTCGACGACCACAGCGGCGACGGCACGGGCGCGCTGGCCGCCGCCCTGGCCACCCCGGACGGCCTGCCGCTGACCGTCACCTCGCCGCCCCCGTTGCCGTCCGGCTGGACGGGCAAGCTCTGGGCGCTGCGGCACGGCGTCGAGCTGGCCGGCGAGGTCGACTACCTGCTGCTGACCGACGCCGACATCGCGCACGGCCCGGACTCGCTCGCCGAGCTGGTCGCAGCCGCCCGCAGCGCCGATCTCGACCTGGTCTCGCAGATGGCCCGGCTGCGGGTGACCACGGGCTGGGAGCGGCTGATCGTGCCGGCGTTCGTCTACTTCTTCGCCCAGCTGTACCCGTTCCGGTGGAGCAACCGGCCGGGCGCCCGGACGGCGGCGGCCGCCGGCGGCTGCTCGCTGGTGCGCCGCGGCGCGTTGGAGCGGGCGGGCGGGGTGGCGGCGATCCGGGGCGCGGTGATCGACGACGTGACGCTGGCCCGGGCGGTGAAGTCCACCGGTGGCCGGATCTGGCTGGGCCTGGCCGAGCAGGTGGACAGCGTGCGGCCGTACCCGCGGCTGGAGCAGCTCTGGCGGATGGTCTCGCGCAGCGCGTACGCCCAGCTGCGGCACTCTCCGGTGCTGCTGCTGGGTACGGTGCTGGGCCTGGCCCTGGTGTACCTGGTGCCGCCGGTGGCGCTGACCGCCGGTCTGGTGGCCTGGCTCTCCACACCGGGCGGCCCGCCGGCGGTGGTGACGGGCACGGCTCTCACGGGAGCGGCGGCCTGGGCGCTGATGGCGGGGACGTACCTGCCGATGCTGCGCTACTACGGCCGGCCGGCCACGGCCGCGCTGCTGTTGCCGTTCACGGCGCTGCTGTACCTGCTGATGACGGTTGACTCGGCCGTCCAGCACCGGCGCGGTCGCGGGGCTGCCTGGAAAGGCCGCACGTACTGACCGGGGCTGCGCCACAATGTTCGAATGGACCGTCAGATGATCTCCCGGATCGCCCACCGCCACCATCCGATCGCCGCACCCCTCTCCGACGAGGCGGTGGCCGCGCTGCTTGCCCGAGCGACGTCCCGCGCCGATGCCGGGCGGGCGCTGGACCTGGGGTGCGGCGAGGCCGGCTGGCTGGTGCGGGCGCTGGCGGCGCGGCCGCAGTGGCAGGCGGTCGGCGTGGACCTGGACGCGCAGGCGCTGACCCGGGCGCGGGACGCGGCGGAGGCGCTCGGTGTGGTGCACCGGATCGGGCTGCACCACCAGGACGCGAGCAGCTTCAGCTCGAAGCAGCCCTTCGACCTGGTGCTGAACATCGGTGCGACGCATGTCTTCGGCGGTCTGCTGCCGACCCTGGCCGCGGTCCGCTCGCACCTGGCCCCCGGCGGGCAGGTGCTGGTCGGCGACGGCTTCTGGGAGCGTGAGCCGGGCAAGGCCGCGTTGGAGGGCCTCGGCGTGGAACGCGAGGAGTACGCGGATCTGGCCACCACCATGGACCAGGTGATCGCCGACGGCTGGACCCCCGTCCACGGCCATGTCAGCACCCTGCAGGAGTGGGACAACTACGAGCTGTCCTGGACGGGTTCGCTGGCCGAGTGGGCGGTGGAGTACCCCGGGCACCCCGACGCGCCGGCCGCCCGCGCGGCCGCGGACGCCCACCGCACCGAGTGGCTGCACGGCTACCGGGGCACCTTCGGCTTCGTCACGCTGCTGCTGCGGCGTACCGAGGACTGAGCGGAGCCCGGGTTGTGAGAGGCGGGAGTGGGGGGGGGGGGGGGGCGCCCCCCCCCCCCCCCCCCCCCCCCGCGGGGGCCCGCCCCCCCCGGGGGGGGGGGGCGCCCGGGGGCCGCCCCCGCG
>NZ_JBITGZ010000009.1:229878-234648 GCF_044457565.1 Kitasatospora sp. NPDC050543 | reverse complement strand
GGGGGGCCCGTGGGGGGGGGGCCGGGGGGGGGGGGGGGGGCCCGGGTGGGGGGGGGGGGGGGGGTGGGGGGGGGGGGGGGGGGGGGGCGGGGGCCCCCCCCCCCCCCACCCCCGGCGCCGCCGCGCTGCGCCGCTACTTCTGGGTGCGGGCGAGAAAGTCGTCGATCAGCGGCGCGATCTGCGGGAGCTTCTCCTCCAGCGCGAAGTGGCCGGTCTCGAAGAGGTGCAGCTCGGCGCCCGGGACGTCGCGCAGGTAGGCGCGGGCGCCCGGCTCGGGGAAGAACGCGTCGTTGACACCCCAGAGGATCAGCGTCGGCGGCTGGACGGTGCGCAGCCACTCCTGCCAGACGGGGTAGAGCGCCACGTTGGAGTGGTAGTCCAGGGCCAGCTCGACCTGGATGTCCTTGCGGCCCGGCAGGTCCAGGAAGTGCTGGTCCAGGGTCCAGCCGTCGGGGGCGACGGCCTGCGGGTCGGTGGTGCCGCCCTCGTACTGGCTCCTGGTGACGTCGAGGGTGAGGATGGCGCGGGCCCGCTCGGCCGCGCCCTCGACCCCGGGACGGTTGGCGATGAAGTCCCGGGCGAGGTCGGACAGGCCCTCCTCGTAGGCGTTGCCGTTCTGGACCACCAGAGCGGTGATCCACTCGGGGTGACGGGTGGCGAGCCGCAGGCCCACGGGGGCGCCGAAGTCGAACACGTACAGCGCGAAGCGGTCCAGGCCCAGGGCCAGGCAGAAGCCCTCGACGACGTCCGCGAGGGTGTCGAAGCGGTAGTCGAAGTCGGCCGGGGCCGGGCTGTCGCTGTGGCCGAAGCCCGGGTAGTCCGGGGCGATCAGGCGGTAGCGGGTGCCCAGCGCGTCCAGCAGCCGGCGGAACTGGTGCGAGGCGGACGGGAATCCGTGCAGCAGCAGGAGGACGGGTGCGTCGGCGGGGCCACTCTCGCGGTAGAAGATCCGCAGGCCGTCGACCTCGGCGAAGCGGTGCCTGACCTGCGGGACGGTGATCGGACCGGTCGGATCGGTCATCTGCTAACTCCCCCGTGAATGACCTTGGTTGACGCAAGGGATCATCGCAGGGAGATCACCGGCTGTCCATGCGCGGTCAGCGGCGCAGCAGCCTCAGCGCGGCGGGCTTGGTGAACTCGTACCTGGTCATCTGCTCCAGGTCGCGCAGCCAGCGGGCGGGACCGGCGGGGTGGGCCAGCACCCTGGCGTACAGCTCCTCGAAGGCCGTGGAGACGCTCTCCAGCGAGAACCGGCCGACCACCCACTCGCGGCCCCAACCACCCAGCCGGGCACGGCGTTCGGGGTCGTCCAGCAGGGCGCGGAGCTGCCCGGCGAGCTCGACGGGCGAGCCCTGGCCGGCGCCGAAGCCGTACATGCAGCGGGAGGCGTGCGGCTCCACCAGCGGCCCCGGCTCGTGGACGGCGGTGTAGCCGGCCGCGCCGTGCACGATCACCGGCTTGGCGAAGGCCAGGCCGCGCAGCGCCGAGCCGCCCATGCCGAGCACCACGTCGGCGGCCTGGTACGCGGGCCGGGGATCGGCCAACTGGCCCGGCACGAGCACGGCTTGGCGGCCGAGCGCGGCGTTGGCCCCGGCGGCCCGCGTGCGCAGCAGCTCCAGACTGGGACCCGCGCCGACGATCACCAGCCGCACCCGGGGGTCGTCCAGCTGCCGGACGGCCTCCACGGTGCGTGCGGCGCCGCGGTCCTTCTCCAGGTCGGGCACCAGCCGGGTGACGATGGCGAGCAGCAACTCATCGTCCGCGATGCCGTGTTCACGCCGGAAGGCGGCGCCGTCCGCCTGGCCCGGCGCGTCGGTGACGGTGTTGACGGGCGGTTCGATCAGCCGCACGTCACGGTGGCCGAACGCCCGACCGTCGCCCATCAGCGCGCCCAGGCCCAGCACCAGCGGCTGGTGCCTGGGCAGGCCGCGCAGCATCCGGATGCCGTAGAAGGTGGTGACCACCGGCAGCCGGCCGTAACGCCCGGGTCCGAAGTAGGAGTTGCGGGCGGCCCGGACCTCCCAGGCGTGCAGCAGCCGGCTGCCGTGCTCGGCGGCGGCCCGGTTCAGCCGGCGGCGGACCTCGGCCGCCGGGGTGTCGGGGCCGCCGGCGACGACGATCTCCAGTCCGTGGCCGGCGGCCAGCCCGACCAGCGGCGCTGGCCCGGCCACGCCCTGGGCGAAGAGCAGCGGGTCGTGCCCGCGGTCGCGCAGCGTCCGGGCGATGTCGACCGCGTTGAGCTGCGCGCCGCCCAGGGTGAGGTTGTTGAGGTGGACCAGTACCCGGACGGGTCTCAAGGGTCAGTCCTCCCAGCGGTGCGGGACGAACACCGGCGCGGCCAGCACCACGGCGCGCGGCGGGGTGTCGAGCATCGGCCCGAACACGTCGAACTGGCCGACGGAGTGCCAGCTCATCAGCGTGCCGCCGTCCGTGCGGCCGATGCTGTAGACGCCGGCCCACAGGGTGTAGCGCCCGCGCGGCAGCGGCAGCCGGGGGATCGCACAGGCGACCTCGTGGTCCTCACCGGTGAGCCGGATCTCGTGGCTGACCTGGAAGATCGGGCTGGAGGTGCCCTCGCTGACGCCGAGGTGCAGGGTCGCGTCGCCGCGGTAGTCGCCGCCGAGGGTGAGGCCGATGGTGACCGGCTCGTCGGTGGTCAGGCTCTCCCGCTGCTCGCCGCGGATCCGGTGCTTGAGCAGTTGCAACGGCTCCCCGGCGCGGGCGCCGGCCTCGGACTGCGCCTCGATGCTGTCGCGGTAGCCGGCCATCGCCTCCCTGATCCCGGCGTCCACCCGGATCGACCCCTGCTCCAGCCAGATCCCGCGTCGGCAGATGGACTCGACGGCGGGCAGGTCGTGCGAGACGAAGACGATGGTGGTGCCCTGCTCGGCGACCTCGCGCATGCGGTCCAGGCAGCGCTGCTGGAAGACCGCGTCACCGACCGCCAGCACCTCGTCCACCAGCAGCACGTGCGGCTCCAGGTAGGCCGCGACGGCGAAGCCCAGGCGCATCTGCATCCCGGAGGAGTAGAACTTCACCTGCCGGTCGATCGCGCCGCCGAGGCGGGCGAACTCCACGATGTCGTCGAAGCGGGCGGCCACCTCGCGCCGGCGCAGGCCGAGCAGCGCGCCGAAGAGGTAGATGTTCTCGCGGCCGGTCAGGTCGGGGTGGATGCCGGCCCTGATCTCGATCAGCGCGCCGATCCGGCCGGCCACGTCGATCACCCCGCCGTAGGGGTACATCACCCGGGTCAGCATCTTCAGCAGGGTGGACTTGCCGGAGCCGTTGGAGCCGATCAGGCCGACCGACTCGCCGGGCTCGATGTGCAGGGTGATGTCGCGCAGCGCCCAGCGCCAGTCCTCGCCCCTGCCGCCGCGCAGGCGGCGGCCGATCGCCTCGACCTTGTCGCGCAGCAGCATCCGCTGCTGGTCGGCCCGGAAGCGTTTCCACACCTGCTCGGTGCGGATCGTGCCGAGCGGGAGGTCGCGCGGGCCCGGCTGCCGCTGCGGCTGCGCGGCGGACGGCGCGGCGGACGGCGCGAGCGGTGGTGCGGGTAGTGCCTCCCGTGCGGGCGGGGCGACCGGGGCGGCTGGTCCGGACGGTGCGGCCGGCAGTGCCGGCGACGGCTCAGGCGACATCGGCGATCCCCGTTTCGAGCTTCTTGAAGAACAGGTACCCGCCGACCAGGAAGACCACCGAGGACAGGGCGGCGACGGCGGTCAGCGTGAGGTCGGGCGCGTCGCCGTGGAGCAGCGCCCGGCGGTAGCCCTCGATCACCGCGCCGAGCGGGTTGAAGGCGACGTAGATCTCCTGGAGCCGCTGCGGGATCTGCGCCAGCGGGTACGCGACGGGAGTGGCGAAGACCCCCATCTGGGTGATGATCGGCAGCAGGTGCCGGACGTCGCGCAGGTAGACCACCGCCACCGCGAGGATCAGCGCCACCCCGTAGGTGAAGGCGAACTGGATGCCCAGCAGCGGCAGCACCCAGAGGAAGGTGGCGGCCGGGGGCGTCCAGAACACCAGGAACATCAGGCCGAGCACGGCCGTGCCGATCAGCATGTCCACGCTGGCGACCAGCATGGTGGCCAGCGGGAACACCTCGCGCGGGCAGTACACCTTGTTGAGCAGGCTGAGGTTGTTGGCCAGGCTCAGCGCACCCTGGTTCATGGTGTTGCTGAAGAACTGCCAGACGATCAGGCCGACATAGGCGAACAGGGGGTACGGCACCTCGCCGGTGTCGATCTTCACGGCGGTGTGGAAGACCAGGGTGAAGATGGCGCACAGCGCGAGCGGGGTCAGCACCGCCCAGGCGAAGCCGAGCACGGCCTGCTTGTAGCGGGCACGCAGGTCACGCTCGGCAAGGGCGCGCACCAGCTCGCGCGCCCCCCAGAGTTCCCGGGCCACCTGCCCGGGGTACAGCCTGCGTTTGAAGACGAGCTCGGGCGGCGGCCCCTCCACGGCGGTGCGCCGCCCCGACCCGTCCGGCGGGCGGTCGTCCCGCTCGTCCACCAGCTGCGCGCGTTGTCCCCCCACGGACCCCTGCCCTCTCCGGTGCGCTGCGGCCGCACGGGGCACCGCACCACTGCCGGGTGCTGTGTCGAATCGACAAGTGGGCCCGCTGTTCGAAGAGTTCGGCCCGGTGTCCACTCTGGCACAGAGTGTGGCCGCGGGGGGTCGGTTCGGTGAAGGTGATCGACCGGGGCGAGGTCAGGGGCCGGCCGGTGGTGGCGACAGCGGCCGGCTCGCCGCGCCCGAGCCGGTGCGGGCCGG
>NZ_JBITGZ010000009.1:0-229778 GCF_044457565.1 Kitasatospora sp. NPDC050543 | reverse complement strand
GCGCGAGGCGGTGCGGGCCGGGCGCGAGGCGGTGCGGGCCGGGCGCGAGGCGGTGCGGGCCGGGCGCGAGGCGGTGCGGGCCGGGCGCGAGGCGGTGCGGGCCGGGCGCGAGGCGGGCTGAGGCTCAGCCGAGGTGCTTGCCCTCCGGGGCGTGCGCGGGGCGCGGAGGCGGGACCACCGCCGGTGCGGTGGTGACCGGCTCCGCGGGGGTGGCCGGCTCCGCCGGTGGGGTGGCGGGCTCGGCCGGCGCCACCCGGGTGGCCGGGGCGGACCCGGCCGCGCCGTCGAAGAAGCGCAGCAGCTCCACCGGGAACGGCAGCACCAGGGTGGAGTTCTTCTCCGCCGCGACCTCGACCACGGTCTGCAGCAGCCGCAGCTGCATCGCCGAGGGCGTGCCCTCCATCATGGCCGCCGCCTCGGAGAGCTTGGCGGCCGCCTGGAACTCACCGTCGGCGGTGATGATGCGGGCCCGCCGCTCCCGGTCGGCCTCGGCCTGGCGAGCCATCGAGCGCTTCATCGAGTCGGGCAGCGCGACGTCCTTGATCTCCACCCGGTCGATGTGCACGCCCCAGCCGACCGCCGGGCTCTCCAGCATCAGCTCCAGGCCGCGGTGCAGGTTCTCCCGGCCCGAGAGCAGGTCGTCCAGCTCGCTCTTGCCGATGATCGAGCGCAGCGAGGTCTGCGCGACCTGCGACATCGCGAAGCCGTAGTTCTGCACGTCGACGGTGGCCAGCACCGGGTCGACCACCCGGAAGTAGACGACGGCGTCGACCCGTACCGAGACGTTGTCACGGGTGATGCCCTCCTGCGCGGGGACGGGCATGGTGATCACCTGGACGTTCACCTTGCGCATCCGGTCCACCAGCGGCACCAGCAGCGTCGGCCCGGGCTGGCGGACCTGCCGGTGGACCCGGCCGAGCCGGAAGACCACCCCGCGTTCGTACTGCTGCACCACCCGGACGCCGGTGGCCAGCCAGAGCAGGACAAGGGCCACCAGGCCCACGACAAGCGCCATAGCGGCCTGCCTCTCCCCGTCCGCGGCCGGCCCGGGCCGGGCCCCGATGGCCGTGGCGTGCGGGTGCGGACCGCGCGGGTCAGTATGCGCCCGGGCGGCGGCCGGTGCCTATGGGGCGGACGGATTCCGTTGCGCCGTCAGCACCGGGCCGCGGCGCGGGCCACGGGCCACCTCGGCCAGCAGGTGCTGCCAGGCGTCGGCGACCACGCCCAGCTCGAAGCGGGCCAGCGTGTGCTCCCGGGCCGCGGCGCCGAGGCGGGCGCGCGGGCCTGCCAGCACCTCGGCCAGCGCCTCGGCCAGCGCGGACGCGTCCCCGGGCGGGACGAGCGCGCCGGTGACGCCGTCCCGGACGACGGCGTTCACCCAGCCGACGTCGGTCGCGACGGCGGGCAGGGCCGCCAGGCCGGCCTCGATCAGCACGCCGGGCACGCCCTCGCTGTCGCTGGTCAGCAGGACGGCGTCGGCGGCCCGGTAGAGCGGGGCCGGGTCGGCGAGGGTGCCGAGGAAGTGGGTGCGGGCGGCCGCCCCGTGCCGCTCCAGCGCGGCGCGCCGCGGGCCGTCGCCGGCCACCGCCAGCCGGACGTCGGGCAGGTACCCGATCGCGTCGAGGGCGAGATCCGGCCGCTTCTCCGGGGCGAGCGCGCCGAGCCAGGCGACCAGCAGCCCGTCCGCGGGCAGCCCGAGCGCGCCGCGGGCGGCCCGGCGGTCGGCGGCGTCCACGGCGGGCGGGTACCGCTCGGCCGAGCGGCCGTTGGGGATGGTGCGCACCCGTGCGGCGGGCAGCCGGAAGCGTTCCAGCAGGACGGCGCGGGCGTCCTCGGACAGGGCGGTGACGGCCGCCGCGCGGTGCAGCAGCGCGCCGGTCCGCAGCCGGCGCGGCAGGCTCGCCGTCCAGTGCCGGGGGTCGCCGATGCTGGCGTAGACGAAGGGCGTGCGGGTGCCGGCCAGGGCGAGGGCGCAGGCGGGCAGGGTGCTGGAGCCGTGCGCGAGCACCACGTCGAAGCCGCGGGCCGCGCCGCGCAGGGCGCGCAGGGTGCCGGGGTGCAGCCGGGACGGGCCGAGCACGGCGGTGCGTACGGTGTCGGGCGCGTCGGGCCGGGCGTCGGGGTGCGGGGCGAGGGCGCGCAGGTCGCTGGCCTGTCCACGGTGGCGCAGTTCGCCGTCCAGGTCCCGGGCGAGGTTCTGGGCGCCACGGCGGCGCGGGTCGGTGATGACGTGCAGGACCCGGGGGCGGCGTCCGGCCGGCGTTGCTGACGCTTCGTCTGGCATGGCACCGACCCTGGCACAGGCCGCGCGACCGTACCGCCCGTTCGGCGAGGCCGCCCGGGGCGCCCGTACCGCGCACGGTCGCGCGCCGAGCGCCCGCCTATGAGACGGGCGCCCGGAATGCGCCCCCGCCCCACGCCGGCCCCACGGCACCCTCCGACGGTTCGAACACCTGGCGGTCGGCGTGCCGCACCTGCGATGCTGATCGGCAGTCAGGGCGCCAGCCGGCACGGGAGGCCGGCCGCGCCCCGGATGGCCGGGGGGTTGGCTCGTGCATGTGCTCTATGTGATCGACAGCGTGAGCCGGGTCGGCGGCGCCGAGCAGGGTCTGGTGGCGATGGCCCCGCAGCTGGTGCGCTCGGGGGTGCGGCTGGACGTCGCGTACCTCAGGGAGTCGCCCGGCGGCTTCCAGCCCGAGCTGACCGCCGCCGGCGCGGAGGTGTTCGGGGTGCATCATGCCGGCCGGGGGCGCACCGCCGACGCCCTGCGCCGCCTGATCGGCCGGCGCCGCCCCGACCTCGTGCACACCACCCTGTACGAATCGGACGTGCTGGGCCGCGCGGCCGCGCTGGCGGCCCGCACCCCGGTGGTCTCCAGCCTGGTCAACTCCGCGTACGGCCCGGAGCACCTGCACGCCCGCGGCCTCAGCCCGTGGAAGGTGCGGGCCGCCCAGGCGGTGGACGCGGCGACCGCGCAGGGCACCCGCCGCTTCCACGCGCTGACCCGGCACGTGGCCGGGGCGATGGCCCGGCGGCTGCGGATCTCACCGGACCGGATCGACGTCGTCCCGCGCGGGCGCGACCCCGAGCTGCTGGGCACCGTCTCGCCCGCCCGGCGGGCCGAGGTGCGGGCCGCGCTGGGCATCGACGAGGACGTGCCGGTGGTGCTGGCGGCAGCCCGCCAGCAGTACCAGAAGGGCCTGGACGTGCTGCTGGAGGCCTGGCCTCGGGTGCTGCGCGGCGCACCCGAGGCGGTGCTGCTGCTGGCCGGCAGCGAGGGGGCGGAGACCGAGCGGCTGCGGGCGCTCGCCGCTCGGGCCGGGAACGTGCGCTTCCTCGGCGCGCGCGGGGACGTCTTCGACCTGATGGCCTGCGCCGACGCCTTCGCCGTGCCCTCGCGCTGGGAGGGCCTGGGCAGCGCCGCGATGGAGGCGATGGGCGTGGGTGTGCCGCTGGTCTGCGCGGACGTGCCGGCGCTGCGCGAGACGGTCGGCTCGGAGGACTATGCCCGCCTGGTGACGCCCGAGCGCCCCGAGGAGCTCGCGGCGGCGCTGGCCGAGACGCTCGACGACCGGGCGGCCGCCGGGGTCCGCGCCAAGTCGGCCCGCGCGCGCTTCCTGACCTGCTTCACGCTGCATCATGTCACCGGCCAGATGGTCGAGTTCTACGAGCGGTCGCTGCGGCTGCGCCGGGCTTGAACTGGGCCCGAACGGGGCTTGAGCGGGCCCGAGCCGGGCCGACCCGGGCCGACCCGGGTCCGGCCGGGCGGCGCACCGGGCGGCGCCGGAGCAGCGGCCGGGCGGCGGCCCGCGGGCACCGGTTTCGGCCACCACGCGCCTCGGCGGCCGGCCCCGCCCGAGGCGGCCGACGCCACAACACGCCGCCCAGAATCGCCAAAGCGGTTGCGCCGCACCTCGCGGGGGGCAAGCATCGCTGAGGGACCAGGAGGCCGATGGGGGCGGGCCGACCGGCGGCGCGGCGCGGGCGGGAAGCGGGGCCGCCGTGCTCGGGCCGGCGGGGAGCGCCGCCCAGGGCCGCCGTGGGCCGCGGGCCGGGGAGGGCAGCGCCGTCAGGGGGGCCGAGTTGCGACATCAGCCTAGTGATCACCGTACGCGGGCCATCAACGGGCCACCGGGCCCGGTCCGTTGACCCGCCGCGCCGGCGACCCGGCGGCGCACCGACCCGGCAGCGCCCGGCGCCGGACCGGACCGCCGGACCGCGGCGGAGCGCCACACCGCAGCCGGACGCCGTACAGCACCGGGACACCGCACCGTACCGGTCAGCCGGCCGCCTGCGAACGCGCGGCCGGCGCCCCGGAGTTCCACGGCAGCACGGCACCACGAACGCGAGGGGAAGCAACCGGTGGAACCGGCAAACCACTTCACCGTCCTGCGCAGGTACTGGCGGCTGCTCGTCGGCTGCACGCTCGCCGCGCTCGCCGTCGGCTGGGTGCTCACCCCGGCCGGCAACACCGTGGACAACGCCAAGTGGCAGTGCAAGGTG
This sequence comes from Kitasatospora sp. NPDC050543, assembly GCF_044457565.1. Taxonomy (NCBI): domain Bacteria; kingdom Bacillati; phylum Actinomycetota; class Actinomycetes; order Kitasatosporales; family Streptomycetaceae; genus Kitasatospora; species Kitasatospora sp. NPDC050543. The sequence continues at coordinate 225,275 of NZ_JBITGZ010000009.1, read as the reverse complement.
GCCATAACGCCGGTCGCAGGGGCCGCCGACACCGTCCGGGCCGACCAGGTGCTCTCCTTCGCCTCGGGTTCGGACGTCGCCACCGCCGTCGCCAAGCAGCTCGCGATCACCGACATCCCCGGCCTGCTGGCCCGCCGTACGGTGGCCGCCGTCAGCACCGAGATGCTGGTGTTCACCACCACCGGCCCCACCCAGCAGTCCTGCGCCGACCTCGCCGCGGCCTTCGCCACCGCCACCGTCAAGGGCTACAGCGAGGAGTCCGCCAGGAGCGCCGGCGAGTCGATCAAACGGCTGGAGGCCCAGGCCGCCACCCAGCAGGCCCAGGTCGACCAGCTCCAGCAGCAGTTCAGCCGCGCCTCCGCCGCCGACCAGCCCAAGCTCCAGCCGAAGCTCACGGCCTCGCTCAACGCGCTCACCTCCACCCTCGGCGAGATCAGCAAGCTCCAGAACTACGCGCAGACCGACGCGATCCAGCAGTGGGGCAGCATCGACGCCAGGGAGGCCGGCGGCAACCTGCTCACCTCGCCCAGCCGGAGCATGCGCCTGGCCCTCGCGGTGGGCCTCGGGCTCTCGCTCGGGGTGGTCGCCGCGCTGATGCTCAGCCGGATGGACACCCGGCTGCGCACCCGCAACGGCGTGGAGGAGGCCTTCAACCTGCCGGTGATCGGCGAGATCCCGCAGCTCTCACGCAGCCGGCGCCGGCTGCGCGAGCCGCTGGTGGTCGCCCGGCCCTCCGACCCGGCCGCCGAGGCCTACCGCTCGCTGCGCTCGACCCTGCTGCTGACCGGCCCCGCCGCACTGGCCCTGCCGGCGGCCGGTGCCGGGCGGCCCGAACGCGCCGAGCCGGCCGCCCGGCGGCCCGCCGGGGAGGAGGGCGCCGTCGTACTGGTGGCGGCCGCCCGCAGTCAGGACGGCCGCACCACCACGGTGGCCAACCTGGCGGCCGCGCTGGCCGAGACCGGGCTCGAAGTGCTGGTGCTGGACTGCGACTTCCGCCACCCGCAGGCGCACGCGCCGTTCGGCCTCGGCGGCGGCCCCGGTATGGCCGAGCTGCTCAGCGGCGAACAGCTCGGCGAGCCGGACGAGCTGATCAGGCCCACCGGCGTGCCGGGCGTACGCCTGATCACGGGCGGCAACACCACCGCGTACCCGGCCGCGCTGGTGCTGCGGGCCGGCGAGGTGCTGCGCCGGGCGCGCCGGTACGCCGACCTGATCCTGATCGACACCTCGCCGCTGCTGCACGCCAACGACGCGTACGACCTGGTCCAGCACGCCGACGCGGTGCTGGTCACCGTCAGGGCGGGCAATGTGACCCCGGAACAGGCGGACCGGGTCAGCGAGTTGCTCGCGCGGACCGGGGTGCCGGTGGCCGGGGTGGCGCTGCTCGGCTCGCTCGGCCCCTCCGGGCGCCGGCGCCGCGGCGGCTCCCGCCCCGGCCTGCCCGCCGCGCTCGGCCGGGGCCGGGCCCGCCCGGCCGCCGCCCTGCCCGGGGCGGCCGCCCCGGCGCTGCCGGGCCCGGGCCGGGCAGCGCCCAGCCGGGCCCGCCGCGACGAAGCCCTCGAACGCGACGCGAAGCCCGGCGACGCGGACCCCGGCGAAGGGCAGCCCCGCGAAGAGAAGCCCGGCAACGCCGACCCCCGCCACGCCGACCCCCGCCCGGACGGCGCACCCATGGCGGCCCTGCGCGAGGGGGACGAGCGGTGACCGCGCGCACCCGGGTGCTCTGGCTGGCCAAGGGCCTCGGCCGCGGCGGCGCCGAACAGCTGCTGGTCAACTGCGCCCGCCACGCCGACACTTCACGCTACGAGATCGAGGTCGCGTACGTCCTGCCGTGGAAGGACGCGCTGGCGCCGGCGCTGGAGGCGGCGGGCATCCGGGTGCACTGCCTGGGCGGCCCGCCCGGCACCCCGGCCTCCCGGGGCCCGGCCAGCCGGGCCGACCCGCGCTGGCCCTGGCGGCTGCGCCGGCTGCTCGCCGAGCGCCGCTACGGCCTGGTGCACACCCACATGCCGGTGCCCGCCGTCGCGGCCAGGCTGCTGGCCCCCGGGCATGCCCGCAGGCCCCGGCTGGTGCACACCGAGCACAACGTCTGGGAGCGCTATCGGGCCGCCACCCGCTGGGCCAACGCTCTGACGTACCGCCGCAACGACGCCGTGATCGCCGTCTCGCACGCCGTCGGGCGCACCATCCCGCCCGGGCGCCGGCGCCCGGGCGACTGGCTGCACGTGGTGCACCACGGGCCCGACCTGTCCGGCGCGCCGAGCGGGCCCGGCGCGCGGGCCAGGGCCCGGGCGGAGCTCGGCCTGCCCGCCGACGCCGTCGTGATCGGGACGGTCGGCAACCTCACCCCCAAGAAGGACCAGGACACCCTGCTCACCGCGTACGCCGGCCTGCGCCGCAGCCACCCGCTGGCCCGGCTGGTGCTGATCGGCGCCGGCCCGCTGGACGCCAGGCTGCGCGCGAGGGCCGCCGAACTCGGCCTGCCGGACGTGGTGTTCGCCGGCTCCCGGCCGGACGTTCCCGCGCTGCTGCCGGGCCTGGACGTCTTCACGCTCAGCTCCCGCCAGGAGGGCCTGCCGGTGGCCCTGATGGAGGCGATGACCAGCGGCCTGCCCGCCGTGGTCACCCGGGTCGGCGGCATGCCCGAGGTGCTGGACGACGCCGGGCAGGGCTACCTGGTGCCCCCCGGCGATCCGGCGGCCCTGGGCGGCGCGCTGGCCCGACTGGTCGGGGACCCGGCCCTGCGCGCACGCCTGGGCGCGGCGGCCCGCGAGCGCTCCAGGAGCTTCGACGTGGCGGGCGCCCAGCTGGCCGTCGAGGCGGTGTACGAGCAGGTCCTGCGGCGCTGACCCCACGCCGGACGCACCCACCGCCCGGCCCGCGAGCACCCTGCGGCCCGCGCACGCCGCGCACACACCCCGGCGCCACCGATCCACCCGCACCTCCCGACCACCAGAAGGGAACCGAGCCGGACGTGAGCGCCCTGCCCGCCCCCGCCGAACTGACCGTCCGCCCGCTCGCGCCGGCCGACACCCCGGCCGTCCTGGAGCTGCTGACCGCCTCGCTGGCGGGCGGGCCGACCGGCACCCGCAGCGCGGAGTTCTTCGACTGGAAGCACCGGCTGAACCCCTTCGGCGCCAGCCCCGGCCTGCTCGCCGAGACCGTGGAGGGCCGGCCTGCGGGGGTGCGGCTGTTCCTGCGCTGGGAGTGGCTGGACGCGGCGGGCGGGCGCACCGTACGCGCCGTCCGGCCGGTGGACACCGCCACCCACCCGGACTTCCGGGGCCGGGGCGTCTTCCGCCGGCTCACCCTCGATCTCCTCCAGCAGGTCGCCGGGGACGCCGAGCTGGTCTTCAACACGCCCAACGGCAACAGCCTGCCGGGCTATCTGAGGATGGGCTGGCGCGACCTGGGCCGGCTGCCGGTGGCGATCCGGCCGGCCCGCCCGGCGGCCTTCGCCCGGGGCGCCCGGGCCGCGCTGGCCCGCCGCCCGGCCGCCCGGCCCGCCGGGCCGGTGGCCTGCCCGCTGCCCACCGCCGCCGACTGGTTCGCCGGGCAGCCCGCGGACGAGGGCGGGCAGCTCGCCGAGCTCTTGCGCGAGCGGGCCGCCGCCGACGCCGCCGACCCCCGGCCCGGCACCCACCGCACCCCGGCCTTCCTGCGCTGGCGCTACGGCGACGCGCCCGGCCTGGACTACCGGGTGCTCACCACCCACCGGGGCGGCGAGCTCACCGGCCTGGCCTTCGGGCGGCCCCGGCGGCGCGGCCCGCTCACCGAGTTCACCCTCGCCGACGTCCTGGTGCGCCCCGGCGACCGGGCGAGCGCCGCCGCCCTGCTGCGCGAGGCCGCCCGCAGCGGCTGCGACCATGTCGCCACCCACCTCTCCCCCGGCACCGAGGCCGCCGGGGCGGCGCTGAGCAGCGGCTACCTGACCGCCCCGCGCACCGGGATGACGCTGGTCGCCCGTACCCCCACCGGCCCGCTGCCCGCCGGATTCACCCTCGGCTCCTGGCGGTTCGGCCTCGGTGACCTGGAGGTCTTCTGATGGCCGCGGCGGTGGCGCGTACGGGCGTCGCCGCTCTGGCCGGGCGGGTGCCCTGGCCGTCGGCGCTGGCGGGCGCCCTGGTGACGGGCTACGTCACCGTTTTCGTGCTCGCCATGGTGCACACCTCCTACGACACCTGGGGCGCACTGCTGATCCTGCCCGCCCTGATGGCCGTCGGCACGCCGGTGCTCGCCCGGATCGCGGCCGCCAACCCGGAGCGGGACGTCTTCCGGCTGCTGATGCTGGCGATGGCGCTCAAGCTGTTCTGCGCCTTCCCGCGGTATCTGATGGCGTTCGTGCTCTACGGCGGCGCGGCCGACGCCAAGATGTACCACCAGCGGGGCAGCCGGCTCGCCGAGTACCTAGACCACACCGACCTGCTGTCCGGCACCCTCCAGTACGACCTGGGCATGAAGGTGGCCGGCACCGGCTTCGTCGTCATCATCACCGGCGTGGTCTACGCGATCACCGGCCCCTCGCTGGTCGGCGGCTTCCTGGTGTTCTCCTGGCTCGGCTTCTGGGGCCTGCTGCTGTTCTGGCGGGCGGTGCAGATCGCCTTCCCGGAGGCGGACTCCCGACGCTACGCCAAGCTGGTCTTCTTCCTGCCCTCGCTGCTGTTCTGGCCCTCCAGCATCGGCAAGGACGCCTGGATGATGTTCTGCCTGGGCCTGACCACGTACGGGGTGGCCAAGCTGCTGGAGCGCCGCTTCGGCGCCTTCGCCTGCATCGCGCTCGGCTCGCTGGGCACCGCGATGGTCCGCCCGCACGTCACCGCGCTGGCCGGGGCCGGGCTCATGGTCGCCTACGTGCTGCGCGGGCGGCCCCACCGGGTCAGCGCGCTGGGGCCGCTGCGGACCGTGCTGACGGCCGTGGTGCTGGCCGTGATGGCGCTGCTGATGCTCCAGCAGGTCTCCAGCTTCTTCGGCACCGACGGCACCGGCGGTGACGCCGTCAACCAGGTGCTCTCGGAGACCTCGCGACGTACCTCACAGGGCAACTCGGTGATCAGCGCGGCCGCGCCCGAGGATCCCGCGCCGCAGTTCGCGCTCAACCCGGCCCGGCTGCCGGTCGCGGTGGTCAGCGTGCTGTTCCGGCCGTTCCCGTTCGAGGCGTCCAACATCCAGAACCTGGTGCAGTCGGTGGAGTGCTTCGCGCTGCTGGTGATGTTCATCCGGGCCTGGCCGCGCCTGCGGCGGCTGCCCCGGCTCTTCGTGCGGCGCTCGTACGTCGCCTTCGCCACCGTGTACACGCTGCTGTTCTGCTGGGCCTTCTCGACCATCAACAACATGGGCATCCTCTCGCGCGAGCGCGTCCAGGTGCTGCCGCTGGTGCTGGTGCTGCTGGTGGTGCCCGCCTCGGCCGGCGCCCGGCCCGGCGCCCGGCGCCGGCGGGGTCCGCCGCTGTGGCGGGTGGCGCCCGGCCAGTGGGGCCTGCGCCCGGCCCCACCCGAAATCCACCCCGTCCGCAGCGGCGGCCGGGGGCCCGACGGAGTGTCACCGACCCAGGGGGGACCACCCGCATGACGACCGACACCCTTGCCCTTCCCGCCGCTCTCGGCGGTACGCCCGCCTTCCCCGACGGCCTGCCGCTCACCCGGGTCCGGGTGCCGGACCGCCGGGCGCTGCTGGAGCGGCTCGCCACCGTGCTGGACAGCGGGCAGCTGACCAACGGGCCGACCGTCGCCGAACTGGAGCTGAGGGCGGCCGAACTGCTGGACGTGCCGCACGTGGTGGCGGTGTCCAACTGCACGGCCGGCCTGATGCTCGTCCTCCAGGCCGCCGGGGTGGGCGGCGGGCGGCCGGTGGTGATGCCCGGCTTCACCTTCTCGGCCACCGCGCACGCCGCGCACTGGGCCGGCGGCACCCCGGTGTTCGCCGAGGCCCGCGAGCAGGACGTCACCCTGGACCCGGAGGACGCCGCGGCCCGGCTGGCCGCCGCCGACCGCCCTGCCGCCCTGATGGCCACCCACGTCTACGGCACGCCCTGCCAGGTGGAGCGGCTCCAGGAGGTGGCGGACGAGGCCGGGGTGCCGCTGGTGTACGACGCGGCGCACGGCCTGGGCAGCCGCCGGCGCGGGGTGCCGGTGGGCGGCTTCGGGCTCGCCGAGGTGTTCTCGATGAGCCCGACCAAGGTCGCGGTGGCCGGGGAGGGCGGCCTGGTGGCGACCAGGGACGCCGCGCTCGCCGAGCGGCTGCGCACCGCCCGTGACTACGGGAACCCGGGGGACTACGACACGCTCTTCCCCGGGCTGAACGCCCGGATGAGCGAGCTGCACGCCGCCGTGGGCCTGAACTGGCTGGCCGAGCTGCCCGAGCGGGTGGCGCACCGCGGGGCGCTGGCCACGGACTTCGCGCGGCGGGTGGCGGGGCTGCCGGGGCTGCGGCCGGCCCTGCCGGAGGCCGGTGACGTGTCGACCTTCAAGGACCTCACGCTCATCGTGGACGAGGAGGTGTTCGGTCTCGGCGCGCCCGAGCTCGGCCGGGCGCTCGGGGCCGAGGGGATCGACTCCCGCCGCTACTTCCACCCTCCGGTGCAGCGCCAGCGGGCGTACGCGCACCTCGGCCAGGCTCACGCGCTGCCGCGCACGGACCGGCTGGCCGGGTCCGTGCTGACGCTGCCGCTCTGGTCGCACATGGACGAGCGGGTGGTGGGCCGGATCGCCGACGCCGTGCTGCGGATCCACCCGTATGCGCACCGTCTGCGCGCCGCCGGGGTCTGAGCCCGCGCCCGTCGATCCGGCCCCCGGCAGCCGGTACGCATATTGCGCGATTCGGGTGAACGGGGTTGGACCGCGACCCCGTTGGGTGGGCAGGATGTCCGGCCGGGGGCCGGGGCCTCCACCCTCGGCAGGCCGCCGCCCCTCCGGGCCGGGCCGGCCCCGCACGGATTTGGAGTCAGTCCGGTGTTCAAGGGATTCCGCAGCTTCCTGCTGCGCGGGAACGTGGTGGACCTGGCGGTCGGCATCGTGATCGGCGCGGCGTTCACCGCCGTGGTGACGGGGTTCGTCACGGCCTTCCTGACCCCGCTGGTCGGTGTCGCCACCGGGGCCGTCGGGGACTTCACCGCGCGGACCTTCGAGATCGCCGGCACCAGCTTCCCGTACGGCGTGTTCGTGAACGCGCTGATCAGCTTCGTGCTGGTGGCCGCGGTGATCTACTTCGCGGTGGTGGTGCCGGTCGGCAGGCTCCAGGAGCGCTTCGAGTCCGCGAAGCCGGCGCCGGTGGCCAAGGCCGACTGCCCGGAGTGCCTGAGCGCGATCCCGGCCGCGGCCGTGCGCTGCTCCTTCTGCACCTCGGAGCTGACCGGCCGTACCGGCTTCCCCTCGCAGACGCTGCAGAGCCGGTGAGCACGCCTCACCAAGCCCCCGCCCGGGTCGCCGGGCGGGGGCTCGCCCGCGTCGTTCGCACGCCCCACCGGATGGGGTGAGAACGGCGGCCGCCAGGGCGTGCGCTCCCGCCGCACCGACCGATTCGTGTTCGAGTAGCCCACTCGGGTTCTCGATCGCATCCTCGGGCGGTTCCCCTTCCGTTACAAATGGCCCGATCTTGCCGCCGAAATGTCTGTTCTTACTACTTTCGAACCTTATGTTCGAGCGAAGACTGTGTAAACACTCGAACTACCCCGCCTCCCACTCTCCTCAGCAGGCACATTGTGGGCTTACCGTATGCCCCATGACCTCGCCCCGCTCCTACGACGGAGTCGGCTACCCCTCTCCGTCCTTCTCCTCCGGCACGCCCATCTACGACAGCCTTGTCGCAGAACGCGGTGTCCCGCAGATCGCGCCGATCAACGTGCCGGCGGCGCTGCCACCGGCCATGTCCGCCGGCTACGGCTCGGGCCTCGCCCCGGCCTACGAGAACCGGTACTCCTCCGGGTACGAGAGCGCCGGCAGCAACCTGCCCGCGCTGCCGCCGGCCCGGCTCGCCCTCGGCCCCGGCCCGAGCAGCAGCCCGGCCACCGGGCCAGCCACCTACATCCCGGCGCAGCCCGCACCGGTCTACGCCTCGGCCCCCCAGCCACCGGTGCCCGGCTACGGCGGCCAGCCGCAGCCCTTCCGGCCGCAGACGCCGATGGCCGGCTTCCCGCAGTCGCAGGCCGCGCCGGCCTACCAGTCCGGCGGCCAGAGCTTCGGCGGCCAGAACACCTTCGTGGCCGCACCGCAGGGCGTCGGCGGCCAGTCGTTCGGCGCGCAGAGCTTCGGCGGCCAGCAGAGCCAGGGATTCCAAGGCTTCCAGGGGCAGACCCCCGGTGGTCAGGGCTTCCAGGGCCAGGCCGACCAGAGCTTCGGCGGCAACCAGCTGCGCCCGGCCGTCAGCCCGGTCGCGCCGGTGCGTCCGATGCAACCGCAGCGCCCGGCACCGTACGGCGAGCAGGGCCAGTACGCCCAGCCCGGCTACCAGCAGCAGGGGCAGGCCTACTGATTCCCAGCCTGACCGGCAGAACCCGCACCACCTGAGCACCACCCGGCGCGTCGGCTGCCGGGCGTACGGAGAAACGGGTCATCCACGGACCGCCCGGACCGCCGCAGCACGGCGTCCGGGCGGTCCGTGCGCGTTCCACCGGGCGGCGCCCCGTGCCGGAGCACCGCCCCAGCACCCCGGCACCCCGCCGGCGCTGGCAGGATGGAGGTATGCCACTGCTGAGCGGACTCCACGTCTACCCCGTCAAGTCCACCTACCGGCTGTGCCCGGACAGTGCCCGGGTCGAGCCCTGGGGCCTGGCCGGCGACCGGCGCTGGATGTTCGTCGATGCCGCCGGACGGTTCGTCAGCCAGCGCGAGGAGCCCACGCTCGGGCAGTTCCGCGCGGAGACGGCCGCCGACGGCACGCTCACCCTCACGGCTCCCGACGGCTCCCGGATCGAGGTGCCGCAGCCGTCCGTGGCCCGCCACGACCCGATCGCCGGGGTCGAGGTGTGGGGCACCCGCTTCCCGGCCGCCGAGGCCGTCAAGGAGGCCCGCCTGTGGATCGCCGAGCGTCTCGGCGACTACCGGCTGGTGTACCTGGACGACCCGCTGGCCCGGGCCGCCGACCCCGAGTTCGCCGCCCCCGGGGACACCGTGTCGATGGCGGACGGGTTCCCGCTGCTGCTCACCACGACCGCCTCGCTGGACGAGCTGAACGCCCTGATCGCCGCGGCGCACCCGGAGGGCCACGAGGTGCTGCCGATGGACCGCTTCCGCCCGAACCTGGTGGTCAGCGGCACCGAGCCGTGGGCGGAGGACACCTGGAGCCGGATCCGGGTCGGCGCGCTGACCTTCCGGGTGGTCAAGCCCTGCGGCCGCTGCGTGGTCACCACCACCGACCAGGAGAGCGGCGAGCGCCGCGGCCCCGAGCCGCTGCGTACGCTGGCCAGGCACCACCGGCTGCTCAAGAAGGCCGCCTTCGGGCAGAATCTGATTCCCGAGCGCCCCGAGGGCGTGACGGGCGATGTGCTCGGCACCGTGCGCCTGGGTGACGAGGTGACGGTACTGGAGACCGGCCCCGGCTGGCCCGAGAACGCACCGGCCTGAGCACATGCGGCCCGGCTGCGGGCCGCGGGCCGGAACCGGAGGTCCGCGCGCTCGTTGAGACAGCGGAGCGGCCACCGGCCGGGGTGGCCGGCCGGGGCGAGCGGCGTGGGAGCGGGGCGCGGGCGCGCTACGGTGGGCGGCAGCGCTACCGGCTCGACGAAGGTGGGGATGGCAGACCGTCATGGCTGAGCACAGGGTCCGGGTCACACAGGACAGCGCTTCCCGCTGGCGGCGGCGCGCCGGGGAGTACGACACGCTCGGGGAGGCCCTGGCGGCCGCCGAGGCGGGCGACACCGTGACCGTCCGGCCGGGGACGTTCCGCGAGAACCTGCTGCTCGACAAGGCCGTCACACTCGTCCCGGCCGAAGGTCCGGGCACCGTCCGGATCGAGGCGCCCTCCGGTGTGCCGCTGACCCTCACGGCCGCCGCCACCGTGCGCGACCTGGTCATCGAGGGCAACGACAGCTCGGCCCCGGCCGTGCTGGTCACCGGCCCGCAGGCCACGCCCGCGCTGAGCGGCTGCCGGGTGGACACCCGCTCGGCGACCGGCGTGGAGGTGGCCGACGGCGCCCGCCCGACCCTGCGCGGCTGTGTGGTGAGCAATCCGGCCGGCCTCGGCCTGCGGCTGCGCGGGCCCGGCACCGCCGCCGCCTTCGAGGACTGCGAGGTGGCCGCGGCCGGTCAGGCCGGGCTGGCGGTGCTCGGCGGCGCCACCGCCGCCCTGGCCCGCTGCCGGCTGCACCACGCCGCCGGCGCCGGCGTCCTGCTGACCGACCCGGGCAGCGCGGCCGAACTGACGGGCTGCGAGATCTACGAGATCCGGGGCAGCGGGGTGCAGGCCGAGGCCCAGGCCGGCGGGCACCTCACCGACTGCGAGATCCACCGGGTCACCGGCAACGGCATCACCCTCGACACCGAGGCCGAGCTGACGCTCACCGGCTGCCGGGTGCACGACCTGCCGGAGAACGGCGCCGACCTGCGCGGCAGGGCCCGGCTCATCCTGTCGAACAGCACCGTACGGGACTTCGGACGCGGGGCCCTCTCCGTCTGGGACCTCGGCACCACGGCCGAGGCCGAGGGCTGCGAGATCCACGGCAGCAACGGGGACTACCCCGCGCTCTGGGTCAGCGACGGCGCCCGGCTCACCCTGGCCGACTGCTCGCTGTACGACCTGCCGGACGCCCTGTTCGTGCTCGACCGGGAGTCCAACGCCACCGCGCGGGACTGCTCGTTCAGCCGGATCCGCAGCTCGGCGGTCTCGGTCAGCGGCGGCGCCACGGTGGCGCTGACCGGCTGCAAGGTCCGTGAGGCCGGCACCGGCCTGTGGTTCCGCGACCACGGCAGCGGCGGCCTGCTGACCGGCTGTGAGATCTCCGAGGTCGCCACCGGTGTGATCGTCACCAAGGGCGCCGACCCGGTGCTGCGCGAGTGCACGGTGCGCGAGAGCGCCGAGGCCGCCGTCTACGTCTCGGCCCAGGGGCGCGGCACCTTCGAGGACTGCCGGGTCTCGCACGGCAAGGGCTTCGGCTTCCACATCATCGACGGCTGCCGCACCGAGCTGACCCGCTGCCGGGCCGAGCAGAACCAGCGCGCCGGCTACGAGTTCTCCGAGCCCGGCCCGGTGGTCGAGCACTGCACCTCCGACGACGTCGCGCCCTCCCCGGCACTGGACGTACCGGCCCCCCGCACCGCCCTGCTCACCAGCGCCGCACCGGCGACGGCCGTCCCGGCCGCGGCAGCGGTCCAGCCCCCGGCATCGGCGCAGATCACCGCGATCCCGGACTGCCGCCCCGCCGACGAGGCGCTCGCCGAGCTGGACGCGCTGGTGGGCCTGGCGACGGTCAAGCAGGAGGTGCGCACCCTGATCGACCTGATCGCGGTCGGCCGCCGCCGCCGGCAGGCCGGGCTGAAGGCCCCCTCGCTCCGCCGCCACCTGGTCTTCACCGGCGCCCCGGGCACCGGCAAGACCACCGTGGCCCGGCTGTACGGCGAGATCCTGGCCTCGCTCGGGGTGCTCCAGCGCGGGCACCTGGTGGAGGTGGCCAGGGTCGACCTGGTGGGCGAGCACATCGGCTCCACCGCGATCCGCACCGCCGCCGCCTTCGACCGGGCACGCGGCGGGGTGCTCTTCATCGACGAGGCGTACGCGCTCGCCCCCGAGGACGGCGCGCGGGACTTCGGGCGGGAGGCGATCGACACCCTGGTGAAGCTGATGGAGGACCACCGGGACGAGGTGGTGGTGATCGTGGCCGGCTACACCCTGGAGATGGAGCGCTTCCTCACCACCAACCCCGGGGTCTCCTCGCGCTTCTCGCGCACCATCACCTTCCCCGACTACACCGCCGACGAGCTGCTGGAGATCGCCCGCTCCCAGTGCGAGGAGCACGAGTACGCGCTGGCGGAGGCCACCGAGGGCGCGCTGCTCGACCACTTCGCCGGCCTGGAGCGCGGGCCCGGCTTCGGCAACGGGCGCACCGCACGCCAGGTGTTCGAGACGATGGTCGAGCGGCACGCGATGCGGGTCGCGCACCTCGCCGACCCGTCCACCGAGGAGCTCCAGCTGCTGGTCCCGGCGGACCTGCCGGGGGCCGGGGGCGCGTAGCCGGCGGGCCGCGCCCCGGGAACCGTCCGTGGGCCGCCGGCCGTTGGCCCGGTATGACCGGCTTACTGACGGGTACGGCGGTCGTCCCCGCGTCCTCGCGCCCGGCGACCGGGCGCTGAACACCCGTGCGAGGATGGGTCGACGGACGATCCGAGTGCGGATGACCCGAGTGGCGAGAGGCAGGGCCGTAGACGTGTCCGACAACGGCAACCTGCTGGCCGAGCAGCGGCGCGCGCTGATCCTGGACGAGGTGCGCCGGCGTGGCGGCGTGCGGGTCAACGAGCTCACCCGGCAACTGAACGTCTCGGACATGACCGTACGGCGCGACCTGGACGCGCTGGCCAGGACCGGCATGATCGAGAAGGTGCACGGCGGGGCGGTCCGGGCCGAGGCGGCCCGCACCCACGAACCCGGCTTCGAGGCGAAGTCCGCGCTGGAGCTGCCCGCGAAGGAGGCGATCGCCCGGGCCGCCGCCGCGCTCGTCCACCCGGGCTCGGCGATCGCGCTCTCCGGCGGGACGACCACGCACGCCCTGGCCCGCCGGCTGACCGGCGTGGAGCGGCTGACGGTGGTCACCAACTCCATCCCGGTCGCGGACGTCTTCGAGCGGGCCCGCCGGCGGGGCGACGGCGCCGGGGCGACGGTGGTGCTGACCGGCGGGGTGCGCACGGTGTCGGACGCGCTGGTCGGTCCGGTGGCGGACGCCGCCATCCGCTCGCTCCGCTTCGACCTGCTCTTCCTCGGCGTCCACGGGCTCTCCACCGGGGCCGGGCTCAGCACCCCGAACCTCGCGGAGGCCGAGACCGACCGCCGGTTCATCGCCTCGGCGCGCCGCGTCCTGGTGGTCGCGGACCACACCAAGTGGGGCGTGGTCGGGCTGTCCAGCTTCGCCGGACTCGACGAGGTGGACACCTGGTTCACCGATGCCGCCATGCCACCGGAGGCCGCCGAGGCGGCGCGGGAGCAGGTGCGCGAGCTCGTCCTGGCCTGAGGCCGGCCGGGCCCGAACCGGGCCGGCCGGTTCGGGCCGGCCTGGGCGCTCGCCGGCGCCGGGCTCCCGCCGGCCCGGGGCTCAGCCCGCGCGCCCGCCCAGCATCCGGTTGACGACCAGTTCGAAGCGCTGCTCCTGGAGCTCCGGCCGCAGCCGCCCGCCCCGGGTGAGCAGTACCAGGCCGTGCAGAGCCGCCCAGACCACCTCGGTGAAGGTCTCCGGGTTCTGACACCCCGCCACCCCCGCCGAGACCTCGGCCAGCTCGCCGAAGGCGGCCTTCAACGGCACCGGGGCGTCCGGCTGCCCGAACGGCAGGTCACTGGCCATCGTGAACATGGCGTCGTAGAGCGCCGGGTTGGCGAACGCGAAGTCGGCGTACGCGCGTGCCATCGCGGTGAAGGCCCCCTCCGGGCCGGCCGCGCCCGCCCGGGCCGCGCCGAGGACGGTGGCGAGTTCGGCGAAGCCCTCCACGGCCACGGCGGCGACGATGGCGTCCTTGCCCGCGAAGTGGCTGTACAGGACGGGCTGGCTGTACTCGATCCGCTCGGCCAGCCGGCGGGTGGTGACGGCCTCCCAGCCCTCGGCCTCGGCCAGGCCGCGGGCCGAGCTGATGATCAGCTGATGACGGTGGGCTCGCTCGCGCTCTCGGCGCTCCTGGATGGACACGATCCGGATTCTAGCAGCGCTAGACAGCGGAGCGGCATTCGCGCTAGCGTCATTCCCATGCCTAGCACCGCTAGGACCTTCAGCGCACCATTCGCCGCAGTAGGGGGATCTCCATGTCCAGCACCATCAAGCGCAGGATCGCGAGCGGCCTCACCGTCCTGATCGCCCTCGGCATCGGCTACGTCGGCATCGGCTACCTGCTGGCGCCCGCCGGCATGGCACCGAACTTCGGCCTGCCGGCCTGGCCGCACGGCGACGGCGACGGCTTCCTCAACCTCAAGGGCATCCGCGACCTGGTCTCGGGCCTGGTGCCGCTCGCCCTGCTCGCCACCGGACAGCGCCGCGCCCTGGGCTGGGCCCTACTACTGGAGGCCCTCACCCCGCTCGGCGACGCGGTCATCGTGCTGAGCCACGGCGGCTCGGCCGCCACCGCGTACGGGGTGCACGGCCTCACGGCGGCCGTGGTCCTCACGACCGCCGCGCTGCTGCTCACCGAGCGCACCACCACGGCCGGCGAGGCCGCACCGGCCGGTGCCCCGGGTGCCGGCTCCCACCCCACCCCGGGCCTGCGGGTCTGATCACGCCGGGGAGACACGCGTCCGGGGGGTGGGAAGTCGCCCCCGGGGCGACTTCCCACTCCCCCCGGACGGGGTGTCGGTGGCTCAGCCCGTCCAGGCCTCGCCCGCCAGGAAGGCCTCCAGGTGCCGGCGGTACGGGTCGACGTCGATGCCCTGCTCCGCCAGCCACTCGTCCGAGTAGTACTTGTCGAGGTAGCGGTCGCCCGGGTCGCAGATCAGGGTCACGACGCTGCCCCGCTCGCCCGCCGCGCGCATCTCGGCGACGATCTTCAGCGCGCTCCACAGCCCCGTCCCGGTGGAGGCGCCGGCCTTCTTGCCGAGCCGCTGCTCCAGCAGGTGCACGGAGGCGATCGAGGCCGCGTCCGGGACCTTCATCATCCGGTCGATCGCGCCGGGTACGAAGCTGGGCTCCATCCGGGGGCGGCCGATGCCCTCGATCCGCGAGCCGCTCGCGCAGGCGGCGTCCGGGTCGTGCTCGACCCAGCCCTGGAAGAAGCAGGAGTTCTCCGGGTCGGCGACGCAGATCCGGGTGTCGTGCTGCGAGTAGCGGACGTACCGGGCGATGGTCGCGGAGGTGCCGCCGGTGCCCGCCGTGGCGACGATCCAGGCGGGTTCCGGGTGGGGTTCCAGGCGCAGCTGGGCGAAGATCGACTCGGCGATGTTGTTGTTGCCCCGCCAGTCGGTGGCCCGCTCGGCGTAGGTGAACTGGTCCATGTAGTGGCCGCCGGTCTCCTCGGCCAGGCGGGCCGAGACCTCGTACACCTCGTGCGGGTTGTCCACCAGGTGACAGCTGCCGCCGTGGAACTCGATCAGGTCGATCTTCGCCTGGCTGGTGGTCTTGGCCATGACGGCGATGAACGGCACGCCGATCAGGCCGGCGAAGTACGCCTCCGAGACGGCGGTCGAGCCGCTGGAGGCCTCGATCACGGGCTTCCCGGGGCGGATCCAGCCGTTGCAGAGCCCGTAGAGGAAGAGCGAGCGGGCCAGGCGGTGCTTGAGGCTGCCGGTCGGGTGGGTGGACTCGTCCTTGAGGTAGAGGTCGATCCCCCAGTCCGTGGGGAGCGGGAAGCGCAGCAGGTGGGTGTCGGCGGAGCGGTTGGCGTCGGCCTGGACCCGGCGCACCGCCTCCTTGAGCCAGCTGCGGTACGCGGCGTCCGAACGGTCCTCGTCGATGGTCTGCGCGGTCATCGCAACTCTCCTCGCTGGGGGCACGTCCGTCACATGCTTCACTCCCGCACCGAGTGTAACAAACGACTACAATAAGTTACGATTAGTGGAGCTCCAGCTTCCGCTTATCACCGCGCTCCCCCGACCAGCCGCCGGCTTCCCGTCTCCCCGCCCCGCGCCCCGCGCCGCGACGGGCGCGCGAGCGAAGCGCGGCCCGTCAGCCCACCGGCACCGACCGGGGGTCCGCCAGGTACGGCCGCCAGGCGAGCTCCGCCGCGCCGACCAGCGCCCCGTGGTCCAGGCCCGCGCCCACGATCGGCACCCGCCCGCTGCGCCCCCACAGACTCCGCTCCGCGACCACGGCCCGCAGCCGCTCGGGGGCGGCCTCCAGCAGGTCGAGATGCAGGCCGCTGAGGACCACCCGGTCCGGGTTGAGGATGTTGGCCACGCCTGCCAGGCCGAGGCCGAGCCGGTCGATGACGTGCTCGACGGCGGCCCGGGCGCGCGGGTCGTGCGCGGCGGCCCGGGTCAGCTCGCGGGCCTGCTCCAGCAGCGGCCGGCCGGGGTCGGGCGTGATCCCGGCGGCGGCGAACAGGGCGTCCGGGTCGGTCTCCGAGTTGAGGCAGCCCCGGTTGCCGCACTGGCAGGGCCGGCCCTGCGGATCGACCGTCAGATGCCCCACCTCCAGGGCCAGCCCGGCGCTGCCGGTGTGCAGCCGGCCGTCGATGACCAGCGCGCCGCCGACACCCCGGTGGCCGGAGGTCACCAGCAGCAGGTGCCGCGCTCCCTTGCCGGCGCCGTGCCGGTACTCGGCGAGTGCGCCCAGGTTGGCGTCGTTGGCGATCGCGTTCGGCATGGGCACCAACGCGCGCGGGCCGTGGTCGGCGCGGCGCACCTCGACGTCGAAGAGGTCGGCGACCGGCGTGCCGCTCGGCCAGGCGAAGTGCAGCGCGGCGAGCGCGGTGCCGTCCGGCTCGGTGACGGGGTTGGGCAGGGCGAGGGCGGTGCCCAGGCAGCGCCTGGTCGTGGCACGGGCCAGCCCGGCCCCGGCCTCGGCGACCGCGCGCAGCATCCGGACGGGATCGGTGGCCGCCGGCAGCGGCAGGTGGAGCGGCTGCTCCAGCACACCGCCGAGGCCGGCCAGCGCCACGCTCAGGCCGTCCGCGTGGATCTGCCCCGCGATGACCACCGGCCCCGCCGGGTCGACGGCCAGGCGGTGCGAGGGCCGCCCGCGGCCTCCCCCGGCCGGGCGCGAGTCGACGGTGATCAGCCCGAGCGCCTCCAGCTCCCCCGCGACCGCGCCGGCCGTCGCCCGGGTCACGTCCAGCGCTCTGGTCAGCGCCGAGCGCGTGGGCGCCTGCCCGGTGTGGATCAGCGACAGGGCCGGGCCCAGCAGTGTGCGGCCACGGTCGGGGGCCGCCCTGCGCGGGGTGTCCGGGCCGGGGTTCGGGCTTGTCGGTGTGTGCTGCACCCGCCCATTCTCGCTTTTGTGCCCGTAATGAACAAAACCGGCGCGGGTCCACCCGTTCCCGGTCGGCCTCCGTCCGGGCTCCGCTCGGCCCGCGCCGCGGTACCGCTCCGCCTTCGGCGCCCCGCCCGGCACGCGAACCAGGGCTTGCCGCCGGGGGCCCACGCTGTCAGACTCCCGGCCACCGGGCAACACCCTTACCGCACGGCCCGTTTGCACCATCGGGTGCGATCGGGTGCCATCGGCCGCAGAAGCCCCCGGAGGACAGCCATGCTGACGCCGTTACCGTACCGCCTCCCCCGCCGGCCGCTCGCCGACCCGCCGGGTGCCGGCCTGCCGTGCGCCGATCCGCCCGGTGCCAGAACGGCGGTGTCGGGATGAGGGCCTCCGCCTCCCCCGGCGGCGCAGGGGGCTGGACCCCGCTGACGGTCGCCAACGCCGCGCTGGCCTTCGCCCTGGAGATCGGGATGCTCGCCGCCCTCTGCTACTGGGGCATCCACACCGGCCGCGGCCCGGTCGGCAAGACCCTGCTCGCCATCGGCGCCCCGGTGCTCGCCGGTGTGGTGTGGGGACTGTTCCTGGCCGGCGGCGGCCCCAGGTACGAGCTGCCGGTCCCCGCCCGGATCGTCATCAAGCTCGCGGTGTTCGGCCTTGCCGCGCTCGCCCTGTCCGCGAGCGGGCGCACCACGCTGGGCCTGGTCCTCGGCGCTCTCGCCCTGCTCACCGTGGCGGTGGAGTACACGGCCCGGTGACACCGCCCGGCATGGGAGGATCCGTCCCGACCCATACGGGGCCGGACTGGCCGAGCGGGACGAGGTAGGGCATGGCGGTTCAGGTACTGCGGGCGGGCGAGCGGCCCGCCACGGCGTGGCTCAACGGTGGCGGCGTCACCCGGGAGGTGGCGGGCGCACCCGCCGGTGCGGGGCTCGCCGACTTCGACTGGCGGGTGAGCCTGGCGGACGTCGACCAGGGCGGCCCGTTCTCGGCGTTCCCCGGGGTGGACCGGGTGATCACCCTGGTCGACGGCGCGGGCATGGCCCTGACCGTCGCGGGCACCGAGCACGCCATCGCCGAGCCGTACCGTCCCTTCGCCTTCCCGGGCGAGGCCGACACCGGCTGCCGGCTGCTGGGCGGCCCGGCGATCGACTTCAATGTGATGACCCGCCGCGGCCGGGCGACGGCCGAGATCGCGATGGCCGACGACCGGCGCGAGGTCACCGTCCCCGAGGGCGCGGCCGTCCTGCTGGTCTGCCTGGCCGGCGGTGCGTCCCTGGACAAGGCGGGCGTCGCCCTCACCCGTTTCGACGCCGCCCTGCTGGACAGCGGCACCGATGTGCTCCAGGCCACCGGCGGCGTCACCGCCGTGGTGACACTGAGCCCCGTGCACTGAGCCCGTGCGCTGAGCCCGCCGCAGCCGGCGGAGCCGTGGTGGCTGTGGCACCCCGGCGGCGAGGCCGGCCCGAGCCGGCAGAAGTCGCCTTCCTTCCAGGCCGGTCCGTCGGCCGCCCGGCCCGGGTGGAGTGGGAAGTCGGCCGGGCCGACTTCCCACTCCGCCCGGGTGGGGTCTCAGACCTCCGGGTAGCGGCGCGGGGTCCAGACGACCTCGGTGCCGTTGCCGCGGCGGACGGCCCGGGTCTGGGAGGAGCCGATGAGCAGGATGGTGCGCATGTCGACCTCGGCGGGGTCGAGCTCGGCCAGGCGGACCGTACGGACGCGCTCGGTGGGGCCGCCGACGTCACGGGCCATCACCACGGGGGTGTCCGGGGCGCGATGCTCCAGCAGCAGGTCCCGGGCCAGGCCGACCTGGGTGGTGCGGGACTGCGAGCCCGGGTTGTAGAGGGCGAGGACCAGGTCGGCGGAGGCGGCGGCGCGCAGGCGCCGGGCCACGACCTCCCACGGCTTGAGCCGGTCGGAGAGCGAGACCACGGCGTAGTCGTGGCCGAGCGGGGCGCCGGCGCGGGAGGCGGCTGCGTGCGCGGCGGTCATACCGGGGACGATCCGGACCGGCACGTCGCCGTACCGCTCCTCGCAGGCGACCTCCAGCACGGCGGTGGCCATCGCGAAGACGCCCGGGTCACCGGAGGAGACGACCGCGACCCGCCGCCCCTGCCGGGCGAGGTCCAACGCGAACTCGGCGCGCTCGGACTCGACCTTGTTGTCCGAGCCGTGCCGGCGCTGGCCGGGCCGCACGGGCACCCGGTCGATGTAGGTGGTGTAGCCCACCAGGTCGTCGGCGGCGGCGAGTTCACCGCGCGCCTCGGGGGTGAGCCAGAGCGGCCCGGCCGGGCCGAGGCCGATCACGACCACCTCGCCCGGCCCGGCACCGGTACCGTCGCCCGTACCGCCTGCGGTGGCGTCGCCGGCCGCGGGCTCGTGCGGGGGCAGCCCGATCCGGCTCGGCAGCACCGCGACCGAGAAGTACGGCACGCTCTCCGGGTCGACCTCGGCCAACGGCGCCGTCCGCTCGGCGGCCATCGTGGCCCGCTCGACGTACTGGGCGTCCTGGAGGCGTCCGGCGCGCTCCAGGGCGCGGCGAACGGTGGGGAAGGTCCGGCCGAGCTTCATGATCACGGCGGAGTCGGTGGACGCGAGGCGGGCGGCGAGCTCCTCCTCCGGCAGGGTGCCGGGCAGGATCGTCAGCACCTCCTCGGCCTCCACCAGGGGCCGGCCGAGGCGGGCGGCCGCCGCACTGACCGAGGTCACGCCGGGCACCACCTCGGTGGGGTAGCGGTGCGCGAGGCGCTTGTGCATGTGCTGGTAGGAGCCGTAGAAGAGCGGGTCGCCCTCGGCCAGCACCACCACGTCACGCCCGGCGTCCAGGTGGGCGGCCAGCCGGGCGGCGGCCTCCTCGTAGAACTCGTCGATCGCGCCGCGGTAACCGCCGGGGTGCTCGGTGGCCTCCGTGGTGACGGGGTAGACGAGCTGCTCCTCGATCTGGCCACCCGTCAGGTAGCGCTCGGCGATGGAGCGGGCGATCGAGCGGCCGTGCCGGGCGCTGTGGTACGCCACCACGTCGGCCTTGCCGATGAGTTCGGCGGCGCGGACGGTCACCAGCGAGGGGTCGCCGGGGCCGAGGCCCACGCCGTAGAGCCGGCCGGTGGCCGATGGCTGAAGATCCGTCACTCTACTTCGCTCGCAATCGCGTTGATCGCCGCCGCCGCCATGGCGCTGCCACCGCGCCGACCCCGCACCACCAGGTGCTCCAGGCCGGACGGGTGCTCGGCGAGGGCCTGCTTGGACTCGGCGGCCCCGATGAAGCCGACCGGTACACCGATCACCGCCGCCGGGCGCGGCGCGCCCGCCTCGATCATCTCCAGCAGCCGGAACAGCGAGGTGGGCGCGTTGCCCACGGCGACCACCGCGCCCTCCAGCCTGGGCAGCCACAGCTCCATGGCCGCGGCGCTGCGGGTGTTGCCCATCCGCTCGGCGAGCCCGGGCACCGACGGGTCGGAGAGGGTGCAGATCACCTCGTTGTCGGCCGGCAGCCGCTTGCGGGTCACACCGCTGGCGACCATCGACACATCGCAGAGGATCGGCGCACCGTCGCGCAGCGCCCTGCGGGCGGAGGCCACCACGCCGGGCGACCAGAGCAGGTCCTCGACCAGGTCGACCATGCCGCAGGCGTGGATCATGCGGACGGCGACCTGCGAGACGTCGGCGGGCAGCCCCACGAGGTCGGCCTCGGCCCGGATGGTGGCAAAGGACTCGCGGTAGATGGCCGCGCCGTCCTTCTCGTACTCGATCACGTGGTCCTCCGGGCCTCGGCCACTGCCTCGGCCATCTGTTGCGTTGTCACTCGTTGCGGGGAATCTGGGGAGCCGGTGGTGGACGGGGGACGCCTGACGGAGACCTCGTACCCGTCCCCGGTGGCAAGTACGTCCACCCACTCGCCGAGGGGGTGGCCGCAGCGCCGTTCGCAGCCGGACCAGTGCACGGGGAGCAGGCGGGCGGCGGACGGCCCGCCCGCCGCCGCCGCTTCGAGGGCCCGGGCGGCCTCGCCCCGGACGTCGGCCAGCGACTTGGCGCAGCCGGGGGTTCCGGTGCAGGCCATCGCCAGCGTCCAGGGGGAGCCGGGATCCAGGCCGAGGCCGGCCGCCGACAGCCGGGCGGCCCGGTCGCGGGCGGCGCCGGCGGTCAGGGCGGGGATCACCACACCACGCCACGGCGTCACCCGGAGCTCACCCTCACCGTCGCCCGCGGCCGTCCCGGCCGCGCGGCCCGCCTCGGCCAGCAGTCGCCACTGCGCGGCGGAGACCCGGCCGAAGCGCAGGCCTACCGAGAGCCCGTAGCGGCCGTCCGGCCCCTCGATCACGCCGAGCCGGGGCAGCGCACCCGCACCGGACCGCGAACCGCGCGGCCCCGCGGGCAGCGGCCCAGCGGCCGTCGGCTCAGCGGGCAGCGGCTGAGCCGCCAGGCCGAGCCGCGCGCCCAGCAGCGCGCCGTCCGGGTCGGCCTCCCGGATCCGCCAGGCCCGCACGCCGCTCGCCCGCAGCAGTTCGAGGAACGCCTCGGCCGCCCGCAGCGCGTACTCCACCTCCCGGCCGGCCGGCACCCGCAGCGCGGTGGCGGACCGTCCGAGCCGCAGCAGGGCGCCGCCGCCGGCCGTTGCGATCAACGTCACATCGGCGTCGAGGCCGGCCACGTCGCCGCGTCCGTCGTCGAGCGCGAACAGGAAGCGGCCCGACAGTCCGGGCGACCAGTC
Organism: Kitasatospora sp. NPDC050543; assembly: GCF_044457565.1. Taxonomy (NCBI): domain Bacteria; kingdom Bacillati; phylum Actinomycetota; class Actinomycetes; order Kitasatosporales; family Streptomycetaceae; genus Kitasatospora; species Kitasatospora sp. NPDC050543. The sequence continues at coordinate 203,544 of NZ_JBITGZ010000009.1, read as the reverse complement.
GGCCGCACAGAGCGCCGTGTCCAGCTCGCGGGTCCAAGTACGGGTGTCCGCACGGCCGTTGCCGTCCACGCCGGACAGCGGGGAGGCGACGATGTTGCGCACCCGCTCGTGACGGTCGGAGGGCAGCAGCCCGGCGGCCCGCAGCCGGGTGCCGAGTTCGAGGCCGCAGTCCTCGGGCAGGCCGCGCAGCTGGACGTTGCCGCGCGAGGTGGTCTCCAGGTGCCCGTCGCCGAGCAGCTCGGCGGCCTCGGCCAGCGTGACCACCTGATCGAGCGTCAGCAGACCACCCGGCAGCCGGACTCGGGCGAGCGCACCGTCATCGGCGGTATGTAGACGAAGGGCCCCCGGGCAGGCGTCCTCGCGCGCCCGGTCGGGCACGACGGGCCCGGGAGCTGCGGGGTCGGAGGTCGGTGACATGGCGGCGAGCATACCGATGATCCGACCGGACGCTCTGTCCCGTAGATCACCCTCAGCACCTACTATGCTCCCGGGCGAGCCCTCGCGGGCCCGCTCACGCCAGAGACGGCGCAAAGGGGAGGAAACCGGTGCAAACCCGGTGCGGTCCCGCCACTGTGACCACGGTTCGCCCGTGGGAGCCAGGAACTCCTGCCGTCCTCCACCCTCCCCCGGTCTCCGGCCGGGGGGACCCCCACGGGGCGCGGACCCCGAGGAAGGCTCGACCTATGCGCTCCCGCATGCCCGTGCCCCCGCCCGGCGCTGCCCGCCCGCTCTTCCCCCCTGCCCGCGACCACTCCGCGGCCACCGCCCGGACGAGCGAGGCCCACACCCCGGCAGGCCCTTCGGCCCGGGGCACCCACCAGGCCTGGAGGGCCGCCGCATGATCCTGCTCCTGTCGACCTCCGACACCGACCTGCTCAGCGCCCGCGCCAGCGAGGGCCCGGTGCGCTACCGCCTGGGCAACCCCGCCCGACTCACCGCCGACGACCTGCCCGCCCTCACCGAGGGCACCGACCTCGTGGTGGTCCGCCTGCTCGGCGGCCGCCGGGCCTGGCAGGAGGGCCTGGACGCGCTGCTGGCCGGCCCCCGCCCGGTCATCGTGCTCACCGGCGAACAGGCCCCCGACGCCCAGCTGATGGAGCTCTCCACCGTCCCGGCCGGCATCGCCGCCGAGGCGCACGCCTACCTCGCGCACGGCGGCCCGGCCAACCTGGCCGAGCTCGGCGCCTTCCTCTCGGACACCGTGCTGCTCACCGGCCACGGGTTCGCCGCCCCCGCCTCCGCCCCCGAGTGGGGCCCGCTGGAGCGCACCGCGCCCGCCGAGAACGCCGACGGCCCGGTCATCGCGGTGCTGTACTACCGCGCCCACCACATGAGCGGCAACACCGCCTTCGTCGAGACGCTCTGCCGGGCCATCGAGGACAAGGGCGCCCGCGCCCGCCCGCTGTACTGCTCCTCGCTGCGCGGCGCCGAGCCCGAGCTGCTCGCCGAGCTGGGCAAGGCCGACGCGATCATCACCACGGTGCTCGCCGCCGGCGGCACCCGCCCGGCCGACGCCTCGGCCGGCGGCGACGAGGAGGCCTGGGACGCGGGCGCGCTCGCCGCCCTGGACCGCCCGATCCTCCAGGCACTCTGCCTCACCTGGTCGCGCGCCGCCTGGGAGGCCAGCGACGACGGCCTCTCCCCGCTGGACACCGCCACCCAGGTCGCCGTGCCCGAGTTCGACGGCCGCCTGATCACCGTCCCGTTCTCCTTCAAGGAGCTGGACGAGGACGGCCTCACCGTCTACGCCGCCGACCCCGAGCGCGCCGCCCGGGTCGCCGGCATCGCCGTCCGGCACGCCCGGCTGCGGCACATCCCGCCGGCCGAGCGCCGGCTCGCGCTGGTGCTGTCCGCCTACCCGACCAAGCACGCCCGGGTCGGCAACGCGGTCGGCCTGGACACCCCCGCCAGCGCCGTGCGGCTGCTCACCCGGCTGCGCGCCGAGGGCTGGGACATCGGGCCCGTGGACGGCCCGGCCGCGCTGCCCGGCCTGACCCCGGCCGAGGGCGACGACAGCCACGAGGGCGACGCGCTGATCCACGCCCTGATCGCGGCCGGGGGCTACGACCAGGACTGGCTGACGGAGGACCAGCTCGCCCGTAACCCCGTCCGGATCCCCGCCGCCGACTACCGCCGCTGGTACGCCACCCTCCCCGAGGGCCTGCGCGGCGAGGTCGAACAGCACTGGGGCCCGCCGCCCGGCGAGCTGTACGTCGACCGCAGCCGGAACCCGGACGGCGACATCGTGCTGGCCGCCCTGCGGGCCGGCAACCTGCTGGTGCTGATCCAGCCCCCGCGCGGCTTCGGCGAGAACCCGGTGGCGATCTACCACGACCCCGACCTGCCGCCCTCGCACCACTACCTGGCCGCCTACCGCTGGATCGCGGCCGACCAGGAGGACGGCGGCTTCGGCGCCGACGCGGTCGTCCACCTCGGCAAGCACGGCAACCTGGAGTGGCTGCCCGGCAAGACCGCCGCGCTGTCCGCCGACTGCGGCCCGGACGCCGCCCTCGGCGACCTCCCGCTGATCTACCCGTTCCTGGTCAACGACCCCGGCGAGGGCACCCAGGCCAAGCGCCGCGCCCACGCCACCCTGGTCGACCACCTCGTCCCGCCGATGGCGCGCGCCGACTCCTACGGCGACATCGCACGCCTGGAGCAGCTGCTGGACGAGCACTCCAACATCGCCGCGATGGACCCGGCCAAGCTGCCCGCGATCCGGGCCCAGATCTGGACGCTGATCCAGGCCGCCCGCCTGGACCACGACCTCGGCCTGGACGAGCGCCCCGAGGACGACGGCTTCGACGACTTCCTGCTGCACGTCGACGGCTGGCTCTGCGAGGTGAAGGACGCCCAGATCCGCGACGGTCTGCACGTCCTGGGCCAGGCCCCCGCCGGGGTGGACCGGGTCAACATCGTGCTGGCCATCCTGCGCGCCCGCCAGATCTGGGGCGGCGTCGCCGCGCTGCCCGGCCTGCGTGAGGCACTCGGCCTGGACGAGTCCGCCCCGACGCTGGCCGCCACCGACACGGCCGAGGCCAAGGCGCGCGAGCTGGTCGAGGCGATGGAGGCCGAGGACTGGGCACCGGAGGCGGTGGAGAAGGTCGCCGCCGGGCTGCCGCAGGCCGTCGGCGAGGTGCTGGACTTCGCGGCCCACCAGGTCGTGCCGCGCCTCGCCGCCACCACCGACGAACTGGACGCGGTGCTGCACGCACTCGGCGGCGGCTTCGTCAAGGCCGGCCCGTCCGGCTCCCCGCTGCGCGGGCTGGTCAACGTGCTGCCGACCGGCCGCAACTTCTACTCCGTCGACCCCAAGGCGGTGCCCAGCCGGCTCGCCTGGGAGACCGGCCAGGCGCTGGCCGCCTCCCTCGTCGAGCGCTACCGGGCGGACAACGACGGCGCGTACCCGCCGTCGGTCGGCCTCTCGCTCTGGGGCACCAGCGCGATGCGCACCGCCGGCGACGACATCGCCGAGGCCTTCGCCCTGCTGGGCGTGCGCCCCGTCTGGGACGACGCCTCGCGCCGGGTCACCGGCCTGGAGCCGATCCCGCTCGCCGAACTCGGGCGCCCGCGCATCGACGTGACGCTGCGGATCTCCGGCTTCTTCCGCGATGCCTTCCCGCACGTGGTCAACCTGCTGGACGACGCGGTGCGCCTGGCCGCCCGCCAGGAGGAGGCGGCGGAGGAGAACTTCGTCCGCGCCCACGTCCAGGCCGATCTGGCCGTCCACGGGGACGAGCGCAAGGCCACCGTCCGGGTGTTCGGCTCCCGCCCGGGCACGTACGGGGCCGGCCTGCTCCAGCTGATCGACAGCCGGGACTGGCGCACCGACGCCGACCTGGCCGAGGTCTACACCGTCTGGGGCGGCTACGCCTACGGCCGCGACCTCGGGGGCCGCCCGGCCCGCGAGGAGATGGAGACGGCGTACAAGCGGATCACCGTGGCAGCGAAGAACACCGACACCCGCGAGCACGACATCGCGGACTCGGACGACTACTTCCAGTACCACGGCGGCATGGTGGCCACCGTCCGCGCGCTCACCGGCAAGGCCCCGACCGCGTACATCGGCGACTCCACCCGCCCGGAGACCGTCCGCACCCGCACCCTCACCGAGGAGGCGGCCCGGGTCTTCCGCGCCCGGGTGGTCAACCCGCGCTGGATCGAGGCGATGCGCCGGCACGGCTACAAGGGCGCCTTCGAGATGGCGGCCACCGTCGACTACCTGTTCGGCTACGACGCCACCACCGGCGTGGTCGCGGACTGGATGTACGAGAAGCTCACCCAGGAATACGTGCTCGACACCACCAACCGGGAGTTCCTCGCCGGCGCCAACCCCTGGGCGCTGCACGGCATCAGCGAGCGGCTGCTGGAGGCCGCGAGCCGCGGCCTGTGGGCCGAGCCGGACCCGGAGCTCATCGAGCAGCTCCAGGCGGCCTTCCTGGAGACCGAGGGCGACCTGGAGGGCGAGGGCTGAGACCGCCCCGCGCCTGCGCACCGATGCCTGAGGTGCGGGCACGCGTGTGACTGTGTGCCGCATGTGACGCGTGAGATGCCTGCCGCCGGAGCGATCCGGCGGCAGGCATCGTCATGCCGCCCGACGGGTCCCGGGGCCGGCGGTCGGCACCGGACTTCGGACGCTCGGTACCGGACGTCGGACGGTCGGTGCCGGACTTCGGGCGGCGTCATCACGCGGCCACCGGATTCACACCCGCCGGCGGCCCGGCAGCCTGGTGGCAATCCCTCCCGGAGCGGACAATCGGAGGATGTCGCTCCGCGCCGCCCTCGCCCAGCCCGCCCGGCCCCGCACGCTCAGGTCGGCCGCGCTGGCCTCCGGCGCGCTGCCGGTGCTCTGCTTCCCCGACGCCGGCCTCGGGGCCCTGGCCTGGATCGCGCTGGTCCCCGGCCTGCTGCTGATGCAGCACGCCCCGACCGGCCGGGAGGCCGCGATCCGGGGCTGGTGCTTCGGCGCGGGCTTCATCCTGGTCGCGATGTACTGGCTGATCCCCTCGATCGGCCCCGGGCTGCTGCCGCTCGCCGTCCTGTTCGGTGCCCTCCAGTGCGCCGTCGGGCTCGCCGTCCACCGGCTGCTGCATCCGCCGCTCACCGCCCGGCGGGCGCTGGCCGCGCTGCTGGTCGTCCCGTCCGTCTGGCTGAGCACCGAGTTCGCCCGCTCCTGGCACGCGCTGGGCGGGCCCTGGGCACTGCTGGGCGCCACCCAGTGGCAGCACCCCGCCGTCCTGGCGCTCGCCTCGCTCGGCGGGGTCTGGCTGGTCAGCGCCGCCGTGGTGGCCGCCAACACCGGCGTGGTGATCCTGCTGAGCACCCGGCGCCCGCAGCTTCAGGCGCTGGCCGCCGGCGCCACCGCCACCGTGCTGCTGGCCGGGCCGCTGCTGTTCGCCCTGCGCGCCGCGCCCGACCCGGACGGGACCGCGACCATCGCCCTCGTCCAGCCCGGCGTGGTCGAGGACGCCGGGCAGCGCTTCGACGCCGGGGCCCGGGCCACCGAGGCGCTCGCCGGACAGCCGGTGGACCTGGTGGTCTGGGGTGAGAGCAGCACCACCGCCGACCTGGAGCGCGACCGCGCCACCCTGGCCCGGCTGCGGGACCTCTCCGCCGTCACCGGCGCCCAGCTGCTGGCCGGCGAGGACGCCCGCAAGGCCGACAGGCGGATCTCCAAGGACGCCGTCCTGATCGACCCGGGCGGCGTCGTGGACCGCTACCGCAAGATCCGCCTGGTGCCGTTCGGCGAGTACATCCCGCTGCGGCCGCTGCTGGGCTGGATCGCGGGCGTCAGCAAGGCGGCGGGCGAGAACCGCGCCCCCGGCAGCGGGTTCCACCTGCTGCCGAGCATCGACCGGCACGGTCGGCCGCTGCCCGTCGGGGCGCTGATCTGCTTCGAGTCGGCGTTCCCCGACATGGCCAGGGCCGCCGCCGACGACGGCGCCCGGCTGCTCGTCTACCAGTCCGCGACCTCGACCTTCCAGCACACCTGGGCACCCGACCAGCACGTCTCGCTGGGTGCGCTACGGGCCGCCGAAACCGGCCGCCCGGTCGTCCAGGCCGCGCTGACCGGGGTCTCGGCCGCCTTCGACGCGCAGGGCCGCGAGCTGGCGCGGCTCGGCACCGACCGGACGGGCGCGCTGACCGTACGGATGCCGCTGGTCTCCCCGCAGACGCTCACCCTGTACGACCGGATCGGTGACGTGGTGCCGCTGGCCGCCGTCGCCGTCACGGCCGTCGCCGCGGCCGCCGCGCTCCGCGCCCGGCGCCGGCCCGGCCTGCCCGCCCAGGACAGTGCGGACTCGGATCAGCCCTCGGTGCCGGCGAGGTAGCGGATCAGCGCTCGGTGCCGACCGGGCGGCCCCGGTACCGGCCAGGTCGCCGATCAGCCCTCGGTGCCGGCCAGGTAGACGCCGAACGCCGCCCCCTGCGGGTCGCGCAGCACGGCGATCCGCGGGCCCTCCGGCACCGAGGTGGGCGCCATCAGCACCTCCCCGCCGAGCCCGGCGGCCCGCTCGGCCGTCAGGTCCACGTCCGCGACCGCGAAGTACGGCACCCAGTGCGGCGGCAGCTCGGGCGGGAACCGGTCGTCCATCGCGAGCATGCCGCCGAAGTCGGCGCCGGCCAGACCCCACTGGGTGTACGTCTCGCCCGGGGTCACCGACCAGCCGAAGACCCGCATGTAGAAGGCCTTGGCCGTCTCGGTGTTCCGGGTCAGCAGTTCCACCCAGCCGAGCGAGCCCGGCTCGTTGAGCACCCCGGCGCCCGCGAAGGCGCGGGCCTGCCAGAGCGCGAAGACCGCGCCGGAGGTGTCGGCGACCACCGAGAAGCGGCCGAGGTCGAGCACCTCCATCGGCTCCAGCATGACCCGGCCGCCGGCGGAGGTGACCCGGCCCGCGGCGGCGTCCGCGTCGTCGGTCGCGAAGGAGACCGTCCAGGCCGTCGGCTGGTCCGGCGCGAACAGCTGGGTGAGGCCGGCGGCCGGCCGGGCGTCGAGCATCATGACGGTGTAGCCGCCGGCCTCCTCACGGGGGTCGGTCTCCGGCCGCCAGCCGAACAGCTCGGCGTAGAACCTCTTGGCGGCGGGCGGGTCGGCGGTACCGATCTCGGCCCAGCAGGGCCCACCTGTGGTGACGCTGGTGATCTTCATGGCTCTGGATTCCCTTCCGGCTCGGCCACCCTCGGGCTCAGCCGACCTCGATGACCAACTTGCCCCGCGCATGCCCCGCCTCGACCAGGGCCAGCGCCTCGGCCGTGTGCTCCAGCGGGTAGACCGCGGTGACCTGCGGGTCGAGCGCGCCGGACTCGACGAGGCCGGCCAGCGCGGTGAGCGTGCTCCCGGTGGTGGAACGCCGCACGAACGCCCCGCCGAGCCCGGCGGCGCCGTCCGGGTCCACCGTGCTCACCAGCTTGCCGCGGTCGGCGAGCACCTCGGCGGCGGCGCGGAGGTCCGGCCCGCCGATCAGGTCCAGCAGTCCGGCCACCCCCTCCGGTACGGCGCTGCGGATCCGCTCGGCCACCCCCTCCCCGTACCGCACCTGGAGGGCGCCGAGCGACTCCACGAAGGCCCGGTTGGCATCGCTCGCCGTGCCGACCACCCGCAGGCCCCGGCTGCGGGCGATCTGCGCGGCCGCGCTGCCCACCCCACCGGCGATGCCGAGCACCAGCAGGGTCTGCCCGGGGGCGAGGGCGAGCTGGCGCAGCGCGTCGTCCGCGGTGGCGGCGGCCACCGGCAGCGCCGCCACCCGGGTGAACGGGACGCCGGGCGGCTTGTGCGCGGCGGTGTCGGCGGCGAGCAGGGTGTGCTCGGCGTAGGCGCCGGCGAGCGCGATCCCGAAGACCTCGTCGCCGACGGCGAAGCCCTCCACGCCCTCACCGAGCTGCTCCACCACGCCGGCCGCCTCCTGGCCCAGTACGGCGGGCAGCTCGCGGTTCCTGCCCAGCAGGCCCCGGCGGATCTTCCAGTCCACGGGATTGACCCCGGCGGCCCGGACGGCGATCCCCAGCCTGCCGGGCCCCGGCACGGGGGCGGGCCGGTCCAGGAACCCCTGGTGCTCCGGCCCGCCGTAGTCGCGGAATCCGAACGCCTTGGACATCGTGCTCCCTCACGTCGGGCGGTCTGGCCTGGTGGCGTACCTCCCGTCCAGCTTGCGGCGGGACGGGCGCGGGGGCACGGCGGCGGTGGACCGAACGGGCGGGGGCGGGCCGGAGGGGCGGGCCGCGCGGCGGGGTCGGCGGGCAGCACCAGTGGCTGGGGCTCGCTGCGCAGGGCGGGGCGCGGGGGCCCGGCGTACGGGCAGTCCGCGCGCGGGCCGGCCGGGGTGAGCGGTTCCGCCGTCACGAACCGTCCACCTCATCCTCGGCCCGGGTCAGATCCTGCGGCCGGACGAAGGTCTCCACGCCGCCGTTGACCGGCCGGACGGGAACCCGGCCCGCGCACAGGTCGTCCATGACCACCATCGGCCTGCCCCGGTACTCCACCCGCTCGCCCTTCACGGGCCGCCATCGGCACTCGCTCACCGGGCCCACGGCTCCAGCTCGTCGAAGAAGCGCGCTGCGCGGCCCCGGATCCCCTCGCTCCCGCGCAGTTGCAGCGTCGCCACGCAGACGCCGACCTGGGTGACGACCAGCGGGCTCAGGTAGCCGTCCTCGCGCAGGTCGCGCACGACGTCACCGACGCGCGGAAGCCACCGCGCCGACCGCTGGTGACCGGTCGGCAGCATGGGCCGGGGTGGCGGATCGGGGAGCGGGCCGAGGGCGGGCAGCACAGGGTACCTCCGGGCGAGCGATCGCGTGACGGGAACGGGGAACGGCTTGTTCCGTCCGTCCACCAAGTGTCACGCTGTGCAACACCGGTGACCAAGGGTTGCCACAGGACAGACCCGGAGTGTCAATCGTCTCGGGGAGGGCACATGGCGGTGCGCAGGCAGCGGAGGACACCGGACGGCGGAACGACCCCGGCGGAGGTCTGGGGCGCCGAGCTGTACCACTGGCGGTGGACGGTCCGGGGCATGTACCAGACCGCGCTGGCCGAGAAGATGCACTGCGACCCCTCGTACCTGAGCCAGTTGGAGAACGGCAAGCGGTCGGTGAAGGAGAGGTTCGCCGAGCAGCTGGACGCCGCACTGGACACGGGCGGGGCACTGACGCGCCAACTCGCGTACCTGCGCCAGGGAATCTCGGACTACCACCCGAACTGGTTCCGGCAGTACGTCGAGCTGGAGGGCAAGGCGGTGGCGATGCGGGAGTGGCACCCGTACTTCATGTCCGGACTGCTCCAGACCGAGGAGTACGCCCGGGCGGTCTTCACGCTCCATGGCGAGCCGCCCATCCGCGTGGACGAGTTGACAGAGGCCCGACTGAGCCGCCAGGAGCGGCTGTACGGGCCGGATGCTCTTGATCTCACAGTTGTCATGGACGAAGGCGTGCTGCGCCGCGTAGCCGGAGACATCACCACCACGGCAGGTCAACTCCGCCATCTACTCGACCTCTCGCGGCGGTCGAACATCGCCCTGCACGTGGTGCCGTTCGGGGCTGGAACCCCTGGCCCCGGCAGTCTGATGACGTTCCTCGATCTCCCCAACCGATCCCGCTGGTTCTACACCGAGAGCCTTGAGCGCGGCTTCTGCACCGACGACCAGACCGAGGTCATGCAGCAGTCTCATCAGTACGATCGGATCCGGTCCAACGCTCTGTCAGCGCAGCAGTCCCGCACGCTGATTCGCCGCATCATGGAAGAACTGATCAACATGAAGCCGCAGCCCACTGCCCCCAACTCCGTCTCCTGGTTCAAGGCCAGCTACTCCGGTGGGGGCAATGGCGGTTGCATCGAGATCTCCACCGACCTGCTCCCTCTCGGCCAGGTCCCCATCCGAGACAGCAAGGACCCCGACGGCCCCAACCTCCTCTTCCCCACCGAAGCCTTCGCCGACTTCCGCCGCGCCGTCGCCGCCGGCGAATTCACCGACGGCGAGCAGTACGTCACCCCCTGACCCGCCTCACTTCGTGGCGCCCTCCCGGGCCGGGGAGGGCGCCACGAAGCGGTGTCTCGCGGTCGGCAACATCCCGGACCGCGAGGACGCGTTCCGAGTGCCTGCGCGGCCGGCGCAAGCCATCAGGGAGGCATGCGATGTCGCAGAGCGGAACACGGATTGACGAACTGCTCAGGAGCACCCAGCAGTCCGCCGTCCACCTGGAGATGCGGGACGGCTACATGCAGGATGACCCGGCCCTCCACGCATGGCGGGCCGGGCTTCGACTGGACCCGCAAGACCGCGCATCCTGGTGGCGGCCATGGCTGGACGTGATCACCGAAGCGACAAGCCGAGGCGTCGAGATCCGGCGGGCCAGGATCGTCTCCGAGCCGGTGAGCGAGTACATCAGGTACGAGTATGACGTGACCTTCCCCAACATCGCGGCCGCCGAACAGGTCCGGTGGGCTGCCGAGGCGTAATGCCTCGGACATCGCACTTCCGGGCAACGACTTCTGGCTGTTCGATGGCAAGCTCGTCCGGTGGGGACACTTCTCCGGCGACGGCGACTCCCTCGGCGGTGAGCTCACCCAGGACCCGGCGGCGGCCAGGCTCTGCGACGAAGCCTTCGAGACGGTGTGGGCCAGGGCGATCCCACACGAGAGCTACAGCATCTGAACCACGGCGACAAGGCATCGAGCACCGGACCCATCCTCATCAGCCATGGCCTACACGCCGTCATCAAGCGTCGTCGCCGCCCGTAAGGCCCTGGCCGTACGCCTCCGCGATCTTCGGAAGGACGCGGGCCTCACCGGGCGTGCCCGGCACCCGGGCGGCGGCACCGGCGCAGACGGGGCGGGTCCGGGCGGAGTAGGAACGGGCGGCCGCGATGAGGCCGAAGCCCAGACCGCCGAAGCCCACGCCGCCGAACAGGACCATCCAGGTAACCCCGGAGCCGGTGGTGAACGCGCCCGACGGTTCCATCCTCGGCAGCACTCCGGTGGCCGTGAGCGGGGCGTAGACCACCGGGAAGACCCCGTACACCGACAGGCCTGCGGCACTCAACCAGGCCGGCAGCAAGGGCAACAGGCGCGGGACTCGCCGCCCCGCGAGGACCAGTGTCCAGCGTGGGAACACCTGCCCCCACCGGTACAGCAGACCCAGCAGCAGGAAGCCCCCGGCCATCGCGGCCAGCACGGTGACGTCGATGCCCACCGATGCGAGTGCCTTCGCGAACCCCGACGAGCCCGCGTTCACGTCCCGCCACCCCTGCGCCGTCACGCCGAGCGCATCACCGCCCAGCGTCCAGACGGTCTTGACCCCCGCCCACGGCAGGAGCCCGCACATCAGCAGGTAGACCGTGACCCGGGTCCGCTTCGAGGCGACGGACGGGACGGGGTGGGCGAGAGGACCGTCGAAGCCACCCGCGTGGTCCTGCCCGCATCGCGGGCACCTGCCGCGGCGCCGCCGACGGTACGAGAGTGCGACGAGGATCAGCAGAGCAGCCCCCACCGCGCTCAACAGGTCATGTGCCAGGCCGGTGGCGCTCTCCACCCCGGAGAGCGCCATCAGCGACACGAAGTACGCCGGCAGGCTGGCCATACCCATCGTGAAGACCGGGACTGCCAGGATCAGCGCCGCCGCCACCATCACTCGGCCGCGCCTGGCGAGCGTCCGGGTGGTGGCGAGACAGGCTGCTGCGGCCAGCACGGCGACGGCTGCCAGGAACACCTGGACCGCCGGCGCGTACGCGGCGTCCGGCGACCAGGGCACGGTGGCACCCGAGGCGGACCAGCTGACCTCGATCCCGGCGAACAACACGCCCCACCCGGCGGCGGCGTGCGGTGCCCACCCGGGCCAGCGCCGCAACCACACCCGCCACCCCGCGGCCTCCATCGGCGGGCCGGAGCCCGCAGTCGCCTGCGATTGTGTGGGAACAGTCACCGTTACCTCCCGTGCCGCACTGCTGACACTCAAAGGCTCCCGGGCCGCCGTACGGCTCACATCCGCCGCGCGGACCATCCGCGTAGCTCGCACGAGGGATGCACGAAGGGCCACTCCAGCCCAGAATCGTGATCTTCAAGGCCGAGGTGCGGCCTGACGGCTCGGGCGGTGGTACGCCCCGCGCCTTCCGCTGACGACCGGGCGCTCAGCTGACGGGAGGGCCGAACCACTTGGGCAGTTGGCCGAGCAGGTCCTGCTGGTCCTCACCGACCCACGCCACGTGGCCGTCCGGGCGCAGCAGCACCGCGGGCACGTCCAGTTCCTCGCTGACGTCGACGACGTGGTCGACCCGGTCCGCCCAGCCCTCCACCGAGAGCCGGCCGGTCTGGTCGAGCAGAAGGCCGCGGCCGCCGTGCATCAGCTCGTAGAGGCGCCCCTGCTTCAGCTTCACGTCCCGCATCCGCCGGCCGAGCAGTTCATGGCCCTCACCGAAGTCGTAGCGGACCCCGACCGCGGTGATGATCCCGGTGACGTACCGGTTCACCTCCTCGAAGTCCATCAGCGTCGAGAACAGCTCCCGCAACGCCGTCGCACCCGGATCTTCCCCCAGCAGCACCATCTGCGCCCGGGTGTTCTCCAGTACGCGGGCGCCCACCGGGTGCCGTTCGGCGTGGTAGCTGTCCAGCAGTCCCTCCGGTGCCCAGCCGTTGACCGCGGCGGCCAGCTTCCAGCCGAGGTTGAACGCGTCCTGCACACCCAGGTTGAGCCCCTGCCCGCCGGTCGGCGGGTGGATGTGCGCCGCGTCGCCGGCCAGCAGCACCCGGCCGACCCGGTACCGCTCGGCCTGCCGGGTGGCGTCGCCGAACCGGGACAGCCAGCGCGGCGAGTGCACGCCGAAGTCGGTTCCCGCGACCGCCCGCAGCTGCTTCCTGAACTCATCGAGGGTCGGCGCGGTCGCCCCGCCCTCGGCCACGCCCTCGGCGGGCACGACGACTCGGTACGTCCCGTCCCCGTTGGGGATGGTGCCGAACCGCTGTTGGGTCTTGCGGACCTCCTCGACGACGGCGGCCACCGTCGCCGGATCCTCGGTCATCTCCATGTCGCCCAGCAGCGTCTCCACCTTGGCGGGCTCGCCGGGGAAGCCGACGCCGAGCAGCTTGCGCACCGCGCTGCGGCCCCCGTCGCACCCGACGAGGTAGCGCGACCGCAGCCGCGTGCCTCCCCCGCCGGCTACGCCCTCATTGGCGGGGGTGCCCCCACTCGCCAGCTCGACACTCACCCCGTCCTCGTCCTGGCTCAGCCCGACCACCTCGCAGCCGCGCCGGATCTCGGCGCCGAGTTCGAGCGCACGCTCGTTGAGCAGCCGTTCGGTAACCGGCTGCAGGGTGGAGAGGCCGAACGGGTGAGCGGTGTCCAGTCGATCCGGCCACGGCTTGAGGATGCCGCCGAAGAGGCCCCCGACCTGGAACTTCTCACTGACCGCGAGGAACCGGTCCAGCAGGCCGCGCTGGTCCATCAGCTCGACGCTGCGGGTGTGCAGGCCGCGTCCGCGGGACTCCTTGGTCGGCTCGGTCAGCCTCTCCAGTACGACCACCTGCACGCCGTGCAGCCGCAGCTCGCCGGCCAGCATCAACCCGGTCGGTCCACCGCCGACAACGATCACGTCGATCATCACAAACCCCCATGTACTTCCGCAGCTTCCGGCTTCGACTGGCGATTCTGCGGCACCACCCGGGTCTTGCCGCAAGCCCCCCGGTGCGCTATACCTTGAGAGTGGCAAGGAGTGGGTGACCTCCTTGCCTTTGCCTTTGTCCTCCGCTGTCCTCCGCGCCTGACCTGCCCCGCATCGTGGCGCCCTCCGATGGTGGCGAGGGCGCCACCATGCGGTGTCCCACTCGGACCTGGACGAGCCGGCGGAGCGCCTGCCCCGGTGGTCAGTTCTCCAGGCGGACCGGCATCAGTAGCGAGAAGGTGTCCTCGGTGTCGGTCCGGCGGATCGCCAGGGGCGCCGTAGGGGTGCCGAACTCCAGGATCAGTTGGTCCCGCGCTCCGGCGGCGAGGGCGTGCAGCAGGAACTCGCGGTTGACGGCGATGCGGCCCTGGTCGTCGTCTCCGTCCTCGCAGACGGTCACCACGCCGTCGGCCGCCACCTTGAGCAGGCTGAGGTCGCAGGACACGCCGTCCTGCTCGCGTACCTCGCTCGCACGGACGGGGCCGGCTTCCACCGCTTCCCGGAAGGCCGGGACATCGACGAGGGCACGGCGCCCTGCCGGCAGGCGGACGAGGCGGCGGTAGTCGGGGAAGTCGTGATCGAGGCACTGGCCGGCCGCCTGACCGCCCCCCGTCTCCAGGGCCACGCGGCCACCGTCCACGGTGAGCCGGACGGATCCGTCGTCGCTCAGCAGCGCCCGCATGGCGTCGGCGAGCGGGGACGGCACGATGACCTGAACACGGGGCCCGCCGTGCCCGGTGGTCCCGGCTTGTGCGACAGCCATCCGGTACCGGTCGGTGGCCACGACATGGAGCGCCTCACCCTCGATGTCGAACAGGACACCGCCGAGCATCGGCAACTCCGGGTCGGTACCGGCGGCGAAGCGGACCGCGTCCAACGCGGCGGCCAGCTCAGGCGCGGAGACAGCCAGCCGGACGGTGGCGGTGCGGACCATGGTCATGGGATTCTCCCTGCATTCGAGTAGCGCTCGGAGCGTGGAGAACTCGCTGCGCGCATCGGACAGCCCGAGTTCAAGGCGGCGCAGGTGTGCCTGAAGCAGCTTCCGCACCAGGTGCGTGTCCGCGCTGGACCAGCCGGCCAGTACCAGCCGAATGTCCGCCAACGGCATACCCGCCCGGCGCAGCCTGGCGAGCAACCGGGACTCCTCCAGCTGCTCGGGGCCGTACCAGCGGTAGCCGCTCACCGGATCCACCCAGGCCGGGACCAGCACGCCGGCACCGTCGTAGAACCGCAGGGCGCTCACGCTCAGTCCACTGTCCCGGGCCATCTCACCGATACTGCGCATCTCGCTCTCCACACCCAGAACTCTGAGCCCTCCACCAGGTCGAGGGTCAACAGCCGGCCGACTCGACCACTGAACACCATGCGGGCGCAGAGGCGAGGCCGGCCGACGGAGCTCGGGCAGGACGAACGGGCCGTGCCGACATGCGCGCTGGTCAGAGCTGGACCATGCCGGGGCCCGCTCCGGTGTGCGGGCCGCTCCGATCGACCCACGGGGGCCCGGCCGGCCGATGGCCCGGCCGGGTCCTTGTGAATGCGCGCCGGTAGTCCGTGGGCGGTACGCCGACGCGGGCGGTGAAGTGGCGGCGAAGGTTGGCGGCACTGCCCAGGCCGCTGCGCTCGCCGATCTGCTCGACAGGCAGGTCGGTCGCCTCCAGCAGTGACTGTGCGCGGGCCAGGCGCTGGTTGAGCAGCCATTGCAGCGGGGTGGTACCGGTGACCGCCTGGACGCGCCGGAAGAAGGTACGCGGGCTCATCCGGGCGCGCCGGGCGAGGTCGTCCACGGTGAGCGGGCGGTCGAGGTTGGCCGTGGCCCAGTGCAGGACCGGCGCCAGGCCGTCGTCCTCCGTGACGGGCACCGACAGATCGACGAACTGCGCCTGGCCGCCCGGCCGATGGGCGGGCACCACCATCCGGCGCGCGAGCTGGTTGGCGACGTGCGCGCCGAGGTCGCGGCGGACGATGTGCAGGCAGAGGTCGAGCCCGGCGGTCACGCCGGCGCTGGTGAGCACGTCCCCGTCATCGACGTAGAGCACGCTGTCATCGACGGTGACGCGCGGGTAGCGGCGGGCCAGGTCGGCGGTGTGGGTCCAGTGCGCGGTGGCCCGGCGCCCGTCGAGGATTCCCGCCTCGGCGAGGGCGAAGGCGCCGGTGCAGAGCGACACCATGCGCGCTCCGGCGTCGGCGGCGGCGCGCAGGGCCGTGATCAGCTCCCCCGGCAGTTCACCGCCCTGCTCGACGACCGCCTCCGGTACGGACGGCACGATGACGGTGTCCGCACCGGCCAGGCCGTCCCAGCCGTGCGTGGCGCGCAGGCCGAAGCCGAAGCCGGCAGCGGAACCGCCCGTGCCCGGCCCGCCGTCCGCCGCGCACAGGCGCAGGTCGTACCAGGAGTCGGCGAGTTCCGGCTGCGGGGTGCCGAACACGGCGCAGGTGATGCCGAGTTCGTACAGGTCCCAGAACGGGATGTCGGCGTGGTCGATCACTGCGACTGCGACGGATCCAGGGCTCATGGCTCGACAGCCTATGGCAGGAATCGTGCGGCAGAAGGCATTCCCGCCACTGTCCGGGTCTGCCAAGCGCTGCGAGTCTGGGGCGTGTTGACGATCAAGCAGCACGTACGAGGAGACACCGTATGACCCGCGAAGCAGTCACCGTCCTCGGCCTCGGGGCGATGGGAACCGCTCTGGCCGACGCGTTCCTGGCCGCAGGCCACCCCACTACCGTGTGGAACCGCTCCCCCGCCCGGACGGAGGCCCTCGCCTCGCGGGGCGCCCTCCGCGCGGACACCGTCGCCCACGCACTGGCGGCCGGCCGGTTGGTCGTCGCCTGCGTGCTGGACTACGCGGCACTGCGCGAGCTGCTCGCCGGCAACGAGGAGGCACTGGCGGGGAAGGTGCTGGTGAACCTCGCCTCCGGCTCGCCCGAGCAGGCCAGGGAGACGGCCGGGTGGGCCGCCGGGTGCGGGTTCGAGTACCTGGACGGCGCCATCATGATCACTCCGCCGGGAATCGGGAAGCCCGAGTCCATGCTGCTCTACAGCGGCTCACCCGAGGCCTTCGAGCGGCATCGCGGCACACTGGCCGCTCTCGGCGACCCGCTCGACCTCGGCCCCGACGCGGGGCTGGCCTGCCTCTACGACACCGCCCTGCTCGGCCTGATGTGGTCCTCCCTCAGCGGCTGGCTGCACGGCACCGCGCTGGTCGGCGCGGACGGCGTACCCGCGAGCACCTTCACGCCCGTCGCGAACCGCTGGCTCTCCGGGGCCGTCACCGGCTTCCTCACCCGCTACGCCCCGCAGGCCGACGCCGGCGACTACCCCGGCGACGACGCCAGCCTGAACGTCCACCTCGCCGCGATGGAACACCTGCTGCACGCCAGCCGCGCCCGCGGCATCGACACCGCGCTGCCCGAACTCTTCCAGCGGCACGCCGAGCAGGCGATCGCCGCCGGCCACGGCGCGGACAGCTACGCCCGGCTGATCGAGGAGCTCACCCGATGAGCACGACGACACCCTGGAGCCGGCTGCTCGCCGGGACAGCCGACTTCTCCACCACGCTGCTGGAGCAGGCCGCCGACCAGGACTGGTCCCTGGGCGCGGCCGACAGCGACTGGACCTGCCGCGCGACCCTCGACCACCTGGCCCTCGGCATCCTCGGCTACGCCGGTCTGCTCATCGCCCGCCCCACCGACCGCTACATCACCCTGTTCGGTTCCCTCGACCCGGCCGCCCCCGTCCCCGACTGCCTGGAGGGCCTGAGGATCGCCACCACCATGCTGGCCTCCGCCGTCCGCGAGGCCACGCCCGACGCCCGCGCCTGGCACCCCTGGGGGCACTCCGACCGGACCGGCTTCGCCGCCATGGGCATGGTCGAACTGCTCGTCCACACCCACGACATCGCCCGTGCCCTCGGCCTCGACGGCACACTCCCCGACGGCCTCGCCGGGCCCGCTCTCGCCCGTCTCTTCCCGGACGCACCTCCGGGACACGGCCCGGGCGAGACCCTTCTCTGGTCCACCGGCCGCACGGTCCTGCCCGATCACCCCCGCAAACCGGCCGGGCGGTGGCGCTGGCACGGCGAGCTCCCCCGACCCTAGGGCGAAGGACGGGCTCACTCCGGCCCTGCACCGCGCGCGACCGCTCCCGCCGTCACACCGACGGGGTGCCTCCGGCCAGCTGTTGTTCAAATTGGAACTACAAGGTACGGTCAGGCAGGTCAACCGGTTCGAAGCTGAACCAATTCCTGGAGCATCGGAGGCCCGGCATGCCGAACCCCGGCAACGCCACTGTGCGCTCGCGCGTGCGCATCCCGCTGACCTTCCCGGACGGCTACCGGGCCGAGGCCGAGGTGTTCACCTTCCACGGCCTGGCGGACGGCGCCGAGCACCTCGCCCTCGCGTTCGGCGAGGTCCCGGAGACCGGCACCCCGCTGGTACGGCTGCACTCCGAGTGCCTCACCGGGGACGTCTTCGGCTCCGACCGCTGCGACTGCGGGCCGCAGCTGCGCGAGTCGGTGGAGCGGATAGCGCAGACCGGCGGCTACCTGCTCTACCTGCGCCAGGAGGGCCGCGGCATCGGGCTCTACAACAAGCTCGACGCCTACGCGCTCCAGGACTCCGGTCTGGACACCTACGAGGCCAACACCGCGCTCGGCCTGCCCGAGGACGGCCGCGACTACACCGCCGCCGCCCAGATGCTCACCACGCTCGGTGTCAGCGGTATCGACCTGCTCAGCAACAACCCCGACAAGGCCGCGCAGCTGACGGAGCTCGGGATCCGGATCGAGCGGCGGGTGCCGACCGGCGTGCACCTGTCCGACAGCAACCTCCACTACCTGCGGGCCAAGGTCGAACACACCGGCCACTCCATCGCCCTGGCGGGCCCGGCCCACTGACCCGCTGCCCCGCCGACCCCGGGAGGCGCGCACGGGAGCGGGGCCGCGGGCGGGGCCAGGGGCGGACGCGGGGCTCCTGAAGGTGCCGGGGCCCGGCGAGGAGTGCACCCTGGACTGGAAGGGGTGCGCTTCGTCGAGGGAGGATGCCCGATGCCGATCCAGCACCGGCGGCCGCGATGACCGCCCCCGCCACCGTGCCCGTCACCGTCATCGGCGCCGGACCGTACGGGCTCGCCACCGCCGCACACCTCAAGGCCCGGCGGGTGCCGGTCCGGGTGCTGGGTGAGCCGATGGACAGCTGGCGTTCACGGATGCCGGTCGGGATGTACCTCAAGTCCACGCCCCGGGCGTCCAACATCTCCGACCCGGACGGCCGGCACCGGCTCGGCGACTACCGCGCCGAGCAGGGGCTGGCACCGGTCGGCGATCAGTACCCGGTGCCCATCGAGGAGTTCATCCGCTACGGCGAGTGGTTCCAGCAGCGCTGCGTACCCGAGGTGGAGCGCTCCTCGGTGGTCCGGATCAGCTACCGGCCCGGCGGCTTCGTCCTCGCCCTGGACACTGGCGAGGAGTACACCAGCCGCGCCGTCGTGCTGGCCACCGGCCTGCCCCCGTACGCCCGAGTGCCGCAGGTGCTGGCCAAGCTGTCGGCGGACGGCCTGCTCTCGCACACCTCCGAGCACGCCGACCTGACACCGTTCGCCGGCCGGCGGATCGCCGTGATCGGCGCCGGGCAGTCCGCGCTCGAAGGAGCGGCGCTGCTGCACGAGGCCGGTGCCTTCCCCACCCTGGTGGCCAGGACCAACCACCTGGTCTTCGGCGTCCCGCCCGAGACGGACCACAGCCAGGACCGGCCGCTGGCCACCCGGCTGCGCGAGCCCGGCTCGAACCTGGGGCCCGGCTGGACCCTGGTCGCGTACGCCCGCGGCCCGGCCGCCTTCCGCCTGCTGCCGGACGGCACCAGGGCGCACCTGGTCAGGACGGTGCTGGGCCCGGCCGGCGCCTGGTGGCTGAAGGAACGGGTGGAGGGCCGGATCCCCACCCTGACCGCCCACACCGTGCGCACGGCCGAGGCGAGCGCAGGGCGCGCCCGGCTGCGCCTCAACGGCCGCACCGACGAGCTGGAGGTGGACCACGTGCTGGCCGCCACCGGGTACGGCGTGGACGTCGAGCGGCTGACGGTGCTCGACGAGAGCCTGCGCCGGGCGATCCGGCGCACCGACCAGGGGGCGCCCCGGCTCTCCCCCGGCTTCGAGTCCTCCGTGCCGGGCCTGTACTTCACCGGCCTGTCTGCGGCGGACACCTTCGGTCCGGTGCTGCGCTTCGTCTGCGGTACGGACTTCGCCGCCCGCCGCACCAGCCGCGCGATCGCCGCCGCGAACGGCCGCTGAGCGGGCGGGAGCAGGCAAGAGGTCCTGGGCGGCTAGCCAACCGGCATCGGCACAAAGACCCCTGACGAAGCGGCACCGACGGGCGTGAGGCGGCGGATCGGGCGAGGGCCTGCTACCGTCCGGCCATGACAACCAAGGCATCACGCACCGGCGGTGAGAAGGAAACCCTGCTGGACGGTCTGGACCGGCACCGCGACGCCGTGCTCTGGAAGCTCGACGGCCTCGACGACGAGGCGCTGCGCCGTCCGATGACCCCCTCCGGGACGAACCTGCTGGGCCTGGTGAAGCACCTCGCCTCCGTCGAGTACGGCTGGTTCTGCGAGACCTTCGGGCGGCCGGTCGAGCCGCTCTGGTTCGATCCCTTCACCGACGAGGACATGAGGGCGGCGCCCGACGAGAGCACCGCCTCCATCGTGGAGTTCTACGGCCGGGCCCGTGCCGCCGCGGACCGGTCCGTCGACGAACTGCCGCTCGACGCCCTCGGCACGTCCTGGAACGGCACCACGGTGTCGCTGCGGTGGGTGCTCGTCCACATGCTGGAGGAGACCGCCCGGCACGCGGGTCACATGGACATCCTGCGCGAGTTCATCGACGGTCGGACCGGCGACCGGCCACAGAGCTGACCGCGTGCAGCAGCACCCGGCCGCCGAACCGGGCCGCCTCGGCGACGGCGGGCCCGAGGTCGTCGCGGCAGAGCCAGGCGCGCTCGGTGCCCCGGCGGGGGCGGAGGTCGCGCGGCGGGCGCCGTTCGCGCCAGGCGGTGACCGCCGTCGACATCAGGTCGAGCTGGCCGACGGCGAAGCTGCGGGACAGCTGGGCGCCCTGCGGCACCGGGCGGCCGGTGAGCGACAGGTGCAGGGCGCGCAGCACGTCCACGCCGTCCTCGGTCTCGAACAGCCGGAACTGCGCGCCCGTCCTGGGGTTGAAGTCGACCAGCTTGTACCGGCCGTCGCGAAGGTCGAGCCGCCAGTCCAGGTCGGCGACGCCGCTGTAGCCGATGCTGCGGCACAGGTCGGCGGTGAGGGCGGCGAGTTCGGGGTTGGGCAGGGCGCGGGCCCGGGTGGTCACGCCCTGCTCAGGCGGCCAGGAGCGCAGTTTGAGGCCGGTGAAGAGGGTCCGCGGCTCGCCGCCGGGGCCGCAGCAGAGATGGGTGAACCAGTCCTCGGCCTGTTCGCCCGGCAGGTACTCCTGAGCCAGGACGGACGGGCCGGCCTCGCCGTCGCAGTCCGCCAGGGCGCAGGCCGCGAGGAGCTCCGCCTCGTCCTGAACGACGGTGGTGTGGCCCACCACCGGGCGGCTCAGCCGGGTGAACGGCTCCAGGTTCTTCAGCACCACCGGGTAGCCCCAGCGCCGCGCGGCCGCGATCAGGGCGGCGCGGTCCGCCGGGGCGCAGGAGCGCGGTGTGGGGGTGCCGGCGGACCGGCAGATCGAGTGCAGCTCGCCCTTGTTGGCCAGCCGCCGGGGCAGGCCTGCGGGCACCGGGGGCAGCAGGAAGTGCTTGGACAGTTCCCCGGCGTGCTCGGCGAGCAGGACGGCGGACTCGTCGTCGGTGGACACCGCCACGGTGGGGCGGCCGATCTCGCGGCCCAGGGCCATCATCCCGGCGACCAGCTGCTCGGGCGACTCCCGGCCGGTGCTGGGCCGGATGAAGGCACCGGTCAGGTAGCGGGAGACGGCGGTCGGGGTCAGCCGGTCCTCGACCATCGCGTAGACCGGCACGCCGACACGGCCGAAGGTGCGGACCGCACCCACGGCACTGTGCGACTGCGGGTAGTGACCCACCTTCACCAGCAGCACGGGGACCTCGCGGTCCAGTTCGGGCCGGTTGCGCTCCATGACGGCTTCGCCTCCTCGCGTTCCTCAATGCTGCCAGACCCCGACCCAGTCGACCCGCAGCTGGGCCGAGGAGACGGTGGAGGGTGGCGATTGCAGGTAGCCCACGGCAAGGTTGAGCACGACCTCCATCGGGACGTGCGGGAGCTGCGCGGGGTCGGTGACGCTGAACCGCTGCACGCCGTCGACGTACCAGGTGACGGAGGTCGGCTCCCAGTCCATCGCGAAGACGTGGTAGCCCGAGGAGAGGTCCACCGGGCCGTAGCGGCGGCCGACGTGTGCGTCGTTGCCGTCGGCGGTGCGCCAGTGCAGGTTCATGTCGACGCGCTGGTCGGAGTTGGCGAACTCGGCCACGTCCAGCTCGGGCGGGGTGCCCCTGGTCTCGGCCGGGATGAGCCAGAAGGCGGGGAAGAACCCGGCGGCGTCCTGCGGGAGTTGGATGGCCGCGGCGAAGTAGCCGTAGGTGAAGGTCCTGCGGGGTTCGCTCGTCCAGGAGTCGCGGCCGGTGCTGACCATGCCGGAGGTCCAGGGGTAGACCTTGCCGTCGCTGCCGTAGGTGGTGCGGCGGTCGGCGGTCAGGGTGAGCGCGCCGCCGGAGACGGCGACCTGGCTGGAGAGGTACCACTGGTCCTCGCCGTTGCCGGCGTTGGTGCAGCCGCCGAGTGCCCAGTCGTAGCAGGTCGTCCAGTTGAGCGGGTTCAGGGCGGTGCCGTTGAAGTCGTCCCGCAGGACCGGGTGCCAGGGGCCGGCGGCGGCGGGCTGGCCGGCCGCGGGCGCGCCGGCGTTCGGCGCGGCCGACGGCGGCGATGCGGTGCCGCCGGTGGTACCGATGGCGGGGGCGCAGGAGACGGTGAGCAGCAGCAGGAGGACGCCCGCGAGGTAGCCGGTGCGCAGGCGGCCGTGGCGAGCCGGCGGGCCACCCGGGCGATGGCCCGGCTGCCGGGCGGCGGGCTCGGGTGCGTCCTCCCCCGGGCCGTCGGGCTGCTCCGGGCCCTCGGGCCGGTCCTGCGGCGCCGGTACGGCCGGAGTGCTGCGGTCCGGCGCGGGCGGGCGGCGGGAGGGGAGCAGCGTCAGCACGGTGGTCAGCAGCGCGAGGGCGGCCACCGCCCGGCGGACGGTGAACAGGCCGGGCAGGAACAGCGCCTCGGCGACCAGCGCCGAGAGCGCGACGCTCAGCGTCACCACCAGGACGGCCGTCGCCAGCCGGCCCGGCCAGACGGTGAACGGTGCCGGGGTGGGCCTGGCCCGCAGCAGGACGGCGATCCCCGGGCAGGTGAGCAGGAAGACACCGGTCACGACGGCCCGCAGCGGCCCGGCGGGCAGCCCGGCGGGCAGCGCGGTGGCTGCCAGGGCGAGCCAGCCGGAGAGCGCGAGGGCTTCGCGCGGTGTGGGCCGCAGCCTCCTGCCCGGCCCGCCGTCCGGCGCGCTCCTCGTCGCCCGCGGCGACGCGCCCCTGAACGCGCTCCTCCACGCGCTGGTCATGGCTCTGGTCACGATGTGCTCCTGAAGGGGCCCTGGCCGGCCACCGTGGTGACGTGCCGGTAGACGATCGAGTCCCCGTCGATGAACACCGGCCGCAGGTTAGGCGAGATGGCGGCCGCGTCGCGCAGCCGCTCGACCGTGTCGGTGGGCAGCACGCCGGTCATCCGGCACTCGGCGACCTGCGCCCTGGTCAGGATGAGGTAGGACGGCCCGGTCACCCTCGGGTCGGACATGGTCGCCTCCAGCACCGCGTCCGGGTCGTTCAGCAGGGCCCGGCGGTCGGGGACGGTCCGCTGCGCGAGGACCGTACGGACGTGTTCGTCGTAGCGCTGGTCCGCGCCGGGGACGTCCGCGGTGACGGAGACGACCTGCGCGCCGGGCGGCGCCGTGCGGGCGATGTACGCGGCGGCGGCGACCTCCTGCGGGGTGAAGTGGTACATGTCGTCCTTGCTGTAGTAGCCACAGAGCAGGCCGGCGAGCAGGGCGAGCATGATCGGCAGCGGGATCCACATCCCGGTGCGGGGCAGGGCGCGGGTCGGCACGATCAGCGTGGCGACCAGGAAGGCGGCGGCGGGGAGGGCGAACAGGTACGCCCGGAAGATCATCTCGCCGCCGTAGGGGTTGCCGAGCAGCAGCGGCATCGGGGCGAGCATCAGCAGCGGCAGGGCGGTGCGCCGCACCCAGCGGTGGCGGACGACGGCGACGGCGGCCAGCAGCAGCACCGTCGCGGTCAGGCCGCGGTCGACCCAGGAGGCCAGCACCTGGTACGGGGCGGCCTGCCCGAGCGCGGCGAAGCCGGAGACGGCGTTGCGGTCGGGCGCACCCAGCGCGGCGACCAGGTCGCCGATGTGCTGGGAGACGTACGGGCGGGCGACGGTGGAGTTCCACAGCAGGGTCATCCCGACCGCGGCGGCCAGCGCGGGCAGTACCACCCGGCGGTTGCCGCGCGGCAGCGAGAGCAGCGCCAGGGCGCTGATCAGCATCAGCGGGGTCAGCGGGTGCGAGGTGACGATGGCGGCGGTGAGGATCAGCACCAGGGCGAGGGAGGCGGGGCGCCAGCCGCCGCGCGGTGAGCTGTCACTGAAGCTGGACAGCGCGCGGGCGCCGGGCTTCTGCGGTGGGGCAGCGGGGTGTCCGTCAGGGGGCTTGTCATCAGCGGCTGCGGGCTTGTCGTCGGGGGCTCCGGGCTTCTCCTTCGCCCTCGGGCCGGCTCCGGCCCGGCGGACGGCCGCCACCCGGCGCAGCACCAGCGCGAGCACGGTGAGGAACAGCAGGTAGGCGAAGGCCTGCGGCGAGAAGTAGTCCTGGCCGATCCACGAGGTCGAGAAGTACAGCCAGACCCCGCCCCAGATCAGCCTGCGGTCCCTGGTGAACGTCCGGTAGATCAGCAGCAGCGGGCCCATCAGCAGCACGTTGGCCAGCACCGGGTACCAGGACGCGTACCCGACGGCCGAGTGCAGGCCGGTCGCCCGCAGGAACAGCGCGTTGAGCTGGAAGAAGCCGGGCCACTGGTTGTAGATGTCCAGGTCGTGGGCGTTCGGGACGGTGCCGTTGTGCCGCAGGACGGCGTCGACGATCGCGATGTGCTTCCACGCCCAGGAGTAGCGCAGGGTGGGGTAGAGCAGGCTGGGCGTCGCGTGGATCATCGCGATCAGGCCCAGCACGTAGCAGGCGAGCCAGCGCTGCGGGAGCCGCTTGTCTCGCAGGGCCGCCGAGAAGCCGATGGTCAGGACGATCAGCGCCAGCCAGTACGGCACGGGCAGGGCCTGGAGCAGGCCGAGATCGCCCATCCGGTCGAGCCGGACCCGGGGCAGGGCGACCAGCCAGAGGGCGAGGGCGACGGGCAGCGGGGCGCGCACCGCCCAGCCGCTCCACCCGGCGCTGCCGGGGATCCGGCGGCGCGGCCGGCCGGTGGCGGGCAGCGGCTGCCCGGCGGCCACCCGGGCGGACCGGCGCGTGGCCGGCCTCGGGTTTGCCGTCACCTGCTGCTCAATCATCGGACGCCCTCCTCGGGGGCTGTACCGCACGGTGAACCAGTCATGATCGGTGAACATCAGTCGGCCGGCGGTCCGCCGACGGGGCTGCCGATGGCGGCCCGCAGCCGGCGGTAGGTGCGCCAGCCCCGGGTGTAGAGGCTCTCCGGAATCGGTGCGACCCTTGCGCCGCGTCCCCTGGTCCAGTCCTCGAACACGTCCGCCGGTGTGTCGCTGCGGACCATCAGCCGGCAGATCCGCAGCGGATCGTCCCCGGCGGAGCTGAACTTGTTCTCGACGGCGGTGGCGGAGGTCCAGCCGGCCCCGGCCACCCGGCGGCGCACGGCGGGGCTGGAGTACCCGTGCGGGTAGGCGAAGGCGGTGGCCTCGTGGCCGAGCGCCTCCTCCAGCCGCGTCTTGCTGCCGGCGAGTTCCTCGGCCAGGTCGGCGCCGCGCAGGGTGTCGAGCTGGGCGTGGGTCTGGGAGTGGCCGCCGATCTCGACACCGGTGGCGTCGAGGGTGGTGATCTGGCGCCAGTTCAGCATCTCGGCGGGTGGCAGCAGGCTGCCGGTGGGCTCTCCCCCGGGCGGGTGGACGGCGCCGACGGTGACGTACAGGGTGGCCGGCATCCCGCGGTCGGCGAGCAGCGGGGCGACTGTCCAGTAGAAGTCGGCGAACCCGTCGTCGAAGGTCAGGACGGCGGCTCCGGCGGGCAGCGGCGGGCCGCCGTGGATGGCGGCGACCAGGCGGCGCAGCGGGACGACGCTCAGGCCGCTGTCCACGATCCGGGCGAGCTGTTCGCGGAAGACGCGGGGGGAGACGGTGTGCGGGGCGATCCACGACGGCGGGTCGTCCGAGACCGAGTGGTAGAGGAAGACCGGGACGGCCGTCATGATCGGTTCCTCGTCAATCGCCTGCTGGTGCGGGTGGATCGGACCGGGAATTCGGGGGCGGGGGCGGCACGCCGGGCGGCCGGGCGGACGAGGGCGAGCCGGCCCGTCAGGTAGCCGAGGGTGGTGATGCCCACACCCGAGACCAGGGCGCCGGCGGTACGCGGCCGGGCCTCGCGCAGACTCTGTGCGAGCGCGGCGGGTACGGCGCGGCGCAGGTAGCCGCGTTCGGTGGCGAGTGCGGCGCCGGGGCCGGCGAGCTGGGCGACGACCGCCTTGGAGCGGCCCTCGGCGTAGCAGCGGGCGCGGAAGTAGGCCCAGGTGGTGCGGGAGGCGGGGACGTGGTGGCGGACGGCGGCGGCGGGCTCGTAGTACAGCACGGCGTCGGGGTTGCGCTGGGCGATCCGCAGGCAGAGTTCGGTCTCCTCGCAGCCGAGCGGCTTGCTGCCGATCCGGCCGAGGCGGGTGCTGAAGCCTCCGGCGTCGAGGATCGCCGCGCGGCGGAAGGACATGTTGGCACCGATGAAGTTGCGGACGGCGCAGGCGCTCGCGGGGGCGCCCCGGTAGGTGCAGCCGACCACCCAGTCGAACTCGGGCGGGAACCACCGGGGCCGGCCGCTCTCCCAGCGGGCGCGGACCAGGCCGCCGACGCCGAGCACGGCGGGGTCGCGGTAGCCGGCCAGCAGGTGGGCGGTCCAGTCGGGGGCGGCGGCCGCGTCGTCGTCGAGGAAGGCGACCACCTCGCCGCTCGCGGCGGCCACGCCGGTGTTGCGGGCGCCGGACAGGCCCTGGCGCAGGCAGTTCTCCATGACCCGCGCGGCGGGCAGCAGCCGCGCCGCGAGGCGGGCCAGCTCGGGGCAGTGGTCGATCACCAGCAGGATTTCGGCGGGCTGCCGCTGCTGGGTGCGCACCGATTCGACGGCGGCGCACAGGTCGTCCCAGCGGTCCAGGGTGTAGGCGCAGATGACGACGGTGAGGGTGGGGTCGGTGCGGTCGGTGTGCTCGGGGTGCTGTCGGGTGGTCATCACGCTCTCCGCTCCGGTGGGATGCCCTCTACCGCGGCCGGGTCCGCCGGGGCCGGGTCCGGCGCCGTCCCGTCCAGCACGGTCCCGTCCGGCGCCGTCCCGTCCGCCGCCGGGGCCCGCTTGGGTGCGGGCAGCCAGCGCGGCAGGGTGAGCAGCAGGGGCACGCCCAGCGCGCTGCTCGCCAGCAGCCAGGCCAGGCCCACCCCGGGCAGGCCGAGCAGCGGCAGCAGCACGGCGACCAGGACGACCACCAGGATGGCGAAGGCGAACTGCAGCGAGATCAGCCAGCGCAGCGCCCGGCGTACCCGGGACACGTCGATGGCCACGCTCAGCAGGACGTTCGGCAGCGCCGACAACGCCATCAGCCGCAGCACGGTGGTGCCGTTCGCCGCGTACGCGGCGCCGAACAGGCTCAGGATCCAGGGGGCGGCGACCACCACCACCGCGACGGCGCAGACCAGCAGCAGTACGGTGTGGCGCAGCATCCGGCGGGCGTGCTCGCCGAGGCGCTCGGGCGCCCTGGCGGCCTCGACGACCAGCGAGCTGCCCATGCTGAAGGCGGCCACGTACAGGGTGTCGGCGATCACCCAGGCCAGCGAGTAGTAGGCGTTCTGGGCGGCACCGAGCTGGTTGAGCACCAGCAGCGGCACCACGCTGTAGGCGGCGATGCCGGAGAGGTTGCCCAGGTAGTCCGCCATGGCGTAGCGCATCACGCGCTCGGGGGCGGGCGCGCCGGTCCGGTCGGCCCGCTGGTGGGCGGGCACCGCGTGGCGGAACAGCACCGCGTTGGTCACCACGATCGAGACGACGAGCGCCGCGGACCAGGAGACCAGGATGCCGCTGCCGATCGCCAGCACCGCGCAGAGCATCAGCATGACGGTCTTGGCGGCGGCGAACAGGGCGTTCTCGCCGAGCACCCAGCCGGGGCGGCGCAGGCCGGTGAGCGCTCCGTCCTGGAGGACGAAGAGCGAGTAGCCGAACGTCATGCCGATGAAGGCGCAGGCCACCAGCGGGGTGCGCAGGAAGCCCAGACCGGGGGCGATCCAGGGGACGAGCAGCAGGAAGACCCCGGCGGCCAGCGTGCTGAAGACGGCGCTGACGAGGTAGCAGCGCAACAGCAGCGCTCGGGTGTGCCGCCCGGCGGCGGGGAGGAAGCGCACCAGGACGTCGCCGAGGTTGAACCTGCCGAGGGCGGAGAGCAGGGTGGCGGCGGAGATCGCCGCGTAGCTGAGGCCGACGGTCTCGGCGCTGTACCAGCGGGTGGCGAAGATCCAGAAGACCGAGCCGAGTGCCGCGGCCAGTACGGCGCTGGCGGCCAGCAGGTGGCCGTTGCGCAGCAGCGGTTCGCTGCCGTGCCGCAGCCTGACGGACCTGACCCGGGCCCGGAGCAGGCTGAGGTAGGAGCACTCGCAGGGCAGCGGCTCGGGGCAGGCGCACGTCCGGGCGGACGCGTCCGTGCGGGGGGCGAGGCCGGGGATCACGGTCGCACTCCCGCCCGGACCACGTGCTGGCGGCGCACGCTCACCAGGTAGCTGAACGGGCCGTGCAGCAGGCCCAGGAACTCCTGCCGGCCCAGGCGCGCCAGCGTGCTGTCGCGCTCCTCGGCGGGGCCGCTGCGGCCCCGGCGCACGATCTGCCAGACGCCCCGGGGCACCCGGCGCAGCAGGGCGGCCAGCAGCGCCGGCCGGTGGGTGACGGCGGCGGTGAGGTAGGCACCGAAGCCGACGCCGAAGCCGTACACCTGGGCGGTCAGGGCCTCCATGGTGCGCCGGTGACGGTGCCAGATGATCGCGTCCGGCTGGTAGGCGACGCTGTGGCCGCCGGTCAGGACGCTCAGGAAGGCCAGCAGGTCCTCGCCGCCCCGGCTTGGGGTGCCGGTGCCGGTGGCGGGGTCGAAGCCGCCGATCGTGCGCAGCACGTGGGTACGGAAGGCCATGCTGGCACCGGTGCCGAAGCGGCTGACCGCGAAGGGGAACAGCGGGTCCTTGGAGCGCTCGCCGAGGGTCCAGCGGCGGGCGGTGAAGCCGCGGGAGAAGCCGCCGTAGCGTTCGAACATCGCCTGGGCCTCGGTGTCGAGTTCGGCGGGCAGCACCAGGCCGGTGACGCAGCCGATCCGCTGATCCGCCCGGAAGGCCTCGACCAGGGCGGCGACCCAGTCCTCGTCGACGACGGCGTCGTCGTCGGTGAAGGCGCAGATCTCGCCGTGGGCGGCGGTCAGCCCGCTGTTGCGGGCCCGGGCCAGGCCCGCCACCGGCTCGCGCAGGTAGCGGACCCGGCCGCGGTAGTGGGAGCGGATCAGGGTGGCGGTGGCGTCGGTGGAGGGCGCGTTGTCGACCACGATGATCTCGGTGTTGGGGTAGCCGGTGCGCAGCAGGGCGTCCAGGCACGGGCCGAGCATGTCGGCGCGGTCGCGGGTGCAGACGATGACGCTGACGAAGGGCGGATCGGGGCCGGGGGCGGGCGGCGGCGCGGGTACGGCGGTCAGGTCGAGCCGGCCGAGGGCGGCGTCGGTGAGGGCCCGGCGCAGCCCGGCGAGGTCCCCCGCCGTGACGGTGGCGGTGACCAGCCCGAGCGGGTGGCCGTGCCGGCGGACCAGGGCCAGCACCGGCCCGTCGGGGTCGACGCTGCCGTCGGCCGCGCCGGGCCGGCGCAGGCCGTTCGGCCGGTCCAGGTCCAGTTCGAGGACCTGGGCGGGTGCCTGCGGGCAGATGGCTGGAGCGGACATGGCGGGCTACTCTCCGGTCCGGACACCGCGTTGGTGCCAGACGCTGTACAGGTAGCTGAACGGGCCGTACAGCAGCCCGCGCAGCTCCAGGCGGCCGAGTCCGGCCACCGGGTCGGCGGGGCGGGTCGCGCAGGCGGCCCGGTTGCGGCGGGCGGAGTTCCACGCCCAGACGCCCCTGGGCAGCCGCCGGACCAGCTCGGCGGCCACCGCCGGCTGGTGCGAGACGGCGGCGGTCAGATAGGCGCCGAAGCCGACGCCGAAGTTGAAGATCTGCCTGGTCAGCGCGTCGACGGTACGCGGGTGGGGGTGCCAGACGATCGCGTCCGGCTGGTAGGCGACGCTGTGGCCGCCGTTCAGGACGCGGAAGAAGGCGAGCAGTTCCTCGCCACCGCGGGCCGGGGTGCCGGCGCCGGTCGCCGGGTCGAACCCGCCGAGGCGGCGAAGCAGGTCGGTGCGGAAGGCCATGTTGGCGCCGGAGCCGAAGCGGCCGACGGAGAAGCGCAGCAGGGGGTCCTCGTTGTCGCGCAGCGACCAGCTGCGGGCGGTGAAGCCCCTTGAGTACCCGCCGTAGCGCTCCAGGGCGGCCTGGGCCTCGGTGTCGAGTTCGGAGGGCAGCACCAGGCCGGTGACACAGCCGACCCGGTCGTCCGCCAGGAAGGCGTCCACCAGGGCGCTCACCCAGCCGATGTCGACGATCAGGTCGTCGTCGGCGAAGGCGCAGATCTCGCCGCGGGCGGCGGCCAGGCCGCGGTTGCGGGCCCGGGCCAGGCCCGCCACCGGCTCGCGCAGGTAGCGGACCTGATCCGGGTAGCGCGACCGGAGCAACACCTCGGCGGCGTCGCTTGAGGGCGCGTTGTCCACGACGATGACCTCGACATACGGATAGCCGGTCCGCAGAAGCGAGTCGAGGCACCTTCGCAGCATGCCCTCCCGGTTGCGCGTGCAGACGATCACACTGACCGTCGGCCGGCCCGCGGGCACCCGGGCGCGGCCCACCCGACCAGGGCGCGCCACGGGTGTCGCGGAAGACGGTGTCCGGTCCGACCTCGCGGGGACCGGCAGTTCGCGACGAGCGGCATCGACCAGCGCCCGGCGCAATCCGGCTGGATCGCCGGGTGTTCCGGTGGACGTCACCAAGCCGAGCGGGTGTCCGTGCAGCCGCACCAACGCCAACACGCGGCCGGCCGGGTCGACGGTGCCGAGACCGCCGGGTGAGCGCAACCCACTCGGCTCGTCCAGGTCCAGTTCGACGATCCGGACGGGGGTGTAGAGCGAGTCGCGGACGGCAACGCAGGGGCAGGCTGCTGCGGTGCGCCGGTCGGAGCCATTCATCATCTCTCCCCCGCCACCGCGGCCGCGACGGGCCGGGCGCCTGGACGCTCGGCGAGCAGGGTCCGCAGCACCCGGCGGCCGTCGGAGACGGCGTGCAGGTGCGAACGCCCGCTGCGGCGGGGAAGTTCGAGGCTGGGCACCTCGGCGATCCGAAGGCCCGAGCGCAGTGCGTGGGCGACCATCTCGGCCTCGATCTCGAAGCCGGAGGAGCGCAGGTCCAGGGTTTCGAGGAAGTCCCGGCGGAACGCGCAGTAGCCGTAGCACAGGTCGGTCAGGGTGGCGTGGTAGAGCCGGTTGACGACGGTGAGCAGCACCCGGTTGCCGAGCGAACGGATCCGGGTGAAGTCCAGCGAGCCGCCGCCGGCGATGCAGCGCGAGCCCTTGACGAAGTCGTAGCCGTTGTCCAGGAAGTGCAGGAAGTGCGGGATCTCGCCGGGCCACATCGAGCCGTCGGCGTCCATCATCACGATGTACTCGCCGGAGGCGGCCGCGAAGCCGGTGCGCAGCGCGTTGCCCTTGCCGGGGCCGCTCTGCTGGACGCTGCGGACGCTGGGCAGGCAGTGCCTGGCGACCGGGACGGTGGCGTCACTGGACGATCCGTCGACCAGGATGACCTCGTCCACGCAGCGCGGGATCTGCTCGAACACCCAGGGGATGTTGCGGGCCTCGTTGCACGCGGGGACGACCAGGCTGACGGTCCGGGTCCCCGGGGCGCGGTCGCCCGCCCGTCGCATCGGGCGGCGATCGCTGGAGCGGCGGGTGGGCCGCTGGAAGGACACCTGGTCGGTCGCCCGGCGCATCGGTGGTCCGCCGGAGTCCGGGGACGCGAGGGCGTTGGGGGGCAGGGTGGTGCTCATCGAGGTCTGCCTCTCGGGAGGCGACGGGCGCGCCGCGGATACGGGCGGGCCCCTGGTCACGGGGCGGGTCGCTGCGGGTCCGGACGGGCCTTGGGTCGGTCCGGAGGGGCGCAGGCACGGCCCCGGAGGTGGGTCCCGACGGAATGCGTCTCCCGGATGCTCCCGGAAGGGGGACCGGCGGGGACCTGACGTGATGACTGAGAGCGGTCGGCAGCGCCGTCCGGTCTCCGGCGCCGGAGCGCCGAGCTACAAACTGGCCAATGTGCTGTCCGCACGTGGTGCGGTGCCAGTGACCTCATCTTCTCCGGGCCGCACCCATCAAGTCAAGGCATTTGAAAGGATTTGTCCGAATCCACGGAACGGCCTTCAGGCTCCTCGACGATCCGGCGGGCGATCTCCCCCGGGCGCACCGGGCGCCCGAAGTGCCAGCCCTGCGCCCAGTCGCAGCCCATCTGGCGCAGCCGCTGGGCGTCGGCCCTGGTCTCCACCCCCTCGGCGGTCACCGTCAGGTCCAGCGTATGGGCCATCGACACCAGGCCGCTGACGATCCGCCAGCCCGTGCGCTGGTCCTTGGCCGGGTCGTGCAGGTCGGCGATGAAGGAGCCGGCGATCTTCAGTCCCGAGACCGGCAGGTCCCGCAGGTAGGCCAGGTTGGACCAGCCGGTCCCGAAGTCGTCCACCGCCAGCGAGACGCCCAGGTCGACCAGCCCGTGCAGGGTCCGCAGCGACTCGTCCTCGGGGCCGACCACCGCGCTCTCGGTGATCTCCAGCTGGAGCAGCGCCGGCGCCAGCCCGGTGTCGCGCAGGATCCGTTCCAGGTCGGCGACCAGCCCGGCGCTGCGCGCCTGACGGACCGCCAGGTTCACGTTGAGCTGCGGGGCCGCGACGCCGAACCGCACGGCCCAGTCGGCGGCCTGACCGCACGCCTGCTCCAGCACCCAGCGGCCGAGCGGCATGATCAGGCCGGTCTCCTCGGCCGTCGCCACGAACTCGTCCGGGCCGAGCACTCCCAGCTGGGGGTGGCGCCAGCGCACCAGCGCCTCCACCGCCGCGAGCCGGCCGTCGGCCAGCGCGTACAGCGGCTGGTAGTCGATGTAGAACTCGCCCCGGTCCAGCGCCGCCGGCATCCGCACCGACACCGCGTAGCGGCTGACCGCCCGGGCGTTCTCCTTCGGGTCGAACAGCGTCCAGCGCCCGCGCCCGGCCTCCTTGGCCCGGTAGAGCGTCAGGTCGGCGGCCCGGACGGCGGCGCCGGGGGTGGTGGTGGCGATCCGGCGCTCCAGCACGCCGACGCTGGCCCCGACCGCCAGCCGGTGGTCCCCGATCAGAACGGGCCCGGCCAGCGCCTTCAGGACCGTCTTGGCCGCGGCGATCGCCTCCTGCTCGCCCCGGCAGTTCTCCAGCAGCACCACGAACTCGTCACCGCCCAGGCGCGCGACCAGGTGGCCCAGCGGGGTCAGCGCGGCCTTCAGCCGGCCCGCCACGGCGGCCAGCAGCTGGTCCCCGGTGTCGTGGCCGAGGCTGTCGTTGACCACCTTGAAGCCGTCCAGGTCCACGTAGCAGAGCCCGAACCTGGCACCCGGCGCCGGGTCCTCGAAGAGCCGCTCCAGCCGCTCGAAGAAGGCCGTGCGGTTGGGCAGGCCGGTCAGCGGGTCGTGGGTGGCCTGGTGGCGCAGCCGCTCCTGGAGCCGGTACCGGTCGGTGATGTCCTCCAGCATGGCCGCCTGGTACTTGGGCCGCCCCTCGTCGTCGCGGATCAGCGAGACGGTCAGATGGGTCCAGACCACCTCGCCGTCCCTGCGGTAGTACGGCTTGTCGCACTGGAAGTACTCGCGCCGGCCGCTGATCAGCTCCTCGTACGCCTCCCAGACGCCCGGGGTGTCCTCGGGGTGCACCAGCTGGTCCACCCGGTAGTTCCCCAGGTCCTCCGGGCGGGCGCCGAAGATCTCCGCCAGCGCCCGGTTGACCGCCAGGATGTTGCCCTCCACGTCGCCGATCCCGATGCCGATGGCGGCGCTCTCGAACAGCGCCCGGAAGCGCGCCTCGGAGGCCCGCAGGGCCTTCTCGGCGTCCACGCGGGCGGTGTCGGCGGCGGCCCGGATCGCCTCCTGCTCCCGCAGCGTCCGCTCGCGCAGGGCGGCCGCCCAACCCGCCGCGAAGGCTCCGCAGAGCTCCGGGCCGCGCCCGTCCGCGGCGGGCTGGCCCTGGAGCAGTGCGACCGCGCGGGCGAGCACCACCGGGTCGGTGAACTGCGCGTCGACCAGCAGGGCCCCGGCCTGCTCGGCCAGCGCGGCCTCGAACGGGTCGTCCTGGCGGGCCCGGTGCAGCAGCCCGGCCGTCCTGGAGACCAGCCGGCCCAGCGTGCCCGGGTGCACGGCGGCGCCGTGGCCGCCCTTCAGCAGGCGGGCCCAGTCCTCGTGGAACCGTGCGGCGTCGGCCTGTGCCCCGGCATCGTTCACGGACGCAACCCCACACCCGCGAGGCCCGTCATCCGCTCGGGGTGCGGCCCCACTCCGTCCGGCGCGTCGGGGCGCCACTGCGGCAGGTAGACCACGCCGGGATCGACCAGTTCGAAGCCGGCGAACAGGGCGCGGATCTGCTCGCCCGTGCGCATCGTCAGCGGCGTCGGCGTGCGCTGGTAGAGCCGCTGGTGCTCCTTCGCCTGGTCGGGGCGGCCCTCCAGCGAGGCGTGCGAGATCACCAGCGCGCTGCCCACCGGTATCGCCTCGCGCAGCACCGCGACCAGCTTCCACGGGTCGTCCCCGTCGGCGACGAAGTGCAGCACCGCGACCAGCAGCACCGCCACCGGCTCGCCGGCCGCCAGCAGCCGCGCCACCTCGGGGCGGCCCAGCAGATCGTCCGGATCGCGCAGGTCCGCCTGGACGACGTCGCTCAGCGGATCGTCCGCCAGCAGCAGCCGGCTGTGCGCCACCGCGACCGGGTCACGGTCCACGTACACCACCTCGGCGCCGGGCCTGATGGCTCGGGCCACCTCGTGCACGGGCCCGAAGGTCGGTATGCCCGAGCCGATGTCCAGGAAGCGGGTGATTCCCGAGGCGGCCAGGAAGGACACCGCCCTGCGCAGGAAGGCCCGGTTGGAGCGCATGATCATCGGCAGTTCGGGCCAGAGTTCCATCGCCTTGCGGGCCATCTCGCGGTCGACTTCGAAGTTGTGCGATCCGCCGAGGTAGAAGTCGTACACCCGGGCCGCATTCGGCCGCTCCAGGTCCGCCCCCGTCGGCACCCAGCTCGGTCGCTCCATGCGGTACCCCCTCTTTCGACTCGGACCGCCCCGAGCGGACTTCGCGAGTCACACCACGAGTCACACCGCTCGAAAGCAGACAGAAGCAGACAACAGGCACAGAAGATCATCCTCCGCATCAAGGGCGGGTGCAAGCGGAGAATTCCCACCCTGCCCGCCGGGCCGCGGCGCCGGACAATGGCCCCGATGGCCGGACGCATCGAGGACTACGCCCTCATCGGAGATCTGCAGACCGCCGCCCTGATCAGCCGGGGCGGCTCGGTCGACTGGCTCTGCCTGCCCCGGTTCGACTCCCCCAGCTGCTTCGCCCACCTGCTCGGCGAGCCCCGGCACGGCCACTGGCGGCTCGCCCCGGCCGGCGCAGGGGAGTGCGCCACCCGCGGGTACCGGGGCGACAGCCTCGTCCTGGAGACCGAGTGGCAGACCCCCACCGGCGCGGTCCGGGTCACCGACTTCATGCCGCACCGCGACCGCTCCCCGCAGCTGATCCGGATCGTCGAGGGCCTGCGCGGCAGCGTCGAGATGCGCGGCGATCTGCGACTGCGCTTCAACTACGGCCGGATCGCCCCCTGGGTGCGCCGCACCGAGCACCACCGGGTGGCGGTCGCCGGGCCCGACTCCGCCTGGCTGCGGGTGCCCCCCGGCGTGCACACCTACGGCGAGGACGGCGCCACCGCCTCGGTGTTCACCGTCGAGGCCGGTCGGCGCATCCACTTCGTGCTCACCTGGCAGCCCTCCCACCTGCCCACCACCCCGCGCACCGACCCCGAGCGCGCCCTGCGCGAGACCCTGCTGCGCTGGCAGGACTGGGCCGGGCGCTGCCACTACCGGGGAGAGTGGCGCGAGGCCGTGCTGCGCTCGCTGATCACCCTCAAGGCGCTCGCGTACGCGCCGACCGGCGGCATCGTCGCCGCGCCGAGCGCCTCGCTGCCCGAGGAGATCGGCGGGATCCGCAACTGGGACTACCGCTTCTGCTGGCTGCGCGACTCCAGCATGACGCTCTCCGCGCTGCTGCGCGGCGGCTTCCGCGAGGAGGCGACCGCCTGGCGCAAGTGGCTGCTGCGGGCCATCGCCGGCGATCCGCGCGACCTCCAGACCATGTACGGCGTGGCCGGCGAGCGCGCGCTGCCCGAGACCACGGCCGACTGGCTGCCCGGCTACGAGGACTCCCGTCCCGTGCGGTTCGGCAACGCGGCCGTCGCCCAGCTCCAACTCGACGTCTACGGCGAGGTGGTGGACACCCTGTACCTGGCGCTGCTGGCCGGCATCCCGATGGAGCGCCACGTCTGGGGCCTGCTGCGGGCCCTGATGGACTACCTGGAGAGCCACTGGCACGAACCCGACGAGGGCCTGTGGGAGGTGCGCAGCAGGCGCCGGCACTACGTCCACTCCAAGGTGATGGCCTGGGTCGCCGCCGACCGCGCCGTCCGGCTCGCCGAGGCCACCGGCCTGCCCGCGCCGGTCGAACGCTGGCGGGCGATGCGCGACGCCGTGCACGCCGACGTCTGCGCCAACGGCTACCAGGAGCGCCTGGGCGTGTTCGTCCAGTACTACGGCGCGCGGGAGTTGGACGCGGCGACGCTGTTCATCGTGAAGACCGGCTTCCTCCCGCCGGACGACCCCCGGGTGATCCGGACGGTCGACGCCGTCCGCTCGGAGCTGGACCACGGCGGGTTCGTCCGCCGCTACAACGGGCAGCCCGGCGCCGACGGGCTGCCCGGCGGCGAGGGCGCCTTCCTGGCGTGCTCTTTCTGGCTGGCGGACGCGCTTGCCGCGACCGGGCGGCGCGAGGAGGCCAGGGAGCTGTTCGCCCGGGTGGTGGCGCTGGCCAACGACCTGGGCCTGCTCTCCGAGGAGTGGGATCCGCTGGAGCGCCGCCAACTCGGCAACATGCCGCAGGCGTTCACCCACGTCGCGCTCGTCAACACCGCCTTCACGCTGGCCGAACCGTAGGGCCTGGTGCCGTCGTCCCCGCGCCGCTACGCTGGCCGCCGGCACCGGCGGACGGACGGTACGGAGATGCACCTCACGCACTACCGCTTCAGCTGCGTCTGGCAGTTGGACGCCGCCCCGGCCGCCGTCCACGCGGCGCTGGAGGACATCGCCGGGTACCCGGCCTGGTGGCCGCAGGTGCGCGCGTTCCGGCAGCTGGGCGAGCGTTCGGGCGAGGTGGTGATCCGCTCGTTGCTCCCGTACAGCCTGACCCTCACCCTGCACGACGCCCGGGCCGCCACCGCCCCGGACGTGCTGGCCGTCACCATGAGCGGCGACCTCCAGGGCTGGTCCCGCTGGACGCTCACCCCCCACGCGGGCGGCACCCGGGCCCTGTTCGAGGAGGAGTGCCGCACCGGGCGGCCGCTGCTGCGCCGGCTCGCCCTGCCCGCCCGCCCGCTGCTGCGCGCCAACCACGCCGCGATGATGCGCGCGGGCCGGCGCGGCCTGCGCGCGCACCTGGCCGGCCGCTGACCCACCGGCCGTGACCGGCGATCACGGCCGGATGACCGACCTCCTGCTCAGCGTCCGGCCCGCCCTCGCCGGCGTCTGCGGGCAGGGCCGCGAGCGGCGGATGGGCAGGGTGCGGCCGGGCCGCCCGGCTGCGCAGCGGCGCCCGGACCGTGAACGCGCACAACCCGCGCCGCCCCGGCGTGCCGGTCGGCCGACGGCGGTCGGCAGGCGGCACAGTGGCCGGGTGAGTGACGCTGCGGAGCTGCCCGAGAGCCACCGGGCCGGCTGGTTCGAGCTCTTCTTCGACCTGGTCTTCGTGGTCATCGTGGCCGTGCTGGCCCAGGGGCTGCACGGGGATCCGGGCCCGGCGCAGTTCGGGACGTTCCTGGTGCTGTTCTTCCCCGCCTGGTGGGCGTGGGTCAACCTGATGCTCACCGTCAACGTCTTCGGGTCCACCGCCACGCGCGTGCAGGCGGTGCTGCTGGCGGTGATGCCCGGCCTCGGGCTGCTGGCCGCGGCGGCGCCGCAGGGCCTGGGCTCGCGGGCCTGGGCGTACGCGCTGGGCGCGGCCTGGGTGCGGGTGATGCTGTTCGTGCTCTGGTGGCAGCAGGCGCGTCGGGGGTTCAGCGGCATCCCGCTCTGGCGTCCGCTGCTCTACGGGCTGACCACCGCCGTGATGTGGGCGGTGTCGGCGGCGCTGCCGAGCCCGGCCCGGTTCGTGCTGTGGGGGCTGGCGATCGCCCTGGAGGTGGTGCTGCTGGCGGTCCGCACCGGACCGAGCGAGGAGTCCCACCTGGGCGTGTACGCGCAGCTGTCGCTGGAGCACCTGGTCGAGCGGATCGGGTTGTTCGTGGTGATCGTGCTCGGGGAGAGCGTCTTCACCCTGGTGGTGTCACTGGCCGCGCACTTCACCGGCGCCTCCGGCGCGGCCGCGCTGTTCGGCTTCGTGGCGGTCGCCGAACTCGCCATGATCTTCTTCCTCTGGGGCACCGAGAACGCCGCCCGGGGCCTGGACCGGGCACGCAGCGCGGGCGCCACCCGGGCGATCCGCGACACCGTGATGTACCTGCCGTTCCTGCTGGTCTCGGGCATCACGGTGATCGCCGCGGGCCTGGGCACCGCCGTCGCCGAGCCCCTGCACGTCCTCCCCGCCGGGGCCCGCTGGGCGCTGGCCGGCGGGGTGATCGCCTTCTACACCGCGAACGCGGCGATCTCGCTGCGCTACGGCGACGGGGTGCGCACCGTGCTGCGCTGGTACGTACCGTATCTGGTGGTCACCGGCGGCGTGCTCGTCCCGGCGGCCCTGCTGCTGGACGCCTGGGCGGCGGTCGCCGTCACCGCCGGGGTGATCCTGCTGCTGGCCAAGCTCTCGCGCTGGAAGGCCCTGCGGGCGCAGCGCCGCGCCTGACCCGGCCGCCCCCGCTGGCCCGCCCCCGCTGGCCGGAGCCGACCCCGGCGCGGCCGGACAGGACGTAGCGTGAATCCCGGGCACCACCGCCCCCACGACCGGGAGGACCGTGTTGGGCACCTTCGACCCCGACTTCGACGCAGCCCTCGGCTCCGAGGCGTCGTTCGGCCTGGACGAGCCGGCCGGCCTCGACGCGCCCTTCGACCTCGACGAGCCGTTCGACCGCGCCGGTACGGGCAGCAGCAAGTGGGCGCGGACCCGGGGGCGGCCGGGGGTGATCGCGATGGGCCTGGCCGATATGGACCTGCCCGGCCCGCCCGCCGTCGCCCGGGCACTGGCCGCCCGCGCCGCCCACCGGGCGTACGGGTACACCGTCTGTGACCCGGCCGGACGCGAGCTGGTCGCGCACTGGTACCGGGAGCGGCACAAGGTGGCGGTGGACCCGGACTGGGTACTGCTGCTGCCCTTCGGCCCGCGGACGGCCCTGCGGCTGCTGCTGGCGGCCCTCGCCCCGGCCGGCCCGGTGCTGTTCCCGACGCCGGAGTG
This sequence comes from Kitasatospora sp. NPDC050543, assembly GCF_044457565.1. Taxonomy (NCBI): domain Bacteria; kingdom Bacillati; phylum Actinomycetota; class Actinomycetes; order Kitasatosporales; family Streptomycetaceae; genus Kitasatospora; species Kitasatospora sp. NPDC050543. Next base: position 163,833 of record NZ_JBITGZ010000009.1, on the reverse strand, counting down.
GGGCGGCTTCGCCCAGCTGTGCCGGGCCGCCGGGCTGGCGTACCAGGAAGTCCCGCTGGCCAGGGACGGTGGCGGCTACCGGCTGCCGGTCGGCGAGTTCGCCCGCCGCCGGGGCGGGGCGGTCCTGCTCAGCAGCCCGCACAACCCCTCGGGCCGGGTCTGGTCGCGCGCCGAGATCCGGGGGCTGGCCGAGGCGGCGGCCGGGCACGACGGGGTGCTGGTCTCGGACGAGGTGCACGGCGACCTGGTCCACCCGGGCCGGGGCCTGCGCCAGCCGGTCACCGTCGACGCGGCCGGTGACCTCGCGGCCCGGACGGTGACGCTGAACTCGGTCGGCAAGACCTTCAACACCTCCGGCATCCCGAGCTGCTTCGCGCTGGTGCCCGACCCGGCGCTGCGCTCGCGGCTGACCGACCTGATGGCGGGCTACGGCCTCTGGGAGGGCGGCCTGCTGGAGCAGGTCGTCCAGCGGGCGGCGCTGCGCCACGGCGGCCCCTGGCTGGACGCCCTGCTGGCCCGGCTCGACGCCGGCGGTCGGCAGCTCGCCGCCCTGCTCGGCGCTGCGGTGGTCTCCCCGCCACAGGCCTCCTACCTGCTCTGGCTGGACGCCGCCGCGCTCGGCCTGCCCGCCGACCGGGCCCGGGCGGCCCTGCTGGAGCGGTGCGCCCTGGAGGCCTCCGACGGCACCGACTTCGGGCCGGGCGGTCACGGCCTGCTGCGGCTGAACTACGCCCTCCCCGGACCGCTGCTGAGCACCGCCATCACCCGTCTGCGCACCCTCTGACCTGCGAGGACATCTCTTCACCGGATCTTTGCGCGGCGAACCGGCATGCTCCGTAGCAGACTGGGCAGGAAAGACCGGGCCGCAACCGTGATCCCGAGGATGGTGAGTCCGGTGATACCCGTACGCCCGAGCCCCGCGCCCGCCCATCAGGCCGCGCAACCGCCCCAGACGGTCACCCCGCTGACCGAGTCGACGGCCCAGAACCATGTGGCCGGTGTCTGTTTCAAGATCGGACCGCCCCGGCTGGTCGGGGTGGAGGTCGAGTGGTTCGTCCACGACGACCGATGTCCGGACTCCGTGGTCGAACCGGAGCGGATCGCCGCCGCACTGGAGTCCCTCCCCCCGCACCCCGGCGGCCTGGTCCTTCCCGCCGGGTCACTGATCACCCGAGAACCGGGTGGGCAGGTCGAGCTCAGCTCCCCGCCCGCCGAGAGCCTCACCCGCTGCGTGGAACAGACCCGCGGCGACCTGACCGTCCTGCGGACCGCCTTCGCGGCGCAGGGCCTGCGGCTCACCGGAGCCGGCACCGACCCCCAGCCACGCGGCCGCCGGATGGTCCTGGACCACCCCCGCTACCTGGCGATGGAGCGGTTCTTCGACCGTGGCGGCCCCTGGGGCCGGATCATGATGACCGGCACCTCGTCCGTCCAGGTGTCCCTGGACGCCGGAGCGGAGAGCGGCCCGCACGCGCTGCGCGAGCGCTGGCGCCTGGCCCATCTGCTCGGCCCCGTCCTGGTCGCGGCATTCGCCAACTCCCCGCTGCTGGACGGCAAACCCACCGGCCACCGCTCCACCCGGCAGACCGTCTGGTCCCGGATGGACCCCAGCCGGACGCTGGCGCCCGCCAGCACGAACGGCGCCGGCGACCCCCGGCAGGCCTGGGCCGACTACGTCCTGGACGCCGAGGTGCTCTGCATCCGCCGCGCCGACGGTCTGCCCTGGACAGCCCCCGCCGGCCTCACCTTCCGGGACTGGCTGCGCGGGGCGGGCGACCGTCCGCCCACCCTCGCCGACCTGGACTACCACCGCACCACGCTCTTCCCGCCGGTCCGGCCCCGCGGCCACCTGGAGCTGCGGATGGTCGACGCCCAGCCCGGCGACGGCTGGATCGTGCCCGCCGCACTCACCAGCGCCCTGCTGGACGACCCGCGGGCCGCCGACGCCACGCTCGCCGCGCTCGAACCGCTGGGCCTGGACGGCGCCGCGCCGCCGCCCCGCAACACCGTCTGGCAGCGGGCCGCCACCCACGCCGTCGCCGACCCCCAGCTCCGGCGGGCCGCGCTGGCCTGCTTCGCCGCCGCCGACGCGGCGCTCGCCCGGCTGGAGGGCGCCGAGCGGCTGCGCGCCGCCGTCGCCGACTTCGCCGAGCGCTACCCGGCCCGTGGCCGCTGCCCCGCCGACGACCAGCTGGACGCCCTGCGGGCCGGCGCCCGCCGTACGCCCGAGGAGGACTCACCGTGCTGAACCACGACACCGCCCAGGGCACCGAACAGCTGCGCGACCTGATCGCCACCGAGCTGCTCAGCGCCCGTGAGCGCACCGCCGCCCTCACCGGCTGCGTGGAGGATCCCGAACTCACCGCCCAGCACTCCCCGCTGATGTCGCCGCTGGTCTGGGACCTCGCGCACATCGGCAACCAGGAGGAGCTGTGGCTGCTGCGCAACGTCGGCGGCCGCGACCCGATGCACCCCGAGATCGACCCGCTCTACGACGCCTTCGAACACCCGCGCGCCGAGCGGCCCAGCCTGCCGCTGCTGCCGCCGGCCGAGGCCCGCGCCTACGCGCACGAGGTCCGCGGCCGGGTGCTCGACCTGCTGGCCGCCAGCCCGCTGGAGGGCGCGCCCCTGCTGGACGCCGGCTTCGCCTTCGGCATGATCGCCCAGCACGAGCAGCAGCACGACGAGACGATGCTGATCACCCATCAGCTCCGCCAGGGCCGGCCCGCGCTCACCGCGCCGGCGCCGCCGCCCGCCCCCGCCGACGCGGGCGAGCTGCCCGCCGAGGTGCTGATCCCCGGCGGCCCCTTCACCATGGGCACCGACACCGAACCGTGGGCACTGGACAACGAGCGCCCTGCCCACCAGGTCGAGCTGGCCGACTACCTGCTCGACACCACCCCCGTCAGCAACGGCGCCTACCTGCGCTTCATCGCCGACGGCGGCTACGACGACGCGCGCTGGTGGACCCCCGAGGGCTGGGAGCACCGCAACCGGGCCGGCCTGTCCGCGCCGCTGTTCTGGACCCGGGACGGCGGCCAGTGGCTGCGCCGGCGCTTCGGCGTCACCGAACCGGTGCCCGAGCAGGAGCCGGTGCTGCACGTCAGCTGGTACGAGGCGGACGCGTACGCCCGCTGGGCCGGGCGCCGGCTGCCCACCGAGGCCGAGTGGGAGAAGGCCGCCCGGCACGACCCGGCCACCGGCCGCTCCCGCCGCTACCCCTGGGGCGACCAGCCCCCCGGCCCCGAGCACGCCAACCTCGGCCAGCGCCACCTGCGGCCCGCCGCCGTCGGCAGCTACCCGCAGGGCGCCTCGCCGTACGGGGTGCGGCAGCTGATGGGCGACGTCTGGGAGTGGACGTCCGGCGACTTCCGGCCCTACCCGGGCTTCCGGGCCTGGCCGTACCGGGAGTACTCCGAGGTGTTCTTCGGGCCCGAGTACAAGGTGCTGCGCGGCGGCTGCTTCGCGGTGGCGCCGGTCGCCTGCCGGGGCACCTTCCGCAACTGGGACTACCCCGTGCGCCGGCAGATCTTCGCCGGCTTCCGCACCGCCCGCGACGCCGCTCCCCGCGAGGCGTCCGCGCGGGCCTCCGCCCGGCCCGGCTCCTCCCCGGGCGGCCGCTGATGTGCCGCCACCTCGCCTACCTCGGCGAGCCGCAGAGCATCGGCGAGCTGCTCGTCGACCCGCCGTACGGGCTGTACCGGCAGTCCTGGGCACCGCGCGAGCAGCGCTACGGCACCGTCAACGCCGACGGCTTCGGCATCGGCTGGTACGCGGACGGGGATCCGGTGCCCGCCCGCTACCGGCGGGCCGGTCCGATCTGGGCGGACGCCTCGTTCGCCGACCTCGCCCGGGTGGTGCGCGCCCGGGCGCTGCTGGCCGCCGTCCGCTCCGCCACCGAGGGGTGCGCGGCCGGGGAGAGCGCGGCCGCGCCCTACGGCGAGGGGCGCTGGCTGTTCAGCCACAACGGCGCGCTGCCCGGCTGGCCCGAGAAGGCCGGCCCGCTGGCCGCCCTGCTGCCGCCGGCCGAGCTGCTGACGCTGGAGGCCCGCTGTGACTCCGCGCTGGTGTGGGCGCTGGTCCTGCGCAGACTGCGGGCGGGCGCCGAGCCCGGCGAGGCGCTGGCCGGCACCGTCGCCGAGGTGGCCGCAGAGGCCGACGGCCGGCTGAACCTGCTGCTGACCGACGGCGAGAGCATCGCCGCGACCGCGCACGGCGACACGCTGTACCACCGCTCCCGCCCGGGGCAGGCGGTGGTGGTCGCGTCGGAACCCTCCGACGACGGCACCGGCTGGGCCCGGGTGCCGGACGGCTCACTGCTGCTGGCCACCGTCGGGGGCGTCACCGTACGCCCGCTCGGCTGAGCCCCCACCGGCCCACGGAACCCCGCAGCCTCATGGAACCCAGCGACCCCATGGAACCCAGCAGCACTGGCCTCACCGGCCCTTCAGCCGACCGAATCTCACCGACCCTCACCGACTCCGGAAAAGGACGAGCCGCCGTGAGCACCTTCGATCTCACCCGACACCTGCCCGCCGACCACTTCAGCCAGGCCCTGCGCCACGACGTGCAGCTCGGTCTGACCGGGGATCCCAAGTGGCTGCCGCCGAAATGGTTCTACGACGCCCGGGGCAGCGAACTCTTCGAGGAGATCACCAGACTGCCCGAGTACTACCCCACCCGCGCCGAGCGGGCCATCCTGACCGCGCGCGCCGGCGACATCGCGGCGGCCACCAGGGCCCGCACGCTGGTCGAGCTGGGCTCGGGCTCCTCGGAGAAGACCCGGCTGCTGCTGGACGCCCTGCGGGGGCTCGGCACGCTGACCACCTACGTGCCGGTGGACGTCAGTGAGAGCGCGCTGACCGCCGCGGGCCAGGCGCTGGCCGCCGAGTACCACGGGCTGACGGTGCACGCCGTGCTGTCCGACTTCACCGCGGGCCTCGGCCTGCCGGAGGGCGGCGGCCCGCGGCTGGTCGCCTTCCTCGGCGGCACGCTCGGCAACCTGCTGCCGGCGGAGCGGGCCGCCTTCCTCGCCGCGCTGCGCGGCTCGCTGGAGCCGGGTGACTTCCTGCTGCTGGGCACCGACCTGGTCAAGGACCCGGCGGTGCTGGTGGCCGCGTACGACGACTCGGCCGGCGTGACCGCGGAGTTCAACCGCAACGTCCTGAACGTGCTCAACCGGGAGCTGGACGCCGACTTCGACCCGGAGCTCTTCGAGCACGTCGCCCGCTGGGACGCCGAGCAGGAGTGGATCGAGATGCGGCTCCGTTCGCGCCGCACCCAGACCGTCAAGATCCCCGCGCTGGACCTGCCGGTGCACTTCGAGGCGGGTGAGGAGCTGCGGACGGAGGTCTCGGCGAAGTTCCGCCGGGAGCGGGTCCAGCAGGAGCTGGCGGCGGCCGGCTTCCGGCTCTCCCGGTGGTGGACGGACGAGGAGGGACGCTTCGGGCTCTCGCTCGCCGAGCCGCTGTAGTCGGCGGGAGCGGGGGATCCCGGGACCCGCCATGTATTCACTTCATAAATCCATGGCGGGTCCAAATCTGATCCGACTTACAAGCTCTGAACGATTGGGGATACGATCGCGGCACCAGCTCAGCGTTGAGTACTCAGGAGTCGTAGATCGTGAGCGTCACCCAACACCCTGTGAAGGCAGAGGCCCCGGCACCCGACCGGCTCGGCTTCGTCGTCTTCATCACCGCCGCCGCCGCACTCGGCGGGTTCCTGTTCGGCTACGACAGCTCCGTGATCAACGGCGCGGTCACCGGCATCCAGGGCAGATTCGGCATCGGGGACGGCGTGACCGGCCTGATCGTCTCCTCCGCCCTGCTGGGCTCGGCGGTCGGCGCGGCGCTGGCCGGGCGGTTCGCCGACCGCTACGGCCGGATCCGGGTGATGAAGGCCGGCGCCGTCCTGTTCGGGATCAGCGCCGTCGGCTCGATGATGCCGTTCGCCGCCTGGGACCTCGCCGCCTGGCGGGTGCTGGGCGGCGCGGCCATCGGCATCGCCTCGGTGATCGCGCCGACGTACATCGCCGAGGTCGCGCCGACCAGGTACCGCGGGCGGCTCGCGTCCTTCCAGCAGGCCGCGATCGTGCTCGGCATCGCGATCTCGCAGCTCGTGAACTGGATGCTGGCCCGGTCCGCCGGCGGCGACACCCGCGGGCAGCTGCTCGGGCTGGAGGCCTGGCAGTGGATGCTGGGCGTCTGCGTCATCCCCGCCGCCGTCTACTTCGTGCTCGCCTCGATGATCCCGGAGTCCCCGCGCTTCCTGATCTCGGCCGGCCGGCTGCCGCAGGCCCGCGAGGTGCTCCGGGAGGTCGAGGGCGCGGGCTGCGACACCGACGCCCGGATCGCCGAGATCCAGGCCCTGATCGCCTCCGACCACCGGCCGCGCTTCGCCGACCTGCTCGGCGGGCGGTTCGGCCTGCTGCCGATCGTCTGGGTCGGGATCGGGCTGTCGGTGTTCCAGCAGCTGGTCGGCATCAACGTGATCTTCTACTACTCGTCGATCCTCTGGCAGTCGGTCGGCATCGACCAGAGCAGTTCGCTGCTGATCAGCTTCTCCAGCTCGGTCATCAACATCGTCGGCACGGTGATCGCGATCCTGCTGGTCGACCGGATCGGCCGCAAGCCGCTCGCCCTGGTCGGCTCGGCCGGGATGGCCCTCTCGCTGGGCCTGTGCGCCTGGGCGTTCTCCTCCGCCACCGGCAGCGGCGGCGACGTCGCGCTGCCCGACCTCCAGGGCACCGTCGCACTGATCGCCGCCAACGCCTTCGTGCTCTTCTTCGCGATGTCCTGGGGTGTGGTCGTCTGGGTGATGCTGGGCGAGATGTTCCCCAACCGGATCCGGGCCGCCGCGCTCTCGGTCGCCGCCTCCGCGCAGTGGATCGCCAACTGGGCGATCACCGTGTCGTTCCCGTCGATGGCCGGCTGGAACCTCTCGGCGACGTACCTGCTGTACGCGCTGTTCGCGGCCGGCTCGATGCTCTTCGTCGCGAAGTACATGCGCGAGACCAAGGGCGTCCGGCTGGAGGACATGGGCTGACCCGCCCCCACACGGCCCTCGGCCCCTGCACCCTAGCGGCAATCGCCCGGGCGCAGGGGCCGATTCGTTCACTCGCTGCGCCCGGGCCCGCGCCTCCGGTACTCCTGAGGGCGGAGGGATGTGTCCTTGATCTTCAATCGAATCCGTACCCGCAGACCGGTGCCCGCCGGCGCCTGCCCCTACGCCCACACACCGGCCGCCACCGCCGCGCCGGCCTCCCCGGCCACGGCCGCCGCCGCCGCCAACGTCGCCGGCTACACCGGCTTCACCGCCGCCAGGCCGACGGCCCGGCGGGCCGGGCACTTCACCGACCCGGCGCAGGCCGCCGACTTCGTCCGGCAGTTCCACCGCGAACAGCCCGGCGAGGGCGACCCCACCCCCCGGCTGCGCGAGGTGCTGGACGAGATCGAGCGGACCGGGACGTACGAACAGACCTACCCCGAACTCGTCTTCGGCGCCCGGCTGGCCTGGCGCAACGCCGCCCGCTGCATCGGCCGGCTGTACTGGCGCAGCCTGGTGGTGCGCGACCTGCGCCACCTCTCCTCCGCCGACGACATCGCCGGGCAGAGCTTCGAACACCTGCGGCTGGCCACCAACGGCGGCCGGATCCGCCCGGTGGTCTCGGTGTTCGCACCCGACCGCCCCGGCCGCCCGGCGGCCCGGATCGTCAACCAGCAGCTGGTGCGCTACGCCGGCCACCCGGCCGCGGGCGGCGGCTGGACCGGCGACCCGGCCGGAGCGCAGCTCACCGCCCGCGCCCGGGACCTGGGCTGGAAGTGCGCCGAGCAGCCGTTCGAGGTGCTGCCGCTGCTGGTGCAGGAACGGCCAGGGGTCAGGCCCGAGTGGTACGAGCTGCCGGACGGCACGGCCCTGGAGGTGGAGCTGACCCACCCCGACCACGGCTGGTTCGCGGAGCTCGGCCTGCGCTGGTACGCGGTGCCGGCGATCAGCGACATGACGCTGGAGATCGGCGGGGTGCGCTACCCGACGGCGCCGTTCAACGGCTGGTACATGGGCACCGAGATCGGGGCCCGCAACCTGGCCGACGCCGACCGCTACAACCTGCTGGCGGAGGTCGCCGGGCGGCTGGGCCTGGACGTCTCCAGCGAGCGCACGCTCTGGCGCGACCGCGCACTGGTGGAGCTGAACGTGGCGGTGCTGCACTCCTTCCAGGAGGCCGGGGTCATGATGGCCGACCACCACACCGAGTCCGAGCGGTTCCTCAAGCACATCGCGCAGGAGAAGCGGCTCGGGCGGCCGACCCCGGCGGACTGGAGCTGGATCGTGCCGCCGGTCTCGGGCGGGCTGACGCCGGTGTTCCACCGCTACTACGACCCGGTCGACCCCGCGCTTCGCCCGGCCTTCGTACCGCGCGAGCCCTGGTAGCGGGCGGGATGCGGCCCGCCCCGCGCCGGCCGCCGTCCAGAGCCCGCCGCCTCAGCGCGCCGCCTCGGAGCCCGCCGCCTCAGCCCGCCTCGGCGACCAGCCGCCGGTAGCGCAGGTCGAGGCCGTCGAGCAGGGCTTCCAGGCCGGTCTCGAAGGCGCCCTCGTCGATACTGCGCCGGTGCTCGGCCAGCAGGTGGGCCTCGCCGAGGTGCGGGTACTCCTGCCCGTACACCCCGGCGTCCTCGGGAAAGCCGGCCGCGAAGGAGCCGAGCGCCGAGCCGGTGACGAAGTAGCGCATCAGCGCGCCGATCCTGGTGGCCTGGCCGCGCGGCCAGCCTGCCTCGACCAGGCAGCCGAACACGGCGTCGGCCAGCCGCAGCGCGTTGGGCCGCCGGCCGGGCCCCTGGGCGAGCACGGGGACGATGCTGGGGTGGGCCGCCAGCGCGGCGCGGTAGGAGCGGGCCCAGTCCCGCAGGGCGCTGCGCCAGTCGGCGCCGGCGGTGAACATCGAGAGGTCCACCTCGCCCATCACGGTGTCCACCACCGCGTCCAGCAGCTCGTCCTTGGTCGCGAAGTGGTTGTAGAGCGAGGGCCCGCTGACGGAGAGCTCGGTGGCCAGGCGGCGGGTGGAGAGGGCGTCCAGGCCCTCGGCGTCGGCGAGCGCGAGCGCCGCCCCGACGATGCGGTCGCGGCTGAGCAGCGGGGTGCGCGGGCGGGCCATCGTCGCTTCCTCCGGTCGGGTGGGTTGATCGTCATTCTCCCAGGCGCCTCTTCACAGACCCGGCCGGGCGGGTTAGAGTCCGCATAAACTTGCACCGCTAGTTTAACGAGGTGGGCGACGCGATGACTGGATCGACTGGAATCCTCCGATGAACCTCGAACTCACCGAGGAGCAGGCCGCCGTCCGGGAACTGGCCGCCGACTTCACCGACCGCGAGATCGTGCCGTACGCCGCCGCCTGGGACCGCGCCGAGTCGGTGGACCGGGCGGTCGTCGGCAAGCTCGGCAAGCTCGGCTTCCTCGGCCTGACCATCCCCGAGGAGTACGGCGGCAGCGGCGGCGACCACCTCGCGTACTGCCTGGTCCTGGAGGAGCTGGGCCGGGGAGACTCCGCCGTGCGCGGCATCGTCTCGGTCTCGCTCGGGCTGGTCGGCAAGTCCGTCAACGCCTACGGCAGCGAGGAGCAGAAGCAGCACTGGCTGCCCCGGCTGACCTCCGGCCAGGCGCTCGGCTGCTTCGCCCTCACCGAGCCCGGCACCGGCTCCGACGCCGCCAACCTGACCACCAGGGCGGTCCGCGACGGCGGTGACTGGCTGATCACCGGCGCCAAGACCTTCATCACCAACGGCACCTGGGCCGACGTCGCCCTGATCTTCGCCCGTACCGGCGGCGAGGGCCACCGCGGCATCACCGCCTTCCTCGTCCCCACCGCCCTGCCCGGCTTCACCCGCACCGAGATCCACGGCAAGCTCGGGCTGCGCGGCCAGGCCACCGCCGAACTCGCGCTGGACGGCGTACGGGTGCCCGACAGCGCCCGTCTCGGCCCCGAGGGCAAGGGCTTCACGGTCGCGATGGCCGCGCTCGCCAAGGGCCGGATGTCGGTGGCCGCCGGCTGCGTCGGCATCGCCCGGGCCTGCCTGGACGCGGCGGTGCGCTACGCGGGCGAGCGCCAGCAGTTCGGCAAGCCCATCGCCGCCCACCAGCTGGTGCAGGAGCTGCTCTCCGACATCGCGGTGGACGTCGAGGCGGCCCGGCTGCTCACCTGGCGGGTGGCCGACCACATCGAGCGCGGACTGCCGTTCGCCACCGAGTCCTCCGTCGCCAAGCTGTTCGCGAGCGAGGCCGCCGTCCGCGCCGCCAACAACGCGCTCCAGGTCTTCGGCGGGTACGGCTTCATCGACGAGTACCCCGTCGGCAAGTACCTGCGCGACGCCCGCGTGATGACCCTCTACGAGGGCACCAGCCAGATCCACAAGCTGCTGATCGGCCGCTCGCTCACCGGCGTCAACGCCTTCTGAGCGGCCGCCGGCCCGCCGGCACCCTCCCTCGCACACCCGGATAAGGAGCCCGACGAAGTGCGTCCCGTCTATTTCGCCGCCGCCCGCCGCACCCCCATCGGGCGGCTGCGCGGCGCGCTGTCCACCGTCCGCCCCGACGACCTGTCCGCCGCCGTCCTGCGCGGACTGCTCGCCGACGTGCCCGGCCTCGACCCGGCCCGGATCGACGACGTCTACTGGGGCGCCGCCAACCAGGCCGGCGAGGACAACCGCAACGCCGCCCGGATGGCCGTCCTGCTCGCCGGGCTGCCCGACACCGTGCCCGGCGCGACGGTCAACCGGCTCTGCGCCTCCGGCCTGGAGGCCGTCACCACCGCCGCCCGCGCGATCGGCTCCGGCGAGGCGGACGTCGTGGTGGCCGGCGGCTGCGAGTCGATGAGCCGGGCGCCGTTCGTGCTGCCCCGCCCCGACGAGGCACTGCCGCACCGGATCGAGACGTACGACACCCGGCTCGGCTGGCGGCTGACCAACCCCCGGATGCACGAGCTGCACGGCGTCCTCGGCATGGGCGAGACGGCCGAGGAGGTGGCCGGCCGGTACGGCATCACGCGCGAGCGGCAGGACGCCTTCGCGCTGCGCAGCCACCAGCGGGCGGCGGCCGCGCGCAAGGACGGCCACTTCGACGCCGAGCTGCTGCCGGTGCTGCGCCCGGACGGGGTGACGGTCGGCCAGGACGAGTCCATCCGCGAGGACACCACCCTGGAGCGGCTGGCGAAGCTCAAGCCGGTGTTCCGCGAGGGCGGCACGGTGACGGCCGGCAACGCCTCGCCGATGAACGACGGCGCCGCCGCGCTGCTGCTGGTCAGCGAGCGGGTGCTGAACGAGCTCAGCCTGGAGCCGCTGGGCAGGTACGCCGCCGGGGCCTCCGCCGGGGTGCACCCCGATGTGATGGGCATCGGGCCGGTGCCCGCCACCCGCAAGGTGCTCGGGCGGCTGGGGTGGAGCGTCGAGGACGTCCAGGAGGCGGAGTTCAACGAGGCCTTCGCCGCGCAGGCGCTGGCCTGCCTGGACGAACTGGGCTTCGACCCGGAGCTGGTCAACCCGTCCGGCGGGGCGATCGCGCTCGGTCACCCGCTGGGCGGCTCGGGCGCCAGGATCCTCACCACCCTGCTGCACCGGATGCGCCGGACCGGCGCCCGGCGCGGGCTGGCGACCATGTGCGTGGGTGTCGGGCAGGGCACCGCCGTCCTGGTCGAATCGGCCTGAGGCCGCGCGCCCGGCCGGTTCGCCGTCCACCTGGTTCCTGTTGGATCCACCCGCCAGGCTCACCCCCCCCCGTCAGGTTCACCCCCCGTCAGATCCACCCGAGGGAGACATCGTCAGATGAGCAGGTTCACCGGCAAGGTCGCGGTCGTCACCGGCGCCGCACAGGGCATCGGCGCGGCCACCGCGCAGCGGCTGGCCGAGGAGGGCGCGACGGTCGCCGTGGTCGACCTGACCGCCGAGCGGGCACAGGCCACCGTGGACGCGATCACCGCCAAGGGCGGCACCGCCCGGGCGTACGGCTGCGACGTGGCCGACCACGAGGCGGTGGAGGCGGTGTTCGCCCAGGTGGTGGCGGACCTGGGGGCGCTGCACATCCTGGTGAACAACGCCGGGATCACCCGCGACAACCTCTTCTTCAAGATGCCGAAGCCGGACTGGGACGCCGTGCTGGCGGTCAACCTGACCAGCGCCTTCAACTGCAGCCAGGCCGCGCAGACGTACATGGTCGGGCAGAAGTGGGGCAAGATCGTCTCGCTGAGCTCGCGCTCGGCCCTCGGCGCCCGGGGCCAGGCGAACTACGCCGCCGCGAAGGCCGGCATCCAGGGCCTGACCGCCACCCTGGCGATCGAACTGGGCCCGTACAACATCAATGTCAACGCGGTGGCCCCCGGGTACATCGCCACCGCCATGACGGCCTCGACGGCCGAGCGCGTCGGCGCCGCCCCGGAGGACCACCAGGCCGAGGTGGCCGGGCGCACCCCGCTGCGCCGGGTGGGGCAGCCGGAGGAGATCGCCTCGGTGGTGGCGTTCCTGGTGAGCGAGGACGCCTCGTACGTCAGCGGGCAGACCCTGTACGTCAACGGCGGGGCGCGCTGACGGCGAGGACACTCGCAATGTGCTGACGTAGCATCAGGCGACCGGCCCAGGTGGAGTGTTACCTTCACCTGGGCCGGTCTTTACCTTGTCCGGTGGCCAACTGGGGTCCTCCGGTAGTACCGAATGACTATGGCATGATCATGCTCCGATCGATGGGATGACCGGACCGGCCCGACCACCACAGGCCGGCCCCTCTGTCCCAAGGAGTCCCATGGGCATCTCCCCCGCCACCGCGGGTCCCCGACGCTCCGCCACCCTCCGCGCCCTCGCGCTGCTCGCCGTCGGGGCCACCGCACTGGCCACCGGCGGAGCGGGCACGGCCAAGGTCGCCGCAGCCCGGCCGAGCGTGCACGTCCGCCCGGCATCGAGCGGCCACATCACCGCCGCCGGCCGGGCCACACCACTGCCGACCTCGCAGTGCGTCACGGACATCGGCATCCGCTGCTACTCCCCGCTCCAGTACCGCAGCGCGTACAACCTCGACCCGCTGTACCAGGAGGGCATCACCGGCAAGGGCCGGACGATCGTGATCGTCGACTCCTTCGGCTCCCCCACGATCCAGCACGACCTGGAGGTCTTCGACAAGCAGTGGGGCATCCCCGACACCCAGGTCGAGGTGGTCAAGTGGGGTGACGTCCCGGTGTTCGATCCCGCCAACCCCGAGCACACCGGCTGGGCCGGCGAGACCACCCTGGACGTCGAGTACGCCCACGCGATCGCCCCGGACGCGCACATCGTCCTGGTGGAGACCGGCGTCGCCGAGACCGAGGGGGTCACCGGCCTGCCGGAGATGATGGACGCCGAACGGGCGATGATCAAGGCCGGCCGGGCCGACGTGATCTCCCAGAGCTTCGGAGCCACCGAGAACACCTTCCCCGGTTTCGACAAGGGCGACTTCAAGTCCCTCACCGACCTGCGGTACGCCTTCAAGCTCGCCGCCGAGCGGGACGTCACCGTCCTCGCCGCCTCCGGCGACGCGGGCGCCACCGACTACCAGACCAACGGGCAGGACCTCTACCCGTACCGGGTCAACTCCTGGCCCTCCTCCGACCCGCTGGTCACCTCCGTCGGCGGCACCCAGCTCACCCTGGACGACGCCGGCAAGCGCACCGCGCCCGACAAGGTCTGGCACGACGACTACGGCGCGGCGGGCGGCGGCGTCTCCGGCGTCTTCGACCGGCCCTGGTACCAGAGCGCGGTGGCCGCGACCACCGGCAACCACCGCGGCACGCCGGACATCAGCATGAGCGCGGCGGTGGACGGCGCGGCCTGGACGTACGAGTCCTACGACCCCGCCCGGGCCGGCTGGCACCTCACCGGCGGCACCAGTGAGGCCACCCCGATCTTCTCCGGCGTGGTCGCCCTCGCCGACCAGCTGGCCGGCCACCGGCTCGGCCAGCTCAACTGGCGGATGTACGGGCTCGGCCTGCTGCCGTCGCGGTGGAGCGGCATCACCGATGTGACGGCCGGTGACAACACCTGGAACCAGGTGACGGGCTACCAGGCCGCGAAGGGCTACGACCTGGCATCCGGCCTCGGCACCATCGACGGCACCCGCTTCGTCCACGCCCTCGCCGGCCGCTGATCCACGCTGACGGTGCAGCGGAGTGGGGGGGGGGGGGGGGCGCCCGCCCCCGCGCCCCACAGCCGGGGCGACCGGCCATCGGCCATCGGCTCTGCCGCTCCGGGGTTCCGGGGTTCCGAGTGCCGCTGAGGCCGCTGCGCCGGGCGCAGGCGGCTTCCAGCAGTTCCCGCCGACGCGGGCGGGTACGGCCTTGGTCCGGATCGGGGCACCGGGCTGGTGTACTGGCACGGTCGGTTCGGTGGACGGTGCGAGTGGAGACGTGATGGCGGAGCGCGAGGTGGTCATCAGGCCGCTGGGCAGGCCCGGTGATCTGGGTTGGGTGGTGATGGCGCACGGCGAGTTCTACGCCCGGGAGTTCGGCTGGGACGCCGGCTTCGAGGCGCTCGTCGCCCGGATCGTCGCCGACTACGCCGGCGAGGAAGGCCCCGGGGCACGGGCGGCGTGGATCGCGGAGGTCGACGGGGTGCGGGCCGGCTGTGTCCTGTGCGTACCCGCGGACGGCCGGACCGCGAAGCTGCGCTTGCTGCTCGTCGATCCGGCCGCGCGCGGCCTGGGTCTGGGAGCTCGCCTGGTCGAGGAGTGCCTGGGCTTCGCGCGGGTGGCCGGCTACGAGGCGATCACCCTGTGGACCAACGACGTCCTCGGCTCGGCCCGGCGCATCTACCAGAGCTACGGCTTCGAGCTCGTCGCAGAGGAACCCCACCACAGCTTCGGGCACGACCTCGTCGGCCAGACCTGGCAGCGCCGCCTGTAGCGGTCACCCGAGGGCCACCGGGGGTCGGTCCGGCCCGGCGGTGGCAGGGGTTCGTCCGGGCGTCAGGCCGCGCGCGTCGGTGCCGGGGCGGCGTGCGGCCCGCTGACCGAGGTTCAGGTCCGCCCGGTCCGTGGCAAGCGCGAAGGGGCCGGGGCGCGCCGAGCCGGTCCGCGGCGCGTTCGACGCGCCGTCCCTGGAGGAACCGATCGTCACCGGCGGTCGTCCGGATGGTCAACGGATCATCTGTCCACCGGGAATCCTGTGCCGAAGCCTTTGCTCTTCCTCGATGTCGACGGAGTCCTCAACCCGGCGGACCCGCACCCCGGGACGGACTTCAAGGCTCACACCCTGCTCGGGTTCCGTGTCCTGCTGTCCCGTCGGCACGGTGACTGGCTGCACGAGCTGGCACGGGTGTACGAGATCTGCTGGGCCACGTCCTGGGAGGAGGACGCCAACACCCACATAGCTGCGGCGCTCGGGCTTCCGGTGCTGCCGGTGGTGCGCTTCGCCGGGTACGAGCCGCAGCCCGGGGATCCTCGCGTGCGGCTGATGGAGCTGTTCTCCGGCGCGAAGTGGGCTCCACTGCTGCGGTATGCCGACGGGCGCCCGTTCGCCTGGCTCGACGACCTCATACCGTCGCGGCTCGTACGTAACTCCCGCGTCCGGCGCGACCGGCTGCTGCTGCCCGTCGACGGGCAGCAGGGACTCGAACGCCACCACGTCGACCGGCTGCTGGCCCGGCCACCGCGTCCCGCCCTGCTGCCGGAGCTGGCCGGGCGGCTACGCCGGGCTGCGTAGCCCGACCCGAGCCTGCGACAGGGGACGTACCCCGTACCCCGTGCCGCAGCCTCGGCGGTGTCGCCGGTCCGAACCCGACCAGGGCCAGCTCCCCGCCCGCGCCGGAGGCGGGGGAGGCGCACCACGCGGCGTCGCTGACCAGGACCACCCTGCCGGTTGACCACGAGTCCATGTGGACCTGGGCGAGCGCGTCGAAGTAGATGTCGGGCTCGTCCAGCGCAGCGACGAGCAGTTCCCCGGTCCGCCACGGCGACCCGTCCGCGAACGCCCGGCTCACCAGGTGCTTGTCGCACCCGGCGCCCGGCAGTCGAACTCGCCCAGGGGGTGCAGGTTGAGCGACCATCGCGCGGGTGGCGCGTGGCCGGTGGGGCGACGCCGGAAGGGTTTTGACGCTCCATGAGAAGGTTGACCCGATCAAGTTGTCGCAGTTCTGTGACAAGCGTGTGCGAACATCCGTCCGCCTGTGCGTATTCGGAGACATAGTGTTCTCGTCATGGCACCGAACACCCCCACGGGATCCGACTCTTCAGGCACCGCCGCGACCCGGCGCGGCCGACGGCGCGGCTCACCGCTCGGTCACGCGAGCAACGGTGTGAAGTTCGTGGGTGTCAGCGTGCTCTCCGGAGTACTGCTGGCCGGTATGGCGCTGCCGGCCGTGGGCGTGCTCGGGCTGACGGCCAGGAATACCGCAGAGAGCTTCGAGAGCATCCCGGACGACTTCAAGACCCCGCCGCTCTCCCAGGCGTCCGTGATCTACGACGCCAAGGGCGGCGTGATCGCCAAGGTCTACGAGCGCGACCGCACCGTGCTGACCGCCGAGCAGATGGCGCCGATCATGCGCAAGGCGCAGGTCGACATCGAGGACGCCCGCTTCTACGAGCACGGCGCCGTCGACCTCAAGGGCGTGCTGCGCGCGATCAGCAAGAACGCCGAGAGTGGTACGACCTCGCAGGGCGCGTCGACGCTGACCCAGCAGTACGTCAAGAACGTCAACGTGGAGAAGGCCGGCGAGGACCAGGCGGCCGTCCGGGAGGCGCAGCGCAAGACCCTGGGGCGCAAGATCCAGGAGCTGAAGATCGCCATCAAGCTGGAGGAAGATCTGACCAAGGATCAGATCCTCACCAACTACCTGAACATCACGTACTACGGCAACGGCGCGTACGGCGTCGAGGCCGCCTCCCAGCGCTACTTCAGCAAGAGCAACAAGGACCTGACCATACCCGAGGCCGCGATGCTGGCCGGGCTGGTGCAGAACCCCACGCAGTACGACCCCAGGCAGCACCCGAAGGCCGCGCAGAACCGGCGCGACGTGGTGATCGACAAGCTGCTGGAGAACAAGCACATCACCCCGGACGAGGCGAAGGAGGCGAAGGCGGCCCCGCTGGGCCTGGCCTACCAGAGCCCACGCAACGGCTGTATCACCGCCACCGCCGGGACGGGCTTCTTCTGCGACTACGTCCGGCACGTGATCAAGCAGGACCCGGTCTTCGGCGCCAACGCGGCCGACCGCAAGAAGCTCTGGGACCAGGGTGGTCTGAACGTCTACACCACGCTGGACCCGGACAAGCAGGCCGCCGCCCAGAACGCGGTGAGCACCGGTGTGCGGGTGACCGACACGGTGTCGGCGGCCGCCACCATGATGGAGCCGGGCACCGGCAAGATCGTCGCCATGGCCCAGACCCGCCCGTACGGGCTGGAACCCAGCAAGAACGAGACCATGGTCAACCTCAACGTGGACGTGGCGATGGGCGGCGGCAACGGGTTCCAGCCGGGCTCGACCTTCAAGCCGATCGTCGCGGCGGCCGCCCTGGAGGCCGGGCTTCTGCCGACCCAGGAGTACCCGGCCCCGAACCGGATCGACTACCCGACGATGAAGACCTGTGAAGGCACCTGGAGGAACACCGCCAAGGGCCCGGACCGGAGCGTCCCCAACGAGTCGGCGGACGAGAAGGGGCCGTACCAGCTCAAGAAGGCGATGGCCCTCTCGATCAACACCTACTTCGTCCAGATGGAGCAGGAGATCGGCCTCTGCCCGGTGAAGCAGATGGCCAACAAGCTCGGCATCACCGCGAAGGCCAGCGGGAAGCCCCTGGAGGAGGTCCCCGCGATAGGCCTGGGCGTGGAGGAGATGAGCCCGCTGACCATGGCCAACGTCTACGCGAGCTTCGCCGCGCGCGGTAAGTACTGCGCTCCGATCGCCATCAACAAGATCACGACGGTGGACGGCAAGGACGTCAAGGTGCCGGCCGGCGCGTGCAGCCAGGCGATGTCCGAGGGCACCGCCGACGCCATCAACACCGTCCTGAACGGTGTGACGGAGCGGGGAACCGGCGCGGCGCTCAACCTTGAGAACAATCGCCAGATCGCGGGCAAGACCGGCACGTCGGACAAGAAGAAGGCGGCCTGGTTCAGCGGCTACACCCCGCAGCTGGCCACCGCCGTGTGGCTGGGCGGCCCCGCGGGCGGTGTCGAGATGAGGAACATCCGGATCAACGGCAGGTACTACACCGAGGTCTTCGGCGCCGACGGCCCGGGCCCGATCTGGCGGACGGCGATGAACCAGGCCCTGCGGGGCACGCCCAGGGTCCCGCTGCCGATGATCAACATTCCCGATCCCACCCCCAAACCCGACCCCGACGCCACCCCGACCGCCGGCACCACCCCGACCGATGGGACCACCCCTAACGCCGGTAGCACGCCGACGCGTGGCGCCGCGCCGAACACCGGTACCACCCCGACCCGCGGCACCACCCCGACCGCCGGCGCCGACCCGGACGACGCGCCGTCCCCGGACGAGGCGACGGCGGCGGCCGGTGCCACATCCCGGACACCCCGCGCGTCTCGGACACCGCACGACACCGGGAAGCCGACAGACACCGGGAAGCCGACCGACCACTGACCGGAGGCCGTCCACGTCCCTCGGCACGACCGCTGCGCTTCGGGCCGGGGAGCGGATAACGGGTGGAGGTTCGATGCGAGTGATGCCATGGTGAGCCGCATGCCTTCGCCCGCCGTCGAACAACTGCTCATCGAGCTGCACGCCTCGCTGGCGCTGCGCAAGCGTCCGGAGGATGTTGCTCAGCTCGTCCAGGACCTGCACGCCGCACGGGGAACCCGCCTTGACCAGGCCACCGAGGCGGCTCTCGCCAAGGCGGCGCAGCACTCACTGCGCAGGCTGTGGCACGGCTACACATCGATGCGGGAGGACTTCGCCCGGCCTGTCGGCGCACAGCGCCAGCTCGCCCGCGCGGCAAGCCTGTTCACGGACGTGCCGAGCCTTCCGGACGGCGCTGGGGATGACCCCGCGCAGATCGAGGCAGTGATCCGTCGCGCGGGGGGAGAGATCGCCCGTGCCTATGGACAGAACGACTTCGGCGCAGACCGACTCGACCGGGCCGAGCGTGCCGAGGCCGGACTCGGCCAGCTGTCCAAGCGCCAGTACAACAAGCGCTTCCGGCTGTTGTGCCGGATGGAGGCCAAGCTGGCGCGGCTCATCCACGAACAGCGCCGTCGCGAGGTCACCGTCACCGGTAAGGGCGCACTCGCCCACACACTGCCGTTCGAGCTGTTCGCCGCCGATCCGGACACTGCGGCCTTCATCGCGTACGTCACCGCGCGGGGCTACATGCGGAGCATCTTCACCAACGGCAGGCAGCGGCAGGTGTACGACGAAGTCGCCGGCGCCCTGTTCCAGCGGCTACTGGCGCAGCCCGAGCAGACCTGCTGGTCCGCGGTCGCGCATGTCCATCCCACGGCCGCGGTGCTGGAGCGCATGTCCGACGAGGACCTCGCTCAGCTGCTCGCCCGCTGGAACCGCTTTCTGCGCGCGGTGGCCGAGCTGTTGGAGGATGCCTGGGATCGCTGCCCTCTGGAGCGCGACACCATGATCGTGCGCCGTGGCAACGACTCGTCGACGTGGAACCAGGCTGCTCAGGCATGGAACACGGCGCGGTCGCACTGGTTCGCGCTGCTGACCGAACTGGGGCGGGTGGACGTCCTGGACCGGCTCTGCCCCGGCAAGGTGCCCCGCCTGATGGCGGCGGACGTGGCGTACTGGCACCGCATCAGCGGCGGTGGACTGCATCCGGACACCTATGTCTGGGCGGAGCTGCCGCTGCCCTGGGAGACACTCCGGGGCGAGAAGGAGTGCCCGCGCACGCTGGTCGAGGAGGTCTGCGCCCGGCACGGGGTGGACCCGGTGGCCGGCGCCTGGACCACCGCCAGGCCGTCCGTCGAGGCCGTTGCCTTTCGACGGACACCCGAGCTTGTACACGGGGTCGCCGTCGCCGACCCTCTCATGGCGAGCGCCATGCGGTCCGCAGGGATCTTCTCCGGCAAAGGCAAGCGCGCCGCCGCGCAAGAGTGGCTGTGAGCGCCAGTACGCCGTCCACGCCGGTGGGCGACCCGCCGTTCCGCGTTCCGGGTTCCGGCACAAACCAGTTGACCCACCTGTCGGCCTCAGCAAGGATCAACGCGGCGACGAGGAAGCTCTGCGGAGGAGCGCCCGGCTCTGATCCCGGGTGGACGCAGGTTCGAATCCTGCCCTCGTCGCCGTCCTGATCCTCTCCGGCTGCGGATCCCCGCCCGGCCAGGGAGATCCGACGCCTCCACGCTCGCTCCGCGATCACGATCTCGCGCGCCCGGCCGTCGTGGACGGCCCGGTCCAGCAGGACGATGCCGACGAACAGGGTGGCCGCGCCAGCCGCCTAAATCGCCGGTACCAGCCACAGGTCGGGCGCAGGGTCTCGCGCCGCCAGTCGGCCACCAGAACACGTTGGAGACCCCGAGAGCCTCTTCGACGAGCACGCGATCGGCCCGGTCGATGCCGAGCGAGCACCGCGCAGGCCGTCTCGGGCGCGCTGTCCCGATCTGCCCGACCACCGGGCTGGGGACCAGGGGCACATGAGGAGGTCTCACATCTCGGCGCGTGCTCCCGAGGCCGCCCGGGGTCCCACCGCTGCCCGCTCGCACGACCGATTGAACCAATGGTGCCTCTTGTTCGTTACTTCCTTCGTAACCGTACGCCAGTCCGATCCCCGTGCAGGAGTCATCGCACCACCATGTCCACCCAGGCCCCAGCCCGCCCCCTCCCGGTCGTCACCGTCCTCCCGAGGCCGGAGAGGTCAACGCCCGCTCAGCGGCGGCGAACCCGTCGGACGTACGGTCACCCCGGTTTGGGGAGCGGTCGGTGAGGGTCTTCGCCAAGGCCGGGCACGGCGAGGCCTCCCCGGCGGGTCGTACGGGCGGGCGCACCCGTCGGCGGCGGGTCTGGACGGGGGTGATCGCCGTGGTGGTGATCGCCGCGGTGACTGCGGGCCTGCTGTGGTGGCATCCGTGGACCCCGGCCGCCAGCCGCGGCCGGCAGAAGCCCATGGAGTTCACGACGGCCGCCGGCGGCTCCCCGCGCCTCGGCACCGGTGAACAGCTCTTGCGCTACAAGGTGCGTGCCGAGAACGGACTCAAGGAGGGCCCCGAACAGTTCGCCGCCGAGGTCGACGCGGTCCTCGGCGACGTCCGGCGCGGCTGGGCCGCGGACGGCACCCGGTCCTTCCAGCGCATGCCCGCCGACCCGGTGGACTTCACCGTCTACCTCGCCACCCCGGAGACCACCGACCGGATCTGCGGCCAGTACGGGCTGGACACCGGCGGCTGGGTGAACTGCGGTGTGGGCCACCAGGTGGTCATCAACGTCAAGCGGTGGAACGAGCTGACGGAGTACTACGCCGGCCGACCCGACCTCTACCACGCGCTCGCCGTCAACCACGAGGTCGGCCACGTCCTCGGCCTCGGCCACGTCGACTGCCCCGGTCCGGGCCTGCCGGCGCCGGTGATGATGCAACAGATCAAGGGTCTGCACGGCTGCGTGCCGAACGGCTGGCCGTTCTCCGAGACCGGCGCCCTCCTCACCGGTCCCCCCGTGCAGGCCGCCACGCCCGGCCCGTGATCGCCTCCGGGCGCACCGTTCGGCACCGGGCCCGGTGCGCGGGTCTCGGTATGAAGTGCATGAAGTACATGGCCGGCGAGTTCACGATCTGGCTGCGCACCGCGCCGGCCGGCCCGAGCGGGGCGGACTCCCCGCTCTGGCTGCTCCTTGCATTCATTCGGACCCGCGCTGGCGCGGCGAGACCAGGCGCGGTCGCGTCCCTGCAACGCCGAAGGGGCTCGGTGCGTGGCATCAGGCCTCGGGGATGCGGGTGAAGCGGGCGGCGACATGGAGGTCGGCTTCGATGTGGGCCGCGGCGGCGCGCAGTTCGGGGAGGATGTCCGTGACGCAGGCCGCCGTGGTGCGGCGGCTGCTGTGCACGGCGACGTTGAGGGCGGCGATCGTGCGTCCCGAGCGGTCGCGGACGGGGACGGCGATCGAGCGCAGGCCCTCCTCCAGTTCCTCGTCGACCAGGGCGTAGCCGTCGTGGTGGACGCGGTCGAGGAGTGAGCTGATGCGGGCGGGGTCGGTGACGGTGCGGGGGGTGAGGAGGCGGAGGTCGGCGCGGGCCAGGTGGGCTGTGCGTTCGTCCGCGGGGAGCCCGGCCAGCAGGACACGTCCCATGGAGGCGGCATACGCGGGGAAGCGGGTGCCGACGGTGATGTTGACGCTCATGATGCGTTCGGTGGCGACGCGGGCGGTGTAGCGGATGTCGTCGCCGTCGAGCACGGCGAGGGACGCCGAGTCATGGACGCGGCCGACCAGTTGAGCCATATGGGGTACGGCGATCTCGGGGAGCGTCGTACGGGAGAGCGGGGGATGGCCGAGGTCGAGCACGCGGGGGGTGAGCCGGAAGCGGCGGTCCCGCGACGTCACATAGCCGAGGTGCTCCAGGGTGATGAGGGCGCGTCGCGCGGTGGCCTTGGCGAGCCCGGTGGCCTCGGCGATCGTACTCAGCGAGAGGTCCGTCCGACCTTCGCCGAATGCGGTGATCACGGTGAGTCCGCGGGCCAGGGACTCCACGAACTCCGCGCCGAGCTCCTGCTTGGAGGCGGTGGTCCAGTGGGCGAGGCCCTTGGCGGGTTTCGCCGCCGGGGGTTCGGGCCGTAGCAGCTGGTGTTCCATCGCGGCCACGGTCTCTCGTACCCGGGGCAGGACCGCCTGCGGCAGTGACCGGGCGCTGTGCCGGCTGGTGTGGCTGACCACGCTGACCGCGCAGGCCAGCTCGCCCTGCGGATCGCGGACCGGGACGGCGAGGGCGATCAGACCGGGCTCGATGCGCTGGTCGTCCAGGGCGTAGCCGTCCAGCGTGGCTTGGGCGGCCCGCTCCTGGAAGTCCTCGAAGTCCTTGGCGGCGGTGCCTTCGGCGCGCGGTGGCACGGCGGGGAATCGGCGGCCCTCCGGGGCCATCGCCCGGCGCCCGCGCCACGCGGCCCAGTCCTCCTCCGTCCAGCACGCCACGGCGAACAGCGGCCCCGGCGCCGTGCGTTCCGCCGGCAGCAGGTCACCGATCCGGAAGGTCAGCGACATCGCGCGGCGCCGGGTGCTCTGGTGCACGAAGCGGATGCAGTCCCCGTCGGGTACGGCGAGGGAGACCGACTCGTCGAGTTCTCCGGCCAGCCGTTCGGCGAGCGGGCCCAGCCGCTGCGGCAGCCCGAGTGCGGCGAGATAGGCGTTGCCGAGCTCCATCAGCTGCGGCGCGAGCCTCGCCTCGTGCCCGTCCAGTCGCAGATAGCCCATGCGTGCGAGGGTCGCCGCGACCCGGTCGACCGTGGAGCGGGCGAGCCCCGTGGTGCGGACGACGTCGCTGAGGCTCATCCGTCCGCCCGCGTCGTTGATCTCGCGCAGCACGGTGATCCCGCGCATCAGTGGCCCCACGGCCTCGGCCGGTGCGGTGGTCGGGTCGTCTGCCGGGGTGGCTGGCATTGCTGCTCCAGGGGCGTTGACATGCGCGCCGGGTGCGCACACACTCAGGGCGGGTCAGGAATGAAGTCTAGTTCACCTGGCGAACTTTCGGAAGAGGTGGCGAAGCCCTCCATGGACAAAGTCAAACGGTCGGCCGCCGAGGCGGTCGCCGACATCCCGGATCACGCCTCGCTCGCCGTCGGCGGATTCGGTCTGAGCGGGGTGCCGAACGTGCTGATCGAGGCGGTGTACGCCCGCGGCACCACCGGACTCGGCGTGGTCTCCAACAACTGCGGTGTGGACGGCGGCGGACTCGGCATCCTGCTCGCGGCGCGCCGCATCGCCCGTGTCACCGGCTCGTACATCGGCGAGAACAAGGAGTTCGCCCGCCAGTACCTGCAGGGTGAGCTGGAGGTCGAGCTGGTGCCGCAGGGCACGCTCGCCGAACGGCTGCGCGCCGGAGGCTGCGGCATCCCCGCCTTCTTCACCCCCGCCGGCGTCGGCACCCAGGTCGCGGACGGCGGACTGCCTTGGCGGTACGCCCTCGACGGTTCGGTGGCCCTGCCGTCCCCGGCCAAGGAGGTCCGTGCCTTCGGCGGCCGTGACCACATCCTCGAACACGGCATCACCACCGACTTCGCCCTCGTGCGGGCCGCGAAGGGCGACCGGCACGGAAACCTGGTCCTCAGCAAGGCCGCCCGGAACTTCAACCCACTCGTGGCGATGGCAGGCAGGGTCACCATCGCCGAGGTGGAGGAGCTGGTCGAGCCGGGGGAGCTGGACCCGGACGCGATCCACGTACCGGGCGTGTTCGTCCAGCGGGTGCTCGCGCTCACCCCGCAGCAGGCCGTCAGCAAGGACATCGAACGAAGGACCGTACGAAGGGCGGAAGGACGCTGATGAGCTGGACACGCGAGGAGATGGCCGCGCGCGCGGCCACCGAACTGACCGACGGCTCGTATGTGAACCTCGGCATCGGGCTGCCCACGCTCGTACCGAACTTCCTTCCGGCCGGCGTGGACGTCGTCCTCCACTCCGAGAACGGGATCCTCGGTGTCGGACCGTACCCGTACGAGGACGAGGTCGACCCGGATCTGATCAATGCCGGGAAGGAGACGGTCACCATCCGTCCCGGCGCCGCGTTCTTCGACTCCGCGCTGTCCTTCGGCATGATCCGCGGCGGCCATGTCGACACGGCCGTCCTGGGAGCCATGCAGGTCTCCGCGGGCGGCGACCTGGCCAACTGGTCCGTTCCCGGAAAGATGATCAAAGGAATGGGTGGCGCGATAGACCTCGTCCACGGCGCCCGCAGGGTGATCGTCCTGACCGATCACACCACCAAGGACGGCGCCCCGAAGATCGTCCAGGAGTGCACGCTGCCGCTGACGGGCCGGGCGTGCGTGCACCGCATCATCACCGACCTCGGCGTCCTGGACGTGACGGCGCAAGGACTCGTCCTCGTCGAGACCGCTCCGGGCGTCACCGCCGAGGACATACGACAGAGGACGGCTGCGCCCGTCTCGGGCGTGTCCGTGAAGGAGCTGACATGAGCGACCGTCTGCGTGACGTGTATGTGGTGGACGCCGTTCGCACCCCCATCGGCAGGTACGGCGGTGCGCTGGCCGGTGTGCGTCCCGATGATCTGGCCGCGGGGGTGCTGGGTGCCCTGGTCTCCCGTACGCCGGAGCTGGATCCGGCCCGGATCGACGACGTCTTCTTCGGCAATGCGAACGGCGCCGGGGAGGACAACCGTGATGTGGCCCGGATGGCCGTGCTGCTCGCCGGTCTGCCGGTGTCCGTGCCCGGTACGACGGTGAACCGGCTGTGCGGTTCCGGTATGGAGGCGGTGATCCAGGCCGCTCGCGCGATCGCGGTCGGTGACGCGTCGATCGCCGTCGCGGGCGGTGTGGAGTCGATGAGCCGCTCCCCCTGGGTGATGCAGAAGCCCGAGCGTGGCTTCCCCACCGGGCATCAGCAGATGTACTCGACGACGCTGGGCTGGCGGATGGTCAACCCCCGGATGCCCGAGGAGTGGACGGTCGCTCTCGGCGAGGGCGCGGAGCTGCTCGCCGAGCGGTACGGGATCGACCGCGAGGCACAGGACGCGTTCGCCCTCGCCTGCCACCGCAAGGCCGCCCGTGCCTGGTCGGACGGCCTGTACGAGGGTGAGGTGGTGCCCGTCGACGGGGTGGACCTGGCCCGGGACGAGTGCATCCGGGACGGCACGTCGCCACAGGCACTGGCCAAGCTGAAGCCGGTCTTCCGCACGGACGGTACGGTCACGGCGGGCAACTCCTCCCCGCTCAACGACGGGGCGGCCGCACTGCTCCTCGTGGACGAGGACGGGCTGCGCGCCACCGGTCGCGAACCGCTCGCCCGTATCGGCGCCTCGGCCGTCACCGGTATCGAGCCGCAGTACTTCGGAGCGGGTCCCGTCGAGGCTGTCCGCCGTGCCCTGAGGAAGGCCGGCCGGGAGTTGGGCGAACTGGCCACCGTGGAACTCAACGAGGCCTTCGCGGCCCAGGCGCTGGCGTGTGTGAACCAGCTGCCGGGTCTCGACCCGGCCGTCGTCAACCCGCGTGGCGGGGCCATCGCCCTCGGCCATCCGCTCGGTGTCTCAGGAGCGCGGCTCACGGGCGCCGTCGCCCACCAGCTCGCCGCCGCGGGATCCGGCACCGGCCTCGCGACGCTGTGCATCGGCGTGGGACAGGGCCTCGCACTAGTCCTGGAAAGGTGACACGCCCCATGATCCCTACCCAGAAGCAGATCAGCGCGGAGATCGACACGGCCCACGAGTGCGCCGCCGGGGCGGTCACGGACGGGGCTCGCGCACCGCACCACCCGGCCCGTGACTTCGCCCCGTACCGCAGCAGCGCCCTGCGCCACCCGCGTCGGCCGCTCGTCGCCGTGGACGACCCGGAGGCGAGGGAGCTGCACGGTCCGGTCTTCGGCATCACCGATGTCACCGAACTCGACGCGGACCTGACCCGCCAACACGCCGGAGAGCCGCTCGGCGAGCGCATCACCGTCACCGGGCGGATCCTCGACCGCTCGGGACGGCCCGTCCGCGGCCAGCTCGTGGAGATCTGGCAGGCCAATGCATCAGGAAGGTACGCGCACCAGCGTGACCGGCATCCGGCCCCGCTGGACCCCAACTTCACGGGAGCCGGCCGCTGCCTGACCGACGAGGACGGCACCTACGCGTTCACGACGATCAAGCCCGGGGCGTATCCGTGGCGCAACCACGTGGGCGCCTGGCGGCCCGCCCACATCCACTTCTCACTGTTCGGCAGGGCCTTCGCCCAGCGCCTGGTGACGCAGATGTACTTCCCGGGCGATCCCCTCTTCCCGTACGACCCGATCCTCCAGTCGGTCACCGACCCCTCGGCGCGGGCCAGGCTCGTCGCCGCGTACGAGCACGAACTGTCGATCCCCGAGTGGTCCCTCGGCTACCGCTGGGACATCGTGCTCGACGGCCCGGCCGCCACGCTCCCGGACCCCGAGGAGGGGCCATGACGCCTTCCCCCACTCCCTCCCAGACCGTCGGCCCCTTCTACGGCTACGCCCTCCCGTTCCCCGGCGGCGCGGACATCGCCCCCGCCGGACACCCCGCCACGATCAGGGTGCACGGGTGTGTACGCGACGGGAACGGCGATCCGGTGCCGGACGCGCTCCTGGAGTTCTGGCAGGGCTCGGGCCGACCCGGTTCCCTGCGCCGCGACCCGGTCACCGGGGGATTCGCCGGCCGCAACGGCATGGACTTCACCGGCTTCGGCCGGGTGCCGACCGACGCCGACGGGCGCTGGGCCGTCACGGCACTGCCACCGCCGGGGGCGACACCGTACCTGTCGGTGTGCGTGTTCGCCCGCGGGTTGCTGCACCACCTGTTCACCAGGGCGTACGTCGGCGAGGCGGCGGCCGATCCGCTGCTCGCCGGACTTCCCGAGGAACGCAGGTCCACCCTGACGGCGGTGCCCGACGGCGAGCGGGCGTACCGCTTCGACATCCACCTGCAAGGGGAGAAGGAGACGGTCTTCCTTGACTTCCACGGATGACGCCGGGCTGCTCGCTCCCGTGTGGGCGGGAAGCCCGGTGGAGGAGGCCACGGGTGACCGGGCCTTCCTCCAGGCCATGCTGAACGCTGAGGCGGCGCTCGCGCGCGCTCAGGACCGGGCGGCGGGCGAGACCGTCACCGCCGTGGCGGGCAACGCGGCGCGGTTCGACGCCCGGTCCCTGGCCCTGCGGGCGCGGGCCGGGGGCAATCCGGTGATCCCGCTCGTCGCCGATCTCACCGCCGCCGTGGCCGAACGGGTGCCCGAGCACGCGGAGTTCGTGCACCGCGGCGCCACCAGCCAGGACATCCTGGACAGCGCGCTCATGCTGATGGCCGCACGGGCCCTGGACCTGACGCTCGCCGACCTCACGCACACCGCCAATGTGCTGGGCGCACTCGCCGCCGAGCACCGCCGCACTCCGATGCCGGGCCGCACCCTCACCCAGCACGCCGTCCCCACCACCTTCGGCCTCAAGGCCGCCGGCTGGCGCGCGCTCGTACTCGACGCACACGACCGGCTGGCGCGGGTCCGGACCTCACTACCGGCACAGCTGGGGGGCGCCGCCGGGACCCTGGCCGCCTTCGGTGACCACGGCCTGGGTCTTCTGGCCGCCTACGCACGGGAAACCGGCCTCGCCGAGCCCGAGCTGCCGTGGCACGTCCTGCGCACCCCGGTCGCGGACCTGGGCGCGGTGCTGGCATTCTGCAGCGGCGCACTGGGGAAGATCGCCGCCGATGTGCTGGTGCTGTCCCGCACCGAGGTGGGTGAGCTGGCGGAGCGCGCCGGCGGCGGCTCCTCCGCGATGCCGCACAAGTGCAACCCGGCACGGGCCACGCTGATCGCCGCCGCGGCCCGCCAGGTGCCCGCGCTCGCGTCGGTCCTGCTGGGCTCGCTGGTCGCGGAGGACGAACGCCCCGCAGGCGCCTGGCACGCGGAATGGCTGCCCCTGCGCGAGGCCCTGCGGCTGACGGGCGGGGCGGCGCACACGGCGCGGACGCTGTGCGCGGACCTCGTGGTCCACCCGGACCGGATGCGGGCCGACCTCGACCTCACGGGCGGACTGATCCTCACCGAACGCCTCCTGACGGAGCTCGAGCCGGCACAGGGCCGCGCGGCGGCGCGCCACCTGGTGACGGACGCGGCACGCCGTGCGTCACGGCAGGGCACCGACCTCTTCCAGGACCCGGAGCTGACGACCCGGCTCCCCGCGCAGACTCTCACCCGACTGGCCGACGCAACCGGGTACCTGGGCTCCGCGCCCGCCCTGGTCGACCGCGCTCTCGCGCGCGGCTGCGCCCCGGCCGGCACGAACACCCACCAGGCCGCACCCGACCCTGAATCCCAGGACACCCCATGACCCCCACCCTCCACCACCGCATCGACGGCCCGGCCGACGCCCCCGTGCTCGTACTCGGGCCCTCCCTCGGGACCTCACTGTCCGTCTGGGACCCCCAGGTCCCGGCGCTGGCCCGGCAGTGGCGGGTCGTGCGCTGGGACCTCCCCGGCCACGGTGGCTCCCCGGCCGACCTGCTGCCGGCCGGGGCCGGCATCGCCGAGCTCGCCCGCCTCGTCCTCGACCTCGCCGACAAACTCGGCGTCGACACCTTCGCGTACGCGGGCATCTCCCTCGGCGGCGCCGTCGGCACCTGGCTCGCCGCACACCACCCCGGCCGGACGACCTCCCTCGCGCTGGTCTGCTCCTCCGCCCGGTTCGGGGAGCCCGGGCCCTGGCTGGAGCGTGCCGAGCTGGTGCGTGCACACGGCACGGACCCGATCGCCGCGACAGCTCCCGCCCGGTGGTTCACACCGGCGTTCGCGCGGGCCGACGCGTTCGTCGCCGGCCAGGGCCGCACCGACCGCGAGGCCTACGCCATCTGCTGCGACCTCCTCGCGACCCTGGACCTGCGCGCCGACCTGTCGCGCATCACCACGCCCACGCTCGTCATCGCCGGCCGGGAGGACCCGGCCACCCCTCCGGCCCACGCCCGCGAACTCGCCGACGGCATCGGCCACGCCCGGCTGCTCGAACTGCCCCACGCCGCACACCTGGCGAGTGTCGAGCAGCCGCAGGCCGTACTCGGCGCACTGCAGGCACACTTCGGAGCCGGCTGGACCGGATCCCCCGGTACCGCCGTGCGCCGCGCCGTACTCGGCGACGACCACGTCGACCGGGCCACCGCCCGGACCACCCCGTTCACCGCGCGATTCCAGGACTTCATCACCCGTTACGCCTGGGGCGAGATCTGGACCAGCGACGTTCTGGACCGGCGTACGCGCAGCTGCATCACCCTCACCGCACTCGTCGCGGGGGGCCAGGCGGAGGAGCTCGCCCTGCATGTCCGGGGGGCCGTCCGAAACGGCCTGACCCCGCAGGAGATCGGCGAGGTCCTGCTGCAGTCGGCGGTGTACTGCGGGGTCCCCGCCGCCAACTCCGCCTTCGCTGTGGCGGGCCTCGTCCTCAGAGAGCTCGAAGAAGAAGGGACGTACTGATGCGTACGACCATCGGCATCATAGGCGGCGGCCCGGCCGGTCTGCTGCTGGCCAGGCTGCTGTACGGAGCGGGGATCGACAGCGTCGTGCTGGAGCGTCGCGAGCGGTCCTACGTGGAGCAGCGACAGCGCGCCGGAATCCTCGAGCAGGCCACCGTCGACGCGCTGCGCGCCGTCGGGGCAGGCGCCCGGCTGGACCGCGAGGGCATGTCCCACGACGGCATCGAACTGCGCTTCGGCGGCCGCGCGCACCGCATCGACTTCCCCTCGCTCACCGGCGGGCGAAGCGTGACGGTGTACGCGCAGACCGAGGTCGTGAAGGACCTCATCGCCCTCCAACTCGCCGAGGGCGGGCCACTGCTGTTCGGGGCGGAGGTGACCTCCATCGACGGTGCCGACACCGCGAGCCCGGTCGTCCGCTTCCGGCACGAGGGCCGGGATCAGAGCCTCACCTGCGACTACGTCATCGGCTGCGACGGCTTCCGCGGGGTGACCCGCAACGCCGTGCCCGACTCCGTGCGGACCACCTACGAGCGGACGTACCCCTACTCCTGGCTCGGCGTCCTTGCCGAAGCACCGCCCGTGTACGAGGAGTTGATCTACGCACACTCGGAGCGGGGCTTCGCCCTCGCCAGCATGCGCTCGCCGTCCGTGAGCCGCCTGTACCTCCAGGTGCCGAACGGCACCGACCCCGCCCAGTGGTCGGACGAGCGGATCTGGGACGAGCTGGACGCCCGGTTCGCGACCGACACCGATCCCGGCTGGAAGCTGGAGCGCGGACCCGTCCTCTCGAAGGCGGTGCTGCCGATGCGCAGTCACGTCACCGAGCCCATGCGCTACGGCCGGGTCTTCCTGGCGGGCGACGCGGCGCACATCGTTCCGCCGACCGGAGCGAAGGGACTGAACCTGGCCGCAGCCGACGTGATCGTGCTGGCCCGCGCGCTGACCCGGTGGCGTGAGACCGGTTCGACCGAGCTGTTGGACACGTACTCGGACACGTGTCTGCGGCGGGTTTGGCGGGCCGAGCACTTCTCGTACTTCATGACGACCACGCTGCACACGAACCCTGAGCAGTCGCCCTTCGAGACGCGGCTGCAGCTGTCGCAGCTGGAACGGGTGGCGACCTCGAAGCACGCGGCAGCGGAACTCGCCGAGAACTACACGGGGTTGCCGCTTACGCGCTGACCCGCACGGCCCCGGCCGGGCGCCGCGGCCGACCCCGCGCGCCACCACGCCCGCCCCCGCAGACGACGTCGGGGGCGGGCGTGGTGGCGTTCAGCGTGCGGAAGGACGATGGCGGACGAGTCCCCGGCAGGGCGTGAACGCACGTCGGCGGCCGAGGCGCCGCCGAGCGGTGCGGGGGTCGAAGCCGGTCGGACACCGCCGGCGGACACACCCTGCACCCCTTGGGACGCCTCGGCCGCTACACGCGGCCGGCTCGGTCAGGAACCACGTCGGGAGCCTGACCGAGCCGGAATCACCCGGGGAGTGTCACAGGTTCTGGGTGAGGGAGTGCAGGTAGGCGGCGAGCTCCTTGGGGAGGGCGTACATCGGGCCGTGCCCGGTGTCCCACTCGGTGGTCTGTGCGCCGATCCGGGCGGCGAGCTCGTGCTGTGTGGCGGCGGGCAGGGCCCGGTCCTGGGTGGCGACGAGGTAGTGGGAGGGGACCTGGCGCCAGGCGGGGGGACCGGAGGGGGCACTGTCGATACCGAGGCGGGGGAGCTTCTGTACGGCTGCGGCCAGGGCGGTGCGTGCGGCGGGGGCGTCGGCGGCTATCACCTCTCCGTAGGCGGGCCGGTCGATGTAGGAGTGGCCGTCGTCGGTGACCCTGATGTGCTCGCGGATGACGCTGCCGGGGTTGCGGTGCGCGATGTCGCTGACCGATTCTCCCTGGTCGGGCGCGAAGGCGGCGATGTAGGAGAGGGCCTTGACGTGGTCCTGGCCGACGGCCGCGTTGGTGATGACCGCGCCACCGTACGACCAGCCGACCAGGAGCACCGGCCCGTCGACGGTGGACAGCACCCGGCGTACGGCGGTGATGTCGTCCTCCATCGAGTCCAACGGGAGTTGGGCGGCGATCGGCTCGTGGCCCAGTGCGCGCAGCTCGGTGATGGTCTCGCTCCAGGCAGAGCCGTCGGCCCACAGGCCGTGGACGAGAACGATGGTGGTCATGACGTATACCTCCGGTAGGTGGGAACAGTTGAACGGTGACTGTCCGCGCCACCCTCGACTGCCGAGGGGTGGCGCGGACAGGGACTGGAATGTGAGGATCCGGCGCGCGGCGTCGCCAGGTCGGCACCGCACCACGGACCGGGCGAGGACGGCTGCGCGGGACCAGGTCCGCGCCGCCGCTTCACCCGATCGAGCAGCCTCCTCGCATCGGGTCACCTCACCCCGGCCTCGGTGCCGACCCCTCGTCAGGCCTTCTCGGCCACGCTGTGACGGTGGCCGGGAAGCGGCAGGAAGCCCGTCCCCGGATGGCAGTTGACGTACTCGGCGGTGACCGACCCGCTGGGCAGCACCGACACCTCGTGCCAGAACGCGACATCCAGCGGCGCTTCTCCGCCACTCGCCATCTGGTAGAAGCTGGCGTAGATCTCCAGGTGGGTGCGATGCGACCGGCACCAGGTCATCAGGTGCTCGAGTGAGGCGAACCAGGCGATGGTGCAGGCACGGTCGAGCGGGGTGCCGTCGGCCGACTCCTCGATGAGGTTGCGGGCCGCGATGCAGCCGGAGTCCGCGTTCGCCGCGAGGAAGTCGACGCCCCGGTCCTTGACCGGCTTGACATCGGCCAGGTACTTCTCGCGGTACGCCGTGCTGGCAGACCAGTCCTGCGCGGTACGGATCAGCGTGACGTTGTCCGGTACCTCCACGACTACACGTCGGCCGCGGGTACCGCCGTCCCGGGAGAGGTCCGGTTCGAAGACCGGCAGTTCCGGCTCCAGCGTCTCGGTGGCCGACGCGGCGATACGGTCACGGGCGGCGCCCCAGTAGTCGTGCACCGGGGTCTCAGGCATCTCGACCGCCGCGTGCTGGGAGAGACCGCTGGTCGCGATGTCCTCGTGACGGTGGCTGTGCAGGGTTTCGTTGCGTTCCAGCGGAATGACGCAGGCCTCGCGCCAGTGGCCCACCGGTCCCTCGTCGGGCAGCCCGTCCCACACGGAGCGGACGGGGCCGCATTCCTGCCACCGGCGGTGCTCCTGCGGGTCGTGCCAGTACGCCAGCCACACCGCGTTGTGCGACCCGGCGGTGTCGACGAACGATCCGCGGTCCAGCACGTCCGGCCGGTGCGGTCCGGTGAAGAGGTCCGCCAGTGCGGCGGCGCCCCGTGCGGCTTCCGCTGCCGAATCCGCCTGGCAGGCGTACTGGGCGAACACGAACGCCTCGGTGCCCTCCGGGAAGCGGACGGTGTAGGCGGGGACGCGGGGAGTGTGGCCGGGGGGCCGGTTCTGGGCATGTCGACTCCTGTTCGGGCCGTGCTCGGCGTGATTGGAGGCTAGGGGTGAGCGGGGCTCACTTCTTGTCCGTCGGTGCACCGGGACTTGACCGGGAGCGCCCCCGGGGCGGCGGTCGAGGTCGACCCGGCCGGCGGCGTGCGCTCCCGGGCCGAGGAACATAAGGGACGTTTCGTTATGTCCGTCCCGCCCGTATAGTCGCGTCCATGGGAGCGCTCCGTGCCGACAGCGCCGAGGAATGGGCACACGTGATCAGCCAGAGCCTGGTACCGCTCTCGCTGGCGAACATGTGCGCCTCGTTCCGCGGCTCGGTCGAGCAGACTGTTCTGCTACCCGGGGTGAGCGTGACGGACGTTCGTACCGAGGGGCACTCGTCGGTGCTGCGCACGCCCCGGCTGACGCGGGCCGAGCCCCGCGACGACTACCTGTTCTCGCTTCACCTCGGGGGCGCCGGGGTGGGCCTCCAGGACGAGCGGGAGGCCGTGCTGTTGCCGGGGGC
The DNA here is from genome assembly GCF_044457565.1 of Kitasatospora sp. NPDC050543. Lineage (NCBI taxonomy): Bacteria > Bacillati > Actinomycetota > Actinomycetes > Kitasatosporales > Streptomycetaceae > Kitasatospora > Kitasatospora sp. NPDC050543. The sequence goes on along the minus strand of NZ_JBITGZ010000009.1, from coordinate 129,801 downwards.
GGGGGCCCTGTTCGACGCCACCCGCCCGTATCGGCTGAACTTCCCCGCCGACAGCAGGGAGATCGTGCTGCAGATACCCAGGCGGCCGTTGCGGGACCGGGTCGAGGGCATCGACGAGTTGTCCGGTCGGACACTGCCCGCCCACCACCCCGCCGCGCGGGTCCTCGCGGCGTTCCTGCGTGAGCTGGCCGGTGTCGCGCAGGACCTCGCCCCGGAGCAGCGGGCCGAGCTCGGCTGCACCACCATCGACCTGTTGGCCACCGCACTGCGTGCCACCGTCGGCGGGGAGCCCTCCGCGCCGAGGGGCAGGCAGGCCCTGCTACAGGCGATGCGCAGCTGTGTGCTGGAGAATCTGACCGACCCGGCCTTCACACCCACCGTCCTCGCCCGGCGGCAAGGCATATCTCCGCGCTATGCCGCCGACCTGTTCGCGGAGAGCGGTACCTCACCCGCCGCGTACCTCCGCGACCAGCGGCTGAAGGCGGCACACCGCGCACTGACCGATCCCCGCCAGTCGCACCGCACCATCGCGGGCATCGCCGCCCAGTCCGGGTTCACCGACCGCACCACCTTCACCCGCGCCTTCGTCCGGCGGTACGGCACGACCCCGTCCGACCTGCGTGCCGGCGGGCGTCCTGGCTGAGCCCTGGGTGTGCGGCCCGCGTGGTTCCGGCAACGCCGCAAGCCTGTGCCCGGAACGCCGCACCGAGGGCGTCGCCGACTCCTAACGTGGCGGCACCTCGCTTCCCCGGTCACATGGAGGCCGGCACGCGCGGTGCCCGTCGTGTCGCCGCCTCTCCGTCGGAGCCGGGCTGCCTCTCCACGAGAGGCGACGGCACTTACGCAACCGCGATCCGGCAGGCGTAGCCGTCTCTGTACCCCCCACCCGCTCAGGACCGGCCGCATCACAGGGGCCGAGCGCGCCCCGGCACCCGGCCGCCGGGCCGATGCCGAGGGACGGCGCCGAGCACCCGGCCGAACACACCGGCGAACCCCCGAAAGCAGCTGCCGGGCGCGGCGCACCCACCCCAACGGACACTCCTGCGTCGAACCCACGGCTCGCCGCCGTCGGCCCGAGCGTGTCCGCGCACGTCAGCACACCGCAGGTCCGGCCCACGGCCCGTGCCGCCCCGGTCGTTCCGCTCCGACCCCCGACCCCCGCCCCCGGTCTGACGCCGACGCCCCCGCGTCGGGCTGTCTCCCTCCTGCCCACCCCTGGAGATCCCGAATGACCATGTTCCCTGCTTCGCGACCAGGACGAACCGCGCGCCGCGTGCTGCGGACCACGGCGGTGGCCGCCACGGCTGCGTTGCTGCTCGGCTCCGTCTCCTGCGCCCGCTCCGGCTCCGCCGGCGGCGTCCGGGCCGAGGACTCGGCCCAGGCCGCGCGGTGCCCCACGGATCTGACACCCAAGGAGGCCACCGGCACCCCGATCGAGATCGGCAACATCAGTTCGCTCACCGGCCCCAGTACCTTCCCCGAGGTGCCCAAGGCGGCGAAGGCGGTCTTCGACCGGCTCAACATCTGTGGAGGCGTGCGCGGCCGCCCGGTCCACTTCACCGTCGAGGACGACCAGGGCGATCCCACCACCGCCGCGCAGGTCGCCCGGCGCCTGGTGGAACAGCAGCAGGTGGTGCTCAACGTGGGCAGCGCCAGCCTGCTGGAGTGCGCGGTCAACGCCGGGTACTACGCCAAGCAGAAGATCGACTCCATCCAGGGCATCGGCGTCGACCCGGTCTGCTACAGCTCCCCGAACATCTCGCCGGTCAACACCGGTCCGTTCACCGGTGTCACGCTCTCGCTGTACTACGCCAGCGAGATCCTCAAGAAGCAGAACATCTGCCGGATCAGGCTCTTCGACGTCCCCGGCTTCGCCTCGGCCTTCGACGCCGCAGCCACCCGCTGGGAGAAGGCCACCGGCAAGAAGCTCACCTACGCCGGCGCGGTCGGCAAGTCGACGGACGACGTCACCCCGCTGCTGCTCCAGGCCAGGAACGCCGCCTGCGACGCGGTGGTCCTCGACGGCCCGGAGGCCAGAGCACTGGCCGTCGGCAAGGCCGTCAAGGCGAACGGACTGACCGACATCACCTGGATCGGCCTGACCTCCTACTACACCGACAACGTGGCCGACCAGCTCCACACCGCGGGCGAAGGCCTGCAGACCAACTCGGAGTTCGAGCCCTTCGGCAACGCCGACTCCGCTCCCCTGAGGGACTGGCGAGGGCTGATGGTGAGGAACGGCGTTCCGCTGACGTCGTTCGCTCAGGGCGGCTACCTGGCCGCGACCATCGCGCAGGACACCCTCCTGGCCATGACGGGCGAGGTGAACCGACAGAGCGTCAGCGCACAGCTCGCCACGCTGACCTCGTACGAGACCCCGATGATCGGCTCGCCGTACTCCTTCGGCACCGCCGCCGAGCACGCGCCCAACCGGTCGAGCAAGTTCATGGTGCTCAAGAACGGCGCGTGGACCGGCGCGACCGACCAATGGGTCACCCTCCCGGCCGGCAGCTGACCGGCTTCGGCGCGCTCAAGGAGGCGGCACATCATGGTGCAACTCATCGCGGCCGGGCTGGCGCCCGGAGCCGCATACGCGATCATCGGCTGCTGCGTGGTCCTGCTGTTCCGGACCACGGGTGTACTGAACTTCTCCCAGGCTGCCCTCGGCGCGTTCGGTGCCTACACGGCGGCCGAGGCCTATGACGCGCTTCGACTGACGGCGACCTCCGCGGCGCTCGTGGGTCTGCTGGCCGGCACCGTGCTCTCGCTTCTCGTCGGGGCCCTGATGGCCTGGCTGTTCAAGGACAGCCAGACGGCGGTCCGGGCCACGGCGATGATCGCTGTCACGGTCGGGTTGCTCACCCTCGGGCTGAGACTGTTCGGTGACGTACCCCTGTCGGTCGCCGCCGTCGTCCCGTCGACGACGGTGCGTGCCGGCGGCGCGACCGTGGGCCTGGACACGGTCACGTTGCTCGCCCTCGGCGTGCTGCTGGCCGCGAGCTCGGCCCTGGTGCTCGCCCGTACCCGGCTGGGAGCCGTGCTGCGCGCGGTGTCGGCGCGGCCCGCGACGGCCGAACTTCTCGGCGTGCGGGTGCGGCTGCTGTCGCTCGGGATGTGGGCGTTCACCGGCGCGATGTCGAGTGCGGCACTGCTGCTGATCGCCCCGGCCCGGTCCGACGACTTCCGCACCCTGGGCATGCTCATCCTGCCCGCGCTCGCGGCCGCCCTCGTCGGGGCCTTCCGCAGTGTGACCGCGACCGTGGTAGGCGGGCTCGTGCTCGGCGCCGTCGAGTCGCTGTCGGTGAGCTGGCCGGCCGTTGCCGACTACAAGGCCGTGCTGCCTTTCCTCCTCGTGATCGTGGCCCTCCTGTGGTCGCAACGGAAGCAGGTGTGGGATGAAGTTCGCTGACACCAAGCTGGTGGTAGTCGCTCCGATGTTGCTGCTGGCGCTGGCGGGTGCCACGTCCGGCCTGCCCGCGTACTGGGTGTACCTGGCCACCGGCGCGGTGCTCAACGCGTTGATCGCGCTGAGCGTGGGTGTAGTCCACGGGCGCGCCGGAATGGTCGCACTGTGCCCACTGGCCTTCGCGGGCATCGGGGCCTGGACGGTCGGCTGGCTGAACGTCCACACCGGGCTGCCGTTCCTCCTCCTCGTGCTCCTGGGGGCACTGGCAGCCGTGCCGGTGGGCGTGGCGATCGGACTGCCGGCGCTGCGGTTGCGCGGGGTGAACCTGGCGGTGGCGACGCTGGCCTTCGGCGGGGCGGTGGCCGTGGTCGTGTTCGACCAGGGCTTCCCCGGCGCCGCCGAGCGCAACCCGGTGGCCAGACCCTCCCTCGCCGCCTCGGAACCGGGCTACTTCCTGCTCTCCACCGGTGTGCTCGCCGTGGTCGGTGTGGCCCTGGCGGCCGTGTCGCGACGCAGCACCGGCGCGCGCTGGACGGCGGTCCGTGACAGCGAGCGGGCCACCGCGGCCCTCGGCTACAGCGTGACGACGACCAAGCTGCTGGCCTTCGCCGTCAGCGCGTTCATCGCCGGGCTCGGTGGCGCGCTGATGGCAGGCCAGCTGGGCGTGCTCAGTGGCATCGGCTTCCAACCCATGGCCTCCATCACCGTGTTCACAGCGGCCGTGGCCTTCGGGTCGGCGTACTTCGAGGGCGCACTCCTCGCGGGTCTGGCGGCGACCTTCATCCCCGAAGTCCTGCGCCAGCTCGGCCTGCCGCAGGACATCGCCCCCGGCCTGTTCGCCCTGGCGGCGCTGCAGGCGCTCGCCGCTGGCTCCGACGGCATCGCCGGCGGGCTCAGGGCTGCCTTCCGCGCGAGGCGGCCGGGTACCTCCCGGTCAGCCGCGGCCGGCGACGTGGCAGCGGCCGCGGCGACCCGGCCCGAGCGGCCACGTCCGGTGGCCGGCAGCGACCGAGCGGCTCTCCGGGCGACCGGCGTGAGCGTGGCCTACGGCGCCGTGAAGGCAGTCCGGGAAGCCGATCTGACGATCACTGAAGGGACGGTGCACGGCCTCATCGGTCCCAACGGAGCGGGGAAGTCCACCCTGATCGACGTGCTCTCGGGCTTCGTCACCCCGACCGCCGGCCAGGTGATGCTCGGTGACGTGACGCTGCTGGGCGTTCCACCGCACCAGCGGGCCCGCCTCGGCCTGAGACGCTCCTTCCAGCAGGGCCGGGTGAACCCGGAGCTGACCATCGGGCAGTACCTCGTCCTCTCCGGCCGTGGTCACGCGGACAGGAGGCTCGTCCTTGAGCTGCTCGACGCGTTCGGCTGCCCGGACGCGTCGACCAAGGTGGCATCGACGGACGTGGGCACCAGGCGGCTGGTCGAGGTGGCCGCCACCCTGGCCAGCAGACCCTCGGTGGTGCTGCTCGACGAGCCGGCAGCCGGGCTTTCGGCCAAGGAGTCCGCACGGCTCGGCGTCGGCATCGCGGCCATCCCCGAGCGCTTCGGTTGCGCGGTCCTGCTGGTGGAACACGACATCGAACTGGTCGCCACATGTTGTGACGAGGCGACCGCACTGGACTTCGGCAGGGTGATCGCTCACGGCACACCGGCCGAAGTCCTGGCCGACCCCGCCGTCGCACGTGCCTATCTCGGCACGCGGGCGGAAGACCCCCCCGGAGAGTCGTCCTTCTCCGGCGACCAGGAAAGGGTGGTGCTCTCATGAGCGGTGCTCCCACGACGGGCCGGATGCTCGACATCAGCGACCTGGCGGTCAGCCGGGGCCCGGGAGACGTCCTGCGCGACGTGAACCTGGCCGTGCGCGCCGGCGAACTGGCCGTCCTGCTGGGTGCCAACGGCGCGGGCAAGACCACCCTCCTGGACGCGGTCTCCGGGCTGGTCACGCCGCGGGCCGGCCGGATCCGCATCGACGGCAGGGAGGTGTCCGGGCTGTCCCGGGCCGGCCGGGCCAGGCTGGGGATCCGCCACGTGGAGCAGGGGCGTGCGGTCTTCGCGGACCTCACCGTGGCGGAGAACCTCCTGGTGTCCGCGCCCCGGGCGAGGCACGCCGAGGCGCTGGGGCCGTTCCCGGAGCTGGAGAAGCGGATGCACGTCCGTGCCGGGCTGCTGTCGGGCGGCGAACAGCAGATGCTGGTGCTCGCCCGGGCCCTGCTGAGCCCGGCATCGAAGCGGGCCACCGGCATCCGGCTGCTGCTGCTCGACGAGTTGAGTCTGGGACTCGCTCCGATCGTCGTCGCCAGGCTGCTGCCCGTGGTCCGTTCGCTCACCGAGCGGGGCATCACGGTCCTGCTGGTGGAGCAGTTCGCCCACCTGGTGCTGCCGATCGCTGACACGGTGCATGTGCTGGACCGGGGCAGCATCGCGTTCTCCGGAACACCGGCCGAGCTCGAAGCCAGTCCGGGAGTCCTGCACAAGGCCTACCTGTCGGTGTGACACGGGCGCCTTCACCGCGCCGCCGATGTCGGCTCCCGGACGGCCGACGCGCCGCAACCATGCCGAGCCGGCCGGCCATTGGGGGCGGGGAGTCAGAACAGTAGCTCATCCACCGGAATCGGGGCGGCCCCGTGCAGCTTGAGGTCATCGAGTCCTTCCTGGCCGTGGCCAGGTACCGGAGCATCTCCAGGGCGGCGGCCAGCCTCTACATCACCCAGCCGACCATGAGCCAGCGGTTGCAACGCCTTGAGAAGAGCCTTGGCCTGGCCCTCTTCGAGCGGGCCTGGACCGGTGTCAGGCTGACCGAACAGGGCGCCTACTTCCTGCCGTATGCCGCGCAGCTCATGCGGGACCTCTCGAATGCCGCCACGGTGCTCGGTACGCGCGACCTGCGCAGGCCCCGCAGCTTCGCGGAGGTGGCCGACCACCCCCGCGAGATCATGTTCGGTGTCGACGACTGGCTTTCCGGAAAGGCGGTTCGCGCCGTGCTGATCGGTGCCCTGGACGCGTACCGGCTGGACGAGTTCAGGATCACCAACCGTCCGGCCTCCACCCTGATCGACCTGCTCGAACTCAACCAGCTCGACGCGGGGCTCTTCTACTCGGCGGGCCCGGAGGAGCACCCGTTCGACACCGAGACGGTCGGTACCGAGGAACTTGTCCTGGTCCACCCGCGGGGGACCGTCCTGGAGGAGTTCAGCGCCCGGGCGCTGAAGGAGTTGCTCGCCCGATACCGCTTCGTCCTGTTCGACAACCCCGTGCTGGCGCATCGCGCACACATCACGACTGCGCTCATCGACGCCTACGAGATCTCGCGCTTCCACGTCGTCGACGACTACCGGACGGTGGAGGCGCTCATCGGGCTGGGGGAGTGCATCACCGTGTTGCCGGCCGGAGTCGTCCTCGACCGATCGGGGCGCCCCGGTGCCGGTCTCCTTGCGACCCGGCTGCCGGGGCTGCTTCCGGAGATCAGCGTGACCGTGGGCATCAGTGAGGTGGGCCGGGAGCACGGAGTGACCGGTGCGTTCGCGCGGTCGGTGGCCCGGACCCTCTCCGCCGACGGGTCCGGGGACGCCCGCTCCCCGGAGGGCGACAGGGACGGTACCGGCACCGAACCGGACGCGCGAGAGGGCTGAACCGGAGACCCGGGATCGCCGTCACCCCTCGGTCTCGTGACTCAATGGTGGCCGACGTGCTCGGACGGGACGCAAAGGGAAACGCTTCGAAGACGAATCGTCTGGTCGTCAATACCTGCGTCACGGGGACGGTATAAGGAATCACTATGGCCGGGGAAACGAGTTTCGCAGTTATGGTCTGTTCCTGATGGTCGGGCCGTTCGATCCGGTCGGCTGCATGTGAAATGCAAAGGGAGGTCATCCGCTGAATGCCATGTGGCGTGTGAATCCGCAGAGAACGGCACTGCTGGTCATCGACATGCAGAACGACTTCGTGCTGGAGGGCTATCCCATGGAGGTTCCGATGGCGCGTCGGCGGATACCCCGCATGCAGGAGGTCATCGGCGAGTGCCGTAGGGCCGGAATGCCGGTGATCTTTACCGAGCATATTCTGCTGGACACCTTCGACGTGTCCCCCCTCGAATCCACCTACAACCCGGCACTCGTGACGGCGGGCATGCGCAGGGGGAGCTTCGGCTCGAAGGTCGTCGACCTGCTGAAGCCCCGGCCCGGCGATGTCGTCATCCGTAAGCACCGCTACGACGCCTTCCACAACACGCAGTTGGAGACCGTGCTGGCGACCGTATCCGGGCCGCGGCAGGTGGACACCGTGATCATCATCGGCACCCTCACGGAGGTCTGCTGCGACTCGACCGCGCGTGGCGCTTACATGCGCGACTACAAAGTGGCCTTCATCGGCGACGCCACCGGCGCCTTGAGCGACGAGGCGCAGGCGGCCACGGTAAAGAACATCGGCACATTCTTCGGCAGAGCGCTCTCGACCGGGGAACTGGTCGCCGAGATCCGCGACAGCCGGGAAGGATAAGCAGAATGAAGCCAAAAGAATACGACATCCGGTACGAGCGCTCGGCGGTACTGGTGCTTTCTCTGGGGTTCGGCCTGGTGGGCCTGGATCGCTGGATCATCAGTCCCTTGTTTCCGTCGATGATGAAGGATCTGGGGCTCGACTACCAGGACCTCGGAAACGTCGTCGGCGCCCTCGGGTTGGCCTGGGGAGCTGCGGCCCTTGTGATGGGAGGAATCTCCGACCGGCTGGGACGCCGCAAGGTTCTGGTCGGGTCGCTTGTGCTCTTCTCGGTCTGTTCACTGCTGACCGGCTTCGCCACAGGGCTGTTCAGCCTGCTCCTCGTCCGGGTCGTCATGGGCGTTACGGAGGGAGCGTTCACCCCGACGGCGGTGGCCGCCACGGCTGAGGCGTCACGGCCGCACCGCCGGGGCCTGAACATGGGCATGCAGCAGAGCACCTTCGCCCTGTTCGGCATCGGGTTGGGCCCGATCATCGCCACCCAACTGCTGCTGGTCCTGCCCAGCTGGCATTGGATCTTCGGGCTCCTGCTGATTCCGGGGCTGGTGCTGGCCTGGTTCACCCTCCGGACGATCAGGGAGACGGACCAGCTGCCGGCCTTTGAGTCCGCCGTTCCGGCCGCGCCCCTGGCGACGTCTTCGCCGACCCCGCCGTCCACGTCCGCGTCCACAGACGCGGTCCGTTGGCTGGACGTCTTTCGGTACCGCAACATCCCGCTGGCCATCCTCGGCCTGTGCGGGGCGATGACCTGCATCTTCGTACTCAGCGCGATGGTGCCGAGCTACCTCGTCGACCACCTGGGCATCGGAACGTCCGCGATGGGCGTCATCGCGTCCGGTATCGGTTTCGGGGCCTTCGCCGGTCAGCTCGTCGTCCCCGGCCTCTCCGACAAGTTCGGCCGCAAGCCCGTGGCCGTCGTCGCCCTGGTGATGGCGATGTGCATGCTGATCGCCTTCATCGTCCAGGGCCCGGTGGTACCGGTGCTGTTCCTGCTGCTCTTCTTCGTCGCCTTCGGGGCGATGGGCTGCCTGGGGCTGCTGGCCGGAACCGTGGCGGTGGAGTCCGTCCCGCCGAGCCTGATGGCTGCCGCCGCGGGCACCGTGATCGGTGTCGCGGAGATATTCGGCGGTGGTGTGGCCCCGTCTGTATCGGGTTTCCTCGCCCAGAACTACGGCATCGAGTACGTGCTCTATCTGGCCCTCGGCGGCCTGCTGCTCTGCGTGGTGGCGACGTCCTTCCTCCGGGAGACGGCACCCACCCGGGTCGCGTCCCGGAGCAAGGACGGCGTCGGCCTCACCGGGGTCTCAGGGATGTAGGCCCCGGCGAGGTCATCCCCAGCGCGTGGGCGCAGGTCCACCACTTGGCAGCACCGGTGAACCACGTGTTCACCGGTGCTCCGCGGGTGGTCGGCCACCCACCGCCGACAGCGGCGCCCGTCGAACGGACACCGCCTCGTTCCAGGACGGCCACTGTGGCCGCAGGCTCCGGGAAGGATCCCGGATCGTCGTGCAGCCGGTCCTGGCCGGCTCTGCACCCGGCCCGGTCTGAGCGCGCACGTACTCGGCCGTGTGGCTACCGAAAGCGGCACGGCGAATCCCCGCGACAACGTGACCACGCATCCCGGTCGCTGCGTGTCTTCGGTGGAATACGATGAACAGGTCATGAGCGACGGGTGGTCGACAAACGCGTTGCCAGTGGGTGATCAGCTCGCCTTCTGGCACGACGTGGTGTGTGCCACGTTCGTCCCCCTCGACGTGGCGACTCCCGGCTCCGGCCCGTTCTCCGGGTCCCTCAGCAGCCACCGGGTGGGGAGCCTGCGGATGGCCGCGGTCGGCGCGGACCCTCACCGGGTGACCCGGGGGAAACGCCTCATCACCTCGGGTGACGAGTACCTGCACATAGGTCTGCTGTGCAAAGGCCAAGCCGTGGTCGAGCAGGACGAACGGCAGGCCCTGTTGCACCCGGGGGATCTTGCCTTCTACGACACGACCCGCCCCTTCATGCTCGGTTTCCGCGAACCGATGGAGTGGAAGGTCTTCATGCTGCCCCGCCGGCTGCTCAGCGTCCCCGAAGCAGATCTGCGCAGGATGAGCGCCCAGGCCGTTCGCGGCGACGATGGGGTGGGGCGACTCGTCAACCCGTTCCTCGCCCGCCTCGCGGAACAGTGCGGGCCGTACGGGGAGGAAAGCGGCGCGCGGCTGGCCGCCGGTGCCGTGTGCCTGCTGGAGACCCTGGTCGCCGAGCGGAGCGGGAGGCAGGAGCTCACGGCAGGGGCAGACCAGCTCTCACTGCGGATTCGCGCCTTCATCGACGAGCACCTGCCCGACCCCGGCCTCTCGCCGGAGTCGATCGCCCGCGCCCACCGCATCTCGGTGCGTTACCTGCACAAGCTCTTCCAGCACGATGGAACCACCGTGCACAGGCGCATCCAGCAGCGCCGGCTGGAGGAGGCCAGGCGCGAACTGAGCAAGCAGGGCCGCGCGGCCGTGACGATCGCGTCCGTGGCCCACCGCTGGGGGTTTGCCGACGCCGCCCACTTCAGCCGCTCATTCCGTGCCGCGTACGACATGACACCGCGCGAGTGGCGGGAGTTCGGCAGCAGCGCCGCGCGTGACGCTCACACCGGGACCGTCACGTGACCTGACACGAGCGCGCCCGCCTGCCGGTTCTCGTGGCGTGACCACATGCGGCGGGCGTCCCGCAACGCGGGGGTGGCGACGAGGACTAACGTGGGGTCGTCGGTCCGCACGGCGGTGCGGGTGTGCACCATTTGGTCGCGCAGGGCGTGCAGTGCGAGCTCCGACGCCGAGCCCCCCACGCGGGGCCTTCCCGCCGCTGCCTTCGTCGCACTCGTAGCCCTCGGCGTCTTGGGCGACGGCGGATATCGGTTCCGTGTCCGCTCCCTGACGGGTCGTCCGGCGGGCGACCCTCACCCGGGACAACCGGTGGGAGTAGATTCTGACCTGACCGCCGGAATGACGAGGAGTACGACCAGTGACCACCGACAACCGCATAGGTCCGCCCAACTTCGGCAGCGAACGCGACATGCTGCGGGCCTTCCTCGACTACCACCGTGCGACCCTCGCCATGAAGTGCGACGGGCTCACCGACGAGGAACTACGGCAGCAGTCGATGCCACCGTCGACGCTCTCGCTGCTCGGCCTGGTGCGGCACATGGCGGAGGTGGAGCGCGCCTGGTTCCGCCGGGTGTTCGAGGACAACGATGCGCCGATGGTCTGGTCCGACGAGATCGACTTCCAGGCCGCGTACGACGCGAGCGCGTCGACCAGGGCCGAGGCCTTCGCGGCCTGGGAGGCGGAGGTCGAGCACTCGCGCCGTATCGAGCGGGAGGCCGAGTCGCTGGACCTGGCCGGTCATCAGCCGAGGTGGGGCGAGGATGTGTCGCTGCGGATGGTGATGGTGCACGTGCTCCAGGAGTACGGCCGCCACAACGGGCACGCGGACTTCCTGCGTGAGGGTGTCGACGGGACGGTCGGCGCCTGAGTCGCCGTCCGGGCCGGCGCTGACACCCGGAGAGTGGCCGTCAAGGAGCTGGCCGCAACGGACCTTTCGGCGAACGCATTCGTGATCGAGGCCGACCCGGCGGACGCCACCGGTCATCCGTTGACCAAGTTCGACGCATTCGAACGGGTGCTCCTGAAGAACCCGAACGACACGGCCGTATCGGTCCGCGTTGTCCAAATCGACGTGATCGAGGGAATCGAGTTGATCACCCGCGCGGGCATCGTCGAAGGTAGGTACAGCCCGCCCGTGCCGCCGGGCGGCCGGCGCGCGGACAGGGAGCCGACACGGCGTCAGTGGTCAGGAGGGCTCCTGATCGAAGCCTGCATGCCCGGCTACGACAGGCGGCGCCGGACCCGACCGCGTGATATCCGCTGGCAGGCCGTCCGTGGCGCGTGGCAGCATGCCGCCATGACGACGAGCGGAGCCCCCGGAACGGCGGCCGAGGCAGTGCGGGAACTGCGGGAGATCGCCCACCGCTGGTCCGACGGCCGGCGCGCCGACCCGGACCTTCTGATCCAGGCCGCTCTCCGTGCCCTGGTCGCCGGTGTGGACACACCGTCGCTGTGGCACCTCGCCTGGCTGCTGCGCGGTGAGGAGGACCATGCCCCGGAGCTGTTCGGCCAGGTGATGGACGAGCTCGGGTTCGGCTTCCACCCGTCCGACGGCTACTGGGACGGGCTGGCGCTCGCCCGCTGGTGGGCCGCCGAGATCGTCGGCGGATGGCTCGATCCCGTCGAGGGTGCCGGACTCATCATCGAGAACGTCGCGGAGGCTTACGGGGATTGCGAGGAGTTGGCACCCATGGTGGAGGCGGTGGTGGTGTGCTTGAGCCACGCCGGATCCTATGCGCCCCGGGACGAGATCGATGCACACCTGACCCGGGCCGCCCGCGAACTCCTGGCCCGCATTCCGCCCCCGTCCACCCACTCCTGACAGCACTGACAGCACGACGGCGCCGCGTCCGTCGGCCATTCCAAGGGGCCGGTCGGGCGCCGCCGAAGCCTGCGATGGCGGGATGGCCCGCGCTCCGTTGCGCAACGCCCAAAGGAGGCCGACGCGCCTCCGGTTCAGCGTGGCCGCAGCCCGTCGAAGACCACCTCGAAGATCCGCTCCCGGGCCGTCGGGTCAGCTCCGAGGTGTTCCATCGTCGTGCTGGTGCCGACCAGCAGGGCGATCAGCTCCGGCAGGCCCAGATCCGGGCGGACCGCCCCGGCTCGCTGTGCTCCGGCCAGCAGGTCGGCCAGTCGCGCCTGGATCACCTTGCTGGACTCCTGCAGGGCGGCGTGCGCGTCCACGCCGGCTGTGGCGAGTGCCTGGGCGAACTCGTTCTTGCCCGCAGACCGGTCGATCACCAGGCGGAAGCAGCCGAAGAAGGCGTCGGCGGGTTCGGCCTCCGTGGCCAGCTGCGTGGTCTGGGCCGCGATCGTCTCCAGCCTGCGCACCATCACAGCCTCCAGCAGTGCCTCCTTGGTCGGGAAGTGCCGGAAGAGCGTGCCGACCCCGACCCCGGCGGCCCTGGCGATCTCCTCGGTCGGCACGCCGACGCCGCGGGTGGTGAACACCTCCGTGGCGACGTCCAGCAGCCTGGCCCGGTTACGGGCCGCGTCCGCCCGCAGTGGACGCTCCTGAGCGCCACTCATCCCTCTCACCTCTTCTGTCGATGGCAGAGCCGGACTGGACAACCGGAGTCGTCAGTCCGTATCGTCGAAACCGGAGTCGCTGGTCCGATTCTAGCGACGGATCCCGATGGGGGTTGATCATGTCCGAAACGCTGTCGCCGCGCGAGGTCTTCCAGAAGCTGCTCAAGGGCGTCACCGCGGGGCGGTTCTCGGGGCTGGCCGAGCTCTACGCCGAGGACGCCGTGGTGGAGACCGTCTTCGAGCCGGTCGGGCCGCGCCGGTTCGAGGGGCGGGCCGCACTCAAGGAGCGGTTCGCCGAGGTCTCCGCGCATTCGCCCGTGGAGCTGACCGCGACGAATGTGGTGATCCGGGAGACCGACGACCCGGAGGTGATCGTCGCCGAATGGAACTACCAGGTGCACCATCGGGTGACCGGGCGGAACTTCGAGGTCGCCAACATCCAGGTGCTGCGGGTCCGCGGCGGCCTGATCGTCAGCAGCAGGGACTTCCACGACCACCTGGCCCTCATCGTGGCCGGCGGCAATCTGCCGCAGCTGGTGACAGCGCTGGACGGCAAGTAGCGCGAGCGCACGGCCGCCGGCCGGGACTCCTTCCAGGAGTCCCGGCCGGACTCGCTGTGGGGGCAGTCGCTCCGGCTCCCCGACGTGCCGGCCAGCTGCTTCCGGGTCGGTGGTCGTAGGGGCCGGCGACGGCATGACGGGCCGGCCGGTGTGGGCGGTCGGGTCAGGTGGCGGCGGTCGGAGCGAGGATCCGCCTGAGCGCGTGGACGATCACACCGCCGGGGCTGCGACCACGGCGGTGCTCAAGGTCGGACGCCATGGAGCGAGCTGGGACGAATCCTTCGGCAGGTCGTGGGTCCTGATGCGGAGTTCGGTCGCGAGGGAGTCCAAGTCCGGCCTCGCAAAGGAATCCTGACTTTGGTCGCCCTCGTCCCAGGCCGACAGCTGACCCTTGGAATCGATCACCTAGCGGTCGTCCTCGGGGCCGCGGTCGTCCTTGACACCGTCGGTGTCCTGAGCGGGCTGCGACTCCTCGGTGGTGCGGGCGAGTCGGCACAGGTCGGGAAGCAGGGCGGCGAGCCCCGCCGTGTACCGCTCGGCCTCGCCACGGTTGGGCAGCGGGTGGTAGGCGAAGCACGCCGTGTCCCGCTGGACGCTCACTGCGGGGGCGCCCAGGGCGGCGAGGCGCTCGATCAGGTCGTTGCCAAGAAGGCGTTCGGTGAGTGCCTGCGACCCGGGCGAAGCCATCGGGATGTAGAGACCCGGCTTGACGACCGGCAGCCGCAGGGCGGCGGCGCTCCAGGGCCGTTCGAGCCGGATCATCGGTACGCTCTCCGGGAGTTCGTAATGGAACAGCAGCCAGTGCAGGCCGCGCCGCTGCTCCAACCGCGTGAACCAGGCGACGGTGATCTCCCGCCCGTCCTCGCCCGGGCCGGTGACGGTGGTGCCGCGCGGGGCGTCCAGCCAGGGGTAGTGCAGGGCGTAGTGGTGCCAGGACTCGGTGCGCTCCAGCCTCCGCCATCCGGGACGGCGGCCGAGGGCCTGCAGCAGCCGCTCGGAGGCCCTGAGCCGCCGTGCGGTGCGGATCTCCCGGGTCAGTCCTATGGCGATGGGCGCCATCAGTAGGGCGATGAAGAAGATCCAGCTGGCCATACGTCCCCCTCGCGACCTCGCCCCACGACCCGCGCGGGGCGATTCCACCTGAACGCTCATCGTAGGCCGCAGGTCTGACGCTTGGTCGTAGAACGGATGGGTCACGGGGCGCAGCCCGCCATCGGCCGGGCTCGGCGAGCGAGGTTCCACAGGCTGCCTGCCCCATACCCGGCCGAATCCCCCGCAGCCGGACGCTGCGTGGCGATTGCGAACGGGCGGCCCGTCGGCAGTCGCCCGCCGGCGGGCCGCCCGGCAGGGTCTCCTGCGTCCCTGCCGAGGGCCGGCTGCCCGTGCCGCCGGGCGGCGGCGGTGGTCTGCTCCCGCAGGGCGGGGTCAGCGGGCGCTGCCGATGTTCCGGTCGGAGTCGGTGCCGTCGAGCATGAGGGTGGTCTCCTCGATGCGGCGGAAGCGCCCGTCGGGGGTGAACTCGGCGAAGACGTACACCTCCATGCGCACGGTGGAGCCGTCGGTCTTGGTGATGTCGACCAGGTGGCGGTCGGCGTAGCGGTCGCCCTGGACGAGTTCGTCGAGGACCTGGATGCTGCCGTCTGCGACGATCGTGCGCAGGTGGGCGATGTGGGAGGTGAACTCGGCCCGGTCGTCCCAGCGGCCGTCGGTGCGCTGGCGGTAGTCGGGGGCGAAGTGGCGGTCGACGGCCTCGGTCAGGTCGAGGCCGGGGGTGAAGAGCAGATCGGTGAGCGCGGCGGCGATGCTCGGGTGCGTGGCGGTGGTCATGGCGGTGGTGTCGGTGGTGGTCATGGCGGTCCCCTGGGTGTCGGAGTGACGGAGATTTGCGTGCGTCGAGCACGCATCTGAATAGTACGGCATGTTGCGTGCGCCGCGCACGCTAATCTGGGATGCATGCCGAACGATGTGGGAAACGAGATCGCGGACGCGCTCGGAGTGCTGCTCAGGCGCAGTGCTCGCGCACAGCTCTACGAGCGTCTGACCGAGGGCCTGGGCGAGGCCGTGGACGACGTCACCTATCCCGTCCTCAGCGGGCTCGCCCGCACCGGGCCGTGCAGTGCAGCCGATCTCGCGGACGAGATCGGCCTGGACCGCTCCGGCGTCACGCGCCGCGCCACCCGGCTGGAGGCAGCCGGCCTGCTGCGCCGCGATGCCGACCCCGCGGACCGGCGCGCGACCCTGCTCACCCTGACCGACGCCGGGCAGCAGGTGGTCGAGGCCACCCGGCAGCGCCTCGCCGCGCACATCGAGGCATCGCTGGCCTCCTGGCCCGCCGACGAGGCGCGGGCCTTCGCCCGCGCACTCCACCGCTTCGTCACCGGCGGCCTGCTCGGGACGGGGTGAGGCGCGGCGTCCGCCGACGGCCGCTGACGTCTCGAGCGCGGTGCTGGTCGCGCCGTGATCGCCTGGTGGCGGGGTGGGGGCGCCCCCTCCCCGAGAGCATGACGGGCGAGGGCGTCGGCCGCAGCCCCTGGATTCGGCTGTGGGCCTCCCTGCACCATGATCCCGGGTGACCCGGGCCCTCACCCGAGCAGACGGTGTTCCGTCCGGTGTTGGTGACCTGTGCGACGATCCGTCGACAGCATCCCTGCGCCGGGGCACGCCGGGCGCGCGCTCCGGAGGTCCCTCGGCGCGGGATCCTCCCCGAAAGTCTTATTTGTGCGACATAACTGACACGGCGTCGGCAAGTCCCCTACCGTGATGCCTGCTCGATCAGTCACCTCCAAGGGAGCACCTATGCCCCGGAGCCGTAAGCTCCACCGCGTCAGCAACCCCGACACGGATGAGCGTCGCGCGCAGCGCATGCTGTTCCGCCACCTGCGCGACGACACCAACGCCAATCGTGGTCGGATGGCCAAGCGGGTTCGTGAGCTTCAGCTCCTGCTGGCGATGGACCCGGTCGAGTTCGAGCAGCTCATCGCCCGGCTGATGGAAGCGATGGGCATGAAGGTCGAGCTGACGGCCCGCTCGCGGGACGGCGGGGTGGACGTGCGCGGGATCGACACGGATCCCTTTCGCGGTGGGAACGTGATCGTGCAGGTGAAGCGGTACCGGGACACGGTGCCCCCGTCGGCCGTGCGGGATCTGTACGGCACGCTCCAGCACGATCGGGCCGCGACGAAGGCCGTGCTCGTCACGACCAGCAAGTTCGGCCCGAGTTCGCACCAGTTCGTCGCCGGCAAGCCGATCACCCTGATCAATGGCGCCGAGCTGGTCGGCCTGCTCAGGCACCACAGCTTCCACGAGGTGTTCGAGGCCGCGCGGTACGGCGCTGCGGGTGTCGGCGGTGGGGGCGACCTGCCCGAGATCGAGGTCGCCGCCGAGCCGGCGCGGCTTCTGCTCCACTGGACCGGCGAAGAGGAGTACGACATCGCCGCCCTGGTGTGCCAGGGGAACAGGGCGTTGTCGGACGAGCACCTGGTGTTCTACAACAACGGCTCGACGCCGGATGGCTCGGTGCGGCTGGTCACCGGCTACGGCGACGCCAACGCCTGCCTGATGGTCGATTTCGACGCGCTGCCGGCCGACGCCGATCGGCTCGTGATCGTCGCCGCAGCCGACACCGAGAACCACCCGGCAGCGACCATGGCCGGGTTCGCCGGGCCGGCGCTGATCCTCGAAGCCGGCGCCGAGGAGGACCCGGCCGTGGCGCACCTGGCCGACGGAGCCGGGGCCAACACGGCGATGCGTCTGGGCCGCTTCGATCGCGACACCGCCGGGAACTGGGACTTCACCCCTGCCCTCGCCGGCTATCCGGGCGGACTGCGCCAGGCCGTCGTCGCCTACGGCCTGGAGGTCGCCGACGCGTAGACGCCGGCGGAGTACCGGCCCGCACCCGGGCGCGACGGGCCGCTCGTTGATACGACCTGGTGCTGCGAGGAGTGTGGGCCGGCCGCAACGATGTCGACTGCGCCTGCTCAGTTCAGGTGCCGCCGGTAGTAGGAGAGCGTGGCGACCCCGAGCAGCGGTCCCCACAGCAGCAGTGGTGCGTAACAGGCGTCCATCACGACGAGGGCCAGCCCTGTCGGAGCCCCCTGCGCCCCTCCGAAGCCGCGCGCGTTGGGGATCGTCAGCAGCATCAGAAGGGCCGCGCCGAGTGATGCCGGGATCACCGCGGCCAGAGGCGCGACGCGCTTCCCCCCGATGAGCGCAGACCGAGACCGCAGTCCGCCACATCGCCAACAGCTACCCCTACGACGCCCACCAGCCGGGGCAGCTGTCGCTGCGCGACAGCGCCGACGAGATCACCCGCAAGCTCGACGAGGAGATCGCCAGCCGGGTCGCCTCGGCCGGCGTCCGGGTGGTGGAGTCCCGGATCACGCGGCTCGCCTACGCCCCCGAGGTGGCCCAGGTGATGTTGCAGCGCCAGCAGGCCGGCGCCGTGGTGGCCGCGCGTCGGTTGATCGTCGAGGGTGCGGTCGGCATGGTGGAGCTGGCCCTCGAGCGGCTCGCCGCACGCGACGTGGTCGAGCTGGACGAGGAACGCAAGGCGGCCATGGTGAGCAATCTGCTGGTCGTGCTCTGCGGCGACCGCGGCACCCAGCCGGTGGTCAACACCGGATCCCTGTACCAGTAGGAGGCGCCGCCAGTGGCGACGGAGCGGAAGAAGATCCTGCTACGGCTGGACCCGGCCGTCCACGACGCGCTGGCTCGCTGGGCCGGCGACGAACTGCGCAGCACCAACGCGCAGATCGAGTTCCTGCTCCGCCGGGCGCTGACCGACAGCGGTCGGATGCCTGGCGGAGTGGGCCGACTGCCCAAGCGGGGCCGCCCGATCAGGGGCGAGGACCCCGACCCAACCGCGGAACCGGAAGACTGACCTCATGTCGCAACAGCCCGGCTCCCTGCCCGGCAAGCTCTATCTGCTCGCCTACGACCCCGAGCGCGGCCGCCTCACCGGGGTGCTCAACCTGGAAATGCTGCTGCGCGCGGCGGCCCTGACCGAACTGCTTCAGCGCGGCCTGCTGCGGGACACCGACGGCAGGCCTGCGATCATCGAGCAGCACCGGATCCTCGGGCTCTTCCCGGTCACCCGGGTCGAGCCTCGCGATCCGCGCCCGCGCAAGGCGCTGGTTTACCGCATTCGACTCGGCGCTGCGCGGCCCCCTCAGCCGGGTCGAGCCCGGCGCCGCCGCCCTGGTGGCGCTGGCCGACGCGGCCCGGCTGCAACTGCTGTTGAGCCACCGCCGACGACGCGAACACCGCGACCGGATCGGGCGGCTCGCCCTGCTCTGCGGCCCGCTGCCGCTCGCCCTGCGCCAGGCGATCCGCAACCGGGACTCCTCGGCCGGGTGACCGCAAGACGCAACCGGGCGGCCGGCTCCGGGGGGGGGGGATCGCACACCGCTCAGGCGGCGACCGCCTGTTCCATCGCGCAGCACTCGGTCTGTCGCACCGCGTCGCGTCCCGCCGGCTGCGCAGTGGTGGGGGTGATCTCGAACCAGACGGTCTTCCCGGTGCCGCTCGGGTGGGCGCCCCACCCGGCGGCGAGTGCGTCGACGAGGAGCAGGCCGCGTCCTGACTCGCGGTCGAGGTCGGGCGCGGAGGGCTGCGGCAGCTGCGGGTCGGTGTCGGTGACCTCGACGCGCACCCCGAACTTGGTCCCTGACACACGGACCATGCTCACGTCCCGGGTGTGTTCCACGGCATTGGCCACGATCTCTGCGGTGCACAGTTCCAGGTCGCCCAGCGCGGCCTCGTCCAGGACCCGCCATCCGCGGGCGGCCTGCATGACGAGCTTGCGAGCACGGAGCGTGGATCGAGGATCGGCAGCAACCGTGAACACCGCCTGCGCGCCACGGCCGGCGCCGCCGCGGGCGGGGGCCTCGGGGATGGTGGGAGAGCCGGCGGCCGCCACGGCGGGGGCGCTTCCACGCGGTGATGACATCTTCACAGTCATGGTATTCACACCTTCGCGGCTTCCGGATCGGCTTCGGGCGGGGTGCCCGGCCCCTGTAAGAGACGCTAGGGCGCCCCTGCAGTCGATCTTGGACGGCGCTGCACCACGCCTTGACTGAGAACGCACGTTCTCCGCCATGGGTGGCAAGGGGCGGCACGGCGGTTCGAGGGCGCACCCCCGCCCCGAAGGGCGCACCCTCCGCCGAGCGAGGGCAGAGTGCCGGCCGAGCCGCCGTACGGCGCCGCGCACACCACCGGGGCGTACCCGGCGACCAGGCGACACCCGGGCGATCATGCCGCGCTCCTCCGGTGGAACGCCGATCATGCTTCGCATCCTGGGTGGATACGATGAAGTCGTCGAGCAGGACGGACGGCAGACCCTGCTGCACCCGGGGGATCTGGCCTTCTACGACACAACCCGCCCCTACATGCTCGGTTTCCGCGAACCCATGGAGTTAGAGCGGCGCGCGGCTGGCCGCCAGTGCCGTCGGCATGCTGGAGAGCCTGGCCGCCGAGCGCAGCGGGCGGCAGGTGCCCGGCGCGGAGGCCGCCCAGGTGTCGCTCTCGTTGCAGATCCGCGCCTTCATCAACGAACACCTGCCCGACCCCGGCCTTTCCCCCGACTCGATCGCCCGTGCCCACCACGTCTCGGTGCGCTACCTGCACAAGCTCTTCCAGCACGAGGGGACCAGCGTGCACAGGTGGATCCAGCAGCGCCGGCTGGAGGAGGCCAGGCGCGAACTGAGCAAGCAGGGCCGCGCGGCTGTCACGATCGCGTCCGTGGCCCACCGCTGGGGATTCGTCGACCCCGCCCACTTCAGCCGTTCGTTCCGCGCGGCCTACGGAATGACCCCGCGCGAGTGGCGGGAATGCGGCAGGACCGCGGGGGAAGCCGAGGCGGGCCCGGTGCGCGGGGCGAGCCTCGCGAGTACCGTGGGAGAACGAGAGTTCTCGAAAGAGGGTGCAAGGGATGCTCAGTCCGGAGATAGCCCGGGCGCAGGTGCTCGACGCGGCCGAAGCGCTCTTCTACCGCCGGGGCATCCAGGCCGTGGGCATGGATGAGATCCGCAACGCCTCGGGGGTCTCCCTCAAACGGCTCTACCAGCTGTACCCCTCCAAGAGTGAGCTCGTGGAGGCGTACCTGTGGCGACGCGATGCGAGGTGGCGCCGGCGACTGGCCGAGTACGTCGAAGCACGGCCCTCGCCCCGGGAGCGGATCCTGGCGGTCTTCTCCTGGCTCCACGACTGGTTCAGCCAACCGGACTTCCGCGGCTGCGCCTTCATCAACTCCTACGGGGAGCTCGGAGCGATCTCCCCGGCCGTCGCCGAAGCCGCCCGCGCACACAAGCAGGCGTTCCAGCGGTACCTCGCCGACCTGGTGGCCGACGCGGGCGAGCCGTCGTGGGCGGCCCAGCACCTCAGCCTCCTCGCCGAGGGCGCCATGACCACGGCCGCGATCTGCGGATCTCCCGAGTCCGCACTCCAGGCCCGGGATGCCGCACGGATTCTCCTGGACTCGGCCCGCACCGCCAGCCGGGCGGCGTGACGCGACTGCCGCCCACCCCGCCCGGTGCGCCACGTCCGGTACGCCCCGGGTGGTGCGCCCCGCGAACAGCCGATGGACAGCCGGCGGACGGTCGGCGGACGACCCGCGGCCTGGACGGGTACACGCGGCCGGCCGTCCTCACTCGGCCGTCACCAGGCGCGGGCCGCGTTCAGCAGCTGGTCGCGAACACGGGTCAGGTGGGGGTTGACGAAGGTGCCGGGCCGCTGGACGAGGTAGGCGGTGTTGATCGGCGGGTCCTCGGGTTCGTGCAGGCGCACCAGGGCGCCGGTGGCGAGTTCCGTCCGGCAGAGATAGCTGGGCAGGACGCTGAACCCGGCGCCCGCCGTGACGGCCGCGAGGACTCCGCGCAGGTCCGGGACGGTTACCGCGGCCGGGCAGTTGAGGCGGCGCTCGAAGACGTGCCGCCAGTAGCGGCGGGCGATGGGCAGCTCCTCCGCGTAGCTGATCAGCGGGACACGGTGCAGCGCGGCGGGCAGGTCGGCCCCGGCGAGGCGCTCGGCCCAGCCGGGCGCGGCGACCAGCACGAACTCCTCGTCGGCGAGCGGCACCGCGGCGAGCGCCCGGCCGCGCGGTCGGTGGGTGGAGATCACCAGGTCGTGCCGGCCGGCCCGGAGCTCCTCCAGCAGCGGCTCGGTCAGACCGGTGGCCAGTCGCAGCCGGACACCGTCAGCGACCAGCGGCGCCAGCGCGGGCAGCAGGGCCACGCAGAGGAACTCGGCAGGCCCGGCCAGGTGCACCGGCTCCGCCGGGCCGGTGCGCTCCTCGCCGGTGACGGCGACGGAGACGGCGGTCAGCTGGTCGAGCGGGCCGGAGAGCTGGGTCGCGAGCTCGTCGGCGAAGGGCAGTGCGGCGACACCGCGCGCCTGGCGTTCGAAGAGTTCGCGGCCCAGCCGTCGCTCCAGCGACCGGATCTGAGCGGTGACCGTGGGTTGGGAGAGGCCTAGCAGCTGGGCGCCTGCGGTGAACGAGCCGGCGCGGTGGACCGCCAGGAAGGTCCGCAGCAGGTTCAGGTCCATCGGGGCGGAGCCGGTAAGGCCTGAGCCATTGGCATTCCGATCGCTCATGGGGCCCAGTCTATGCCTGTGACGGCTACGCGACGTCGGCCATTCCCGTTCGCTCCATCGGTTCCCCGATGGCAGCCATCGGCGTTTCCATTGGTGACCGGTACTCGGCCAGGTCTACCTTCGAGGTCATGAGCACGCTGACGTTCTGGGTCCAGAACGTCAGAGCGTGGAACCACCACCCTTGGAGTGAACTCCCACCATGGCCAAGAAGATCCTCTTCGTGATGACCGGCGTCGACCACTGGACGCTGGCCGACGGCACCGAGCATCCGACCGGCTTCTGGGCCGAGGAGGCCGTCGCCCCGTACGAGGCGTTCACGGCGGCGGGCCACCAGATCGTCGTCGCCACCCCCGGTGGCGTGATCCCGACCGTCGACCGGGCCAGCCTCGCCCCGCAGTTCAACGGCGGCGAGGAGGGCGCCGAGAAGGTCGCGGACGCCCTCGCCTCGATCACCGAGCTCCAGCACCCCGTCAAGCTGGAGGACATCAGCCTGGACGACTACGACGCCGTCTTCTACCCCGGCGGCCACGGCCCGATGGAGGACCTGGCCGTCAACGCCGACTCCGGCCGGCTGCTGACCCAGGCGCTCAGGTCCGGCATGCCGCTGGGCGTGGTCTGCCACGGACCCGCCGCGCTGCTGGCCGCCGCCAACGACGACGGCAGCTCGCCGTTCGCCGGTCGAAGGCTGACCGGCTTCACCAACGCCGAGGAGATCCAGGCCGGCCTTGGCGACAAGGCCAAGTGGCTGCTCCAGGACCGCCTGGTCGAGCTCGGCGCCGACTTCCAGGAGGGCGAGCCCTGGGCCCCGCACGTCGTTGTCGACGGCAACCTGATCACCGGCCAGAACCCCTCCTCCTCCGCCCCGCTCGCAGCCCAGTTGCTGAAGAAGCTGGCCTGATCCCGTGCCCGCCGACCGGATCGGCGAGGTGCTCGACGCCACCTATGCCTGCCTGACCAGGTACGGGGTGCGGCGCACCACGATGGACGACATCGCCGGCGAGATGGGCGTGTCACGGTCGGCGGTCTACCGGCACGTCCGCAGCAAGGACGACGAACTCCACCGAGGCGTCGGCGCCACCGCTTCATCGTCAGGCGGCTTCCTCGGTCCAGACGCCCTTCGGGTGCTCGTCGACCGGAAGCCACAGGCTGGGCTGCGCGCGGCAGCCCGGGCTGGCCTGCTCGTCCGAAGGCCAGCGGTGTTCCCGGTCGGGCCAGACCAGCTGGACAACGGGGACCGGGGTCCGTTGGTAGAAGCCGACGGCGGTTCCGAGCAGGGGACGGTGCCAACCGGCATCCACAGGTTGGAGCTGGAGCTGGTAACCCTCGATGACATCGGGGAGCAGTGTGCCGGGATCCGTTGATGCCCCGTCTCGCAGGTGGGCCGCAGCAGCGCCGACCCAGTGCATCAGCCCGCGCACGTCCAGGCCGAACATGGCGACCTCCGGAATCCGATGGGAGTGCCACAGGCCGACGGTGAAGGCCCAGTCGGGGACTTCCTCTCCGCCACCCACGCCAACCACGTGCCAGCCATGCTCGCGGACGTGTGCCATCGCCGAGGCCCAGCGCTTCCTCCGCTGCCGCCGCGCGCGGAAGGTCGCGGCGGCGGCGGGAACACAGAGCACACAGGGGCATGGAGAAGTCGCAGTCAGGTCGGTCATCCGGGTATCCAAGCAGATCAGGGCCGGTCGCCCCGGCCGAGGGGCTGGACGATCCTCCCCACTGCCCGGACCGGGTTGTGGTGGGTGCCGCGCACGAGCGCAGGGCCTCCTGGTGGCTCGAAGGGTGTCTACGCCAACAAGCTCTCCAGGCGGCCCTGCTGCTCGCTGTCCTACGCTCCCGCCGTCGCCGAGCGCGACAGTTGCTGCGCTGTGTCGTGCAACCCGAAGTGGCTCAGATCAGTGCGCACGTCGGTCGGAGCGCCGAGGAGCTTCGAGTGTTCCGCGGCGTCGACGGAACCTGGTCCGTGGATGGTGAGCTCGAAGTCCTGATGCGCCTTGGCGTCCAGAGCCAGCGGCAGGTGGATACGCCCGGCCCCGACCATGCGTCGTATCCGAGTGCGGCTGAGACCGAGCCCGAGCATGAGCAGTCGTTCGACGCGGACCGGCGCGGGCAGCTCGAAGCTGACCAGTACCTTGAGCGGTGTCGGGTCGTCGAGTGCGTAGAGGGGCGTGCGGGTCGCCAGCTCCCAGGTACCGGTCCAGTCGAGGCGGTATCCGTTCTTCGCGGCGAGCGACGCACTCATCGTCAGCTCCCGTACCACGGCCGGGTCGTTGGTCTCGTACGCCACCCGGCGAGCGGGCTCCAGCGACGAGACGTGGACGCGTTCGTGGACGGGCACCTTCGAGGTCCGGTCGCACGCTGCACAGCTCAGGAGAAGCCAGACGTCGAGGAGCTTGCCGTTCGCGTTGACGCGGATCTTGCCCGAGGGACGGTGACGCGTGCCGGAGCAGTCCGGGCAGGGCCGTACGACGGTGGGCAGAGCGGACTGACGCACGGCCCACAGGGCCTTGCGGTCGGTATTCATGGATGTGGTTGCTTTCAGGGCTCAGCAGGAGCTCTCGCGGGCCAGGCCGCGGCTCCCGGGATCTGACGGATGCACACGAGGGCGCGAGTCATCGCCTCGGGGCCGAGTCGTCAGGCTCCGAGGTCGATCGCGCGACAGGTCGATGTGGGTACGTGCAGCCGTTACAGGTCCATGCGGGCCATCCTGATCGAGGCCGGGGCCCTCGGGCAACCCATTATCAGCCGGCCCGTCGGCCCGTCGGCCCGTCGGCCCGTCGGCCCGTCGACGAGCCACAGGCTCAGCGTTGGCGGCGCCTCACGCGAGGGCATCTGAACCACGGGTTCGGCGATGCCGGTATCGCTGTGCGCCCCTGATGCATCAGTCCTCCCGGCCCTCGGGGCCGATGTCCGGCCGCTCCTGGGCCGCCCCGCCGGCTACGTACGTGGGCGGCCCGGGGCGGGAGACCAACTCGTGCGGTGGCGTGGCGTCCGCACACACCGCCATCCCCGGTCATGACGGAGGCTCAACCACGGTGGCTCGGAGGCCGACTGGCTTCGCACCGAGCGTGCTCGCCTCCTGTACTTGAACTGCCGGTGAGAGGTGACGGCACTCCATCGAGGTGTCGACAGTGCTGACGGCCCCGCATCGACGGAGGGTGAAGCCGCCCTGGATGACGAGCCTCGTGCTGGTGGTCAGTGTTGGTACTGGCGCCGGTAGGCCGAGGGGCTGACACCCATCAGTTCCCGGAAGTGGTGGCGGAACCCCGCGACGGTCAGGCCGACGCGGTCGGCCACTGTGTCGATCGGATGGTCCGCGGCCTCCAGTAGTGCGGCGCCGGCCCGGATCCGCTGCTGCGTGATCCAGCGCCCCGGCGGCAGGCCGGCCGCGTCGACGAAACGGCGTTCGAACTGCCGCACCGACAGGTGCGCGACACCGGCCAGTTCGTCGACGGTGAGACGCCGGTGCAGGTTCTCCAGCGCGTACCGCATGGCGGTGCCGATCGGGTCGTCGGCGGGCTCCTTGCCCACCGGATGCTCCGCGAACTGGGCCTGGCCCCCCTCACGGTGTGCGGCCACGACCATGCGGCGGGCCACCCGGGCGGCAATCTCGGCGCTGTGGTCCTTGCGGATGAGGTGCAGGCAGGCGTCGATCCCGGCGGCGGTGCCGGCGGCGGTGATGACCGATCCGCCGTCGACGTAGAGTACCGACGCGTTCACCGTTACCTCCGGATGGCGTTCCTGGAGCAGCCGGGCGTGCCGCCAGTGCGTGGTCGCCTCCCTGCCGTCCAGCAGGCCCGCGGCGGCCAGGGCGAACGCGCCGCTGCAGATGGACACCACTCGCGCTCCTCGCGCGTACGCCTCCCGCAGTGCGTTCAGGACTGCCGGGGAGACGTCGCGGCGCACGTCCGCGACCCCCGGGACGATCACGGTGTCGGCGTACCGGAGCCGGTCCAGGCCGTGGTGCACCACGATGTCGAAGCCGCCGACGACCCGGTGCGGCCCGGGCGTCTCGGCGCACAACTCGAATCGGTACCACCAGTCCACGTCCAGCTCCGGCCTGGGGACCGCGAACACCTCGGCGACCGTGGCGAGTTCGAACGGGGCCATCCCGTCGAAGGCGAGGCAGGCGATCCGGTGATGGCGCATGACGGAATCCTAGCGGTCAATACCGTTTCCGACACTATCGGGCGGCGCCCGTCAGGCCCGAGCCTTGAGGCATGCAACCTCACACCACCACTCCGCTCACCTTCGCAGTGCTCGTGTTCGACGAGGTCGAGGTGCTCGACCTGGGAGGCCCCTTCGAGGTCTTCAGCACCGCAGGCCGGCTGGCCCGCACCGCCGCCGACGAGCCCCTGCTGCGCGTCCTGACGGTCGCCGCCGCCGGCCACCCGGTCCGCGCCCGCGGAGGACTGAAGGTCGTGCCGGATCACACCCTCGACGAGGATCCGCCCTTCGACGTGCTGGTGGTCCCCGGCGGCGTCACCGCGGCGGTCGAGGCGGACGCGGACGTCATCGACTGGCTGGCCCGGCGCCGGAAGACGTCCGCGCTGACGTTCAGCATCTGCACCGGGGCCTTCCTGCTGGCCTCCACCGGGGCTCTGAACGGCCGCCCGGCCACGACACACTGGGAGGATCAGGAAGAGCTGGTCCGGCGCTGGCCGGACATCCGGCTGCGCACCGACGTGCGGTGGGTCGACGACGGCGACATCGTCACCTCCGCGGGAATCAGCGCGGGCATCGACGCCAGCCTGCACATCGTGGGCCGGCTTTTCGGCGAACAACTTGCCCGGCGCACCGCCCGCCAGATGGAGTACGTGTGGACGGCTCAGCCCACCGCCGAGGCCGGCTGACACGACGGGAACGCCCTGTCGATCCGAAAGGTCCAAGGACGGTCCGGCTTCGGATGACAGCAACCGAAGGCGGAGCGGCTGACGGATCCGCCACTGTTTGACGCAGTCGGCGCCGGGCCGGTTCACGCTTGCGCCGCCGTGCCCGGCAGGTCCCGCATGCCGCGAAGCGGTGAGCGGTAGATCGGGACCCACACCACGGCCAGTCCCAGCGCACCGGCCCACAGGGCGGCGCGGAGGGAGGCGACGGTGGCCAGCAGGCCGGCCAGGGCGGCGCCGGCGGTGAGCGCGCCGGTGAGCAGGAAGCGCATGGTGGCGTTCATCCGGCCGAGCAGGTGGTCCGGAGTGACGTGCTGACGGAAGCTCACCTTGATGACGTTGTCGATGCCGACCTTGAGCGTGGTCAGAAGCCAGGCCCCGGCGGCGCACCAGAGCAGCGGGCCACGGTCGACCAGTGCGACCAGGACGCCGAGTGGCGCGACCGCCAGGCCCATCAGCCAGAGCACCCGCCCCGCTCCGAGCCGGCGGGCCAGCGGACGGGCGAGCAACGAGCCGAGGAAGACGCCCACCCCGCCGAGCGCGAAGAAGAGGCCGAGCACGCCGTTGGGCAGGTTCAGGGAGCGGGCGAAGAGTACCGGGAGCACGGTCTGGCAGAGCTGGATGGACAGGTTGGTGCAGGCGCCGGCCAGCGCGATCGGGCGCAGCAACGGGTCGCCCAGCACGAAGCGCAGCCCGTCCCGCACCTCGCCCACCAACCCCCGCCCAGTAGCGCCGGCCGGCCTGGGGGAGGTCACCGGCTCCGGACGGCGGATCCGTAGCAGCAGCAGGGCCGAGCCCAGGTAACTGATCGCGTCCACCAGCACCGCCACGGGCGACGACACCAGTGCCACCAGGAAGCCGCCCGCCGCGCGGCCGCCGACCTGGGTGGCCGCATCCGCCGTGACCAGGTGCGCGTTGGCCCGGTTGAGGCCGGCCCGGCCCACCACCGCCGGTAGGTTGCTCAGCGCGGCCACGTCGAAGAAGACGGTCGCCGCCCCCGTGAGGACCACCACCAGGGCGATTCGGGTGAAGGTCAGACAGCCGAGCAGCCAGGCCGCCGGGACCGAGGCGAGGAGCGCGGCTCGGACCAGGTCGGCGGCTATCATCACCGGGCGCTTCGGGAGCCGGTCCACCCAGGCGCCGACCGGGAGCCCGATCAGCAGGAAGGCGACCGTGCTCAGCATCGCCAGCAGGCCCACCTGGCCGGCCGAGCAATGCAGTGCGAGCACCGCGACCAGGGGCAGCGCGAGCGAACTGACAGCGGTGCCGAGCTTGCTGACGGTGGCGGCGGCAAGGAGCAGCCGGAAGTCCGAATCGGGCGAGGTGGAGAGGCCGGGCTGGTCGGCCCGCAGATCTGTGGTCATGGCGCACAAGCCTGGCCGCGGCCAGGAACCCCGGCCATGAATTTAGGCTGAGCTCAATTGACGGGCCGCCGCCCGCCACCCACCGAGGAGGGCCCGCCCCATGCTGGAGTTGGACTTCACCGCCCGCGACCTGGCCCACACCCGGTTCGCCGTCTCCCCGCTCTGGGAGGTGGTGGCCAGTATCCGGGTGCTGCGGCGGCCGGACGATCATCCGATGCACCGACCATGGCTGGCGGCGGTCCGCCCCCGGCTGGCCGCCGCCCGGCTGGACTGGCGGCTGCTCGCCGACCTGGTGCCGGAGGGGCCGTTGGCGATCCCGGTCTTCGTGGCGCCGCCGCCGACCTCCTCGGTGCCGGATCTCGGAGTGGAGCTCGCGGCGCTGCGGGCCACCCCGCCCGAGCAGGTCCGGGCCGAGCTGGACGGGCCACGGGCGCCGCGCACCGAGCGGGTCGAGGCGCTGCGCCAGGACCCGGAGGCCGAACTGGTCCGGCTGGCTGACACCGTGGCGGCGTACTGGGAGCTCGCGCTGGCGCCGTACTGGCCGCGGCTGCGCGCCCTGCTGGAGGGAGACGTGCTGCACCGGGCCCGGCTGCTCGCCCAGGGCGGCATCCAACAGCTCTTCACCGACCTCGACCCGCGCGTGAGTTGGGCCGGTGAGCGGCTGTCGATCGAGCACCGCTACGGGGGTGGCGGGCGCCGGCTGGGCGGGCGGGGACTGCTTCTGATCCCCTCGGCCTTCGTCTGGCCGCGGCTGTTCTCGGTGACCGTCCCCGGCCGCCAGCCGACCCTGCGCTACCCGCCGCGCGGGGTGGCCGCCCTCTGGGAGCGGCGCGAACGCGAGCCGGCGCAGGCGCTGGCGGCGGTGCTGGGGCGCTCGCGGGCCCAGCTGCTGACCGAGCTGGACGCCCCGGCGGCCACCGCGGAGCTGGCCCGCAGGACCGGGATCACGGCGGGCGGCGTCTCCCAGCACCTCGGCGCGCTGCGCGCCGCGGGACTGGTCGCCGCCACCCGGGCCGGCCGCCAGGTCCTGTACCGGCGCACCGAGGCGGCCGAGGTCCTGCTCACCGCGGCCGACCGCGACCCGGGCTGACACCGAAGGGCATCCCGCCGCCGCGTTCGCCGCTGGCGGCCCCAGCCTCCTCGGCGCCTTCACGGTGGACGGCTGCGCAGCCCCCGGCCTCGGCGTCGCGGAGCCGCTCGGGGCTGATGCCGACGGCGCACGAGGGCGCACGGGGGCGCGGGCGCCGATCAGCGAGTGCCTCTTGGCGCGGTGTGCGCCCCAGGTGTCGCTGCCGCCCGGACTCGATCGGTGCACATACCTTTCCCTGTTGGCAGGACCGCGCAAGTCATCGGTGGTGGGACACCGCCGCCGGCGCGGGCGCCCGGCGTACCCCGGGTAGCCAGAACCGCCACCGCGTCGCGGCACCACCCGGCCGACAGGCGGTCCCTGCGGTGACTCATCCGACGAACAAGGGAAGGCGGCAGTACATGGCCATGCGCAGCAGCGAACCGAGGGTCGACGTCAGCACCGATCCGTGGACGAACGCGGAGGGCGCCGAGACGACGCAGGGCAGCGCGCCGGAACCGCTCGGGCAGGGAGTACTGTTCACGCCCGCCCTGCGGACGGACACGGCCCGCAAGGTGAACAAGCCGAACACGGTGTGGCAGCTCACCGGCGCGTGGGAGTACGAGGGGGAGACGGCCACCGGCACCGCCGCCGTCTACTACGGTCTCGCCCCCGACGGCACGCCCCACGAGGGTCTGGTCAACCCGATGATCTTCGCGGACGGGTTCAACTTCGGCGAGAGCAACCTCGGCGATCTCTACGCCCACCTCGACGCGCCCTACAGCGCCGACGGCAAGCGGCTGCTCAGCCAGCTGCTCGCCGCGGGTGTGGACGTCATCCTGCTGGGCTTCAAGGTGCGCCACACCCACATCCAGGCCAACGCCGCCGTCGCGGTCAGCGCCATCCGCAAGGCCATCGCCGACCAGCAGGAGGGCGGCGCACCCCTGATCGTGGGCGGCGTCAGCATGGGCGGACTCATCACCAGATACGCGCTGACCTGGATGGAGAACGAGGGTGAGGACCACAACAGCCGCATCTACCTCTCCTACGACTCACCGCACAACGGCGCCTGGATCCCGGTCGCGCTGCAGCAGCTGGCGTACTTCTTCGAGTCCGTCCCGGACCCCTCCGGCAAGCCGAAGCAGGCCGAGCTGATCAGGAGCGCCGCCGCCCAGCAGCTCCTGTGGGCCTGGGTGCCGAACGCCAGGGACTCCGGCGCCGTCGCGACCTGGAGCGAGAAGCGCGGCAAGTTCCTCCAGGACCTGAAGGACATCGGATGGTTCCCGTCCAAGCCGGGCCTGCGCAGGATCGGCGTCGCCAACGGCACCGGCGACGGCACCACGGGCCCGCTGCTGCCCGACGAGCTGGTCTTCGACTGGACGTCCCCGGGAATCGCCCGCGCGGTGCTGCGCACCCAGCCGGCCTTCGGTCAGCTCCAGGAGGTCGTGCGGATGTCGGCCCTGATCCTCGGCTACCGTACGAGCCGAACCAGTGAGATCCCCCCACTCGACGGCGCGCCCGGCGGCACCCTCGCCTCCTACGGCATGCTCGCCGACGCGCTCGGCGCCACGATCGACGACCGCCACCGCTCCGGCTGCTTCGTGCCCTCGGTCAGCGCCGTCGCCCTCAAGTACGACCCCGTCACCTGGGACGTCGACCTCACCACCAACCTGAACGACCTCCCCGCCGGCCGCAGCGAGCTGGACGCCTTCCACTGCGACACCACCAACTCCGAGCACAGCCTGGTGACCGAGAGCCTCGCCGAGTGGATCCTCGCCGAACTCACCGCCTGACCGCACCGGCTGCCGGCACGGGTGGCAGCCTCGGCCTGAAGGGCCTGACCCCGTCCGCATGACCACGAGCACCGGTGCCGCTGCGCCTCACCACGGGCGCAGCGGCACCGGTGCGACCGCCGGCCTCACTTACGAACCGCCCGGACCGGGCCCGTACGAAGTACCCGACGGTGGGTGCGGCCGCCGGGTCAGCCCCGCTCCCCAGGCTACGGCCCGCTCGCGCTCACCCGTCCGCAGCGGACCCTCGGTGCCCTCGACGATGAATCCCTCGGGATCTGCCACCAGGTCGTAGTGGTGGTGGGCCAGCCTGCGGGCGATGCCGTGGGCGGCTCCACCGCTCATCAGCATGTCCGCGCGGGTGTCGAAGGCGGCCGCGTGGGTTCCGGGTTCCGTGTTCGGCAGTGAGTGGAACCAGGTGCGCAGCCCCGGGCCGACCTCAGGCCCCGAGGCGTGCGCCGCCTGCTCGTCCCCCTCGGCCATTGTCGCGGCGAGTCGAGCCATCCTGCGACTCGGTCCGGTGGTCATCCCGTAGACATGGGTGGGACCGCCGATCACCAGGAGGTCGGCCGTGCGGGTGACGTCCGGTCCCGCCTCGGCCACAGGAAGGCAGCTGACCGTGGCGTCGGGCCGGGATTCTCGAACACCTTCGGCGATCGCCTCGGCGATGGTGCGGGTGTTGCCGTACACGCTCTCGTACACGATGACTGCCTGCATGAGCTCTCGCCTCTCGATCGAGCCGTTCGGTCCGCCGGCTGTCGCGTCAGCGGTACGGGACGACCGCGACGGGGCATGACACGTGATGGATCGCGGCATGCGCGACCGGTCCGAGATGCGGCCCGACCGGTGTGCGCCGGGTGCGCCGGCCGATCACCAGAAGCCCGGCCTGCGAGACCGCCCCCACCAACGCGGGTGCGGCGCTGCCGAGCGTCACCTCCTCGATCACCACCACGTGTGGGTACCGCTCCCGCCCAGGCCTCAGCGCGTCCGCGAGTGCCTGGCGCTCGGCCGCGGCCAGGTTGTTCGCCATGGAGCCGGTCGCCGCGAAGGCCATGAACTCGCTGCCGTACGGAGGCGCCCAGGCATGGACGACCCTCAGGGGCGCCGAACGGAGTGCGGCGCTCTTGAAGGCGAAAGCCACCACCTCGTCGCACCGGTGCTGGAGGGCCAACCCGAGGGCGACCTCGCGGAACGGAGTGTCAGTCGACGGGTTGCCCTCGTCGGACACCAGGTGTTCGTCTGCCGCGGTGTCGCCCGCGCGAACCAGTACCACCGGGCAGGCGGCCCGGCTCAGCACCTCCTGGCTCACCGAGCCGACCAGGAATCCTCGCATCGTGCCGAGCCCACGTGAGCCGAGCACCAGCATCGAGGCGTTCCTCCCCGCCGCTTCCAACACCGAGGGCGCGGCGTCCGGAACATGGACGGCGCTCACCTCGACCCCGGGGAGCGCCGCCCGGAGCGCGACCTCCCGCTGGACCAGTCGCTGTCTGCCCCACCGCTTCGCGTCGTCGCTGCCGAGCACATGGGGCTCCGTCCAGGGCCAGGCGTGGACCAGTTCCAGGGGTAGTCGGTGCCGCAGCGCCTCGCGGGCTGCCCAGTCGGTGGCGGCGACGCTCTCGGGCGATCCGTCGAATCCGACGACGATCGGTCCGTCCACGGTGCCCTCCGAGGGTCGGGTCGTCAGGAACTGAAGTGCGGTGGGGAATCCGTACGGTCGCGCTGGCTGACTGGCTGACTGGCTGACTGGCTGGCGGGCCGGCGGCGACGCCAGACCGGGTGAGGCCTTCTCCGCTCAGCCTCGGGCGGTAGAGGTGCCCGTGCTGCGCACGACCACCACCGGGCAGGGCGCGTGCTCCACACAGTGCCGGCTCACGGAACCGAGCAGCGTGCCGGTGAAGCCGCCCAGACCCCTGCTCCCGACGACCAGAAGGTGCGTCCCGCGGGCGGCCTCCAGCAGGACGTCCGCCGGGTGGCCGTACTCGATGCGCTGCCGGACCGGGACCGGCGGCCGTGTCGAGTCCTGCTCCTGCTTCACGGTGTCGACCAGAGCCAGCCGGGCCGCCTCCTCGATCTCCGGCCCCGGGATCGTCAGGCCCCAACCGCTCAGTGGCGGGTAGTCCCAGGCAGCAACCGCGTCGATGGAGGAACCGTCCAGCTGCGCCTGTCCCAGGGCCCAGCGAAGCGCCGCCCGCGAGGAGGGTGAGCCGTCGACGCCGACGACGATGACGTGCTGTGCACTCTCGGGTGTGCTTCCCATGATGAACCTCCTCGCTTCGGTGTTCCGCCGGGCGGGTGGTGACGGACATCTGCTCGGGCGCCCGTCCGGTCCGATCGGTGACCGACACGACGCCGTCCACGGACCGGCAGAGACGCAGCACGATCGGTATGAGGTACGGGGGCGGCTCGATGGTGCCCCTGAGGACGACACGACCCTGACCGACCTCCACCCCCGTCGCGGGTCGTCACGTCCTGGACGGTGCGGTGCCTCAGCACGGCGACTCTCCGTGTGCGGCGGCGTCCCGATAGCCGGTCAAGTCGAGGATCTCGTCGACCGGACGGCGTGGGGTGGCAGGTCCGGGCGGGCCGAACCCGAGGCGCAGGACGAGCTGGACGTGGCCCACTCCTTCGGCGGGATCGCGCAGGCCCCAGCGGGTGTCGGGCCACTCGACGGCCTGGTGCAGGACGGAGGCGCGCAGGCCGTGGGCCGTCGCCAGCAGCCAGACACGTTGCAAGGCCTGGCCGGCGCGGAGCCAGTCCGCCGGCAGGTCGCCGTGGGTGGTGAGAGTGGCCAGCTGGGGCAGAGCCTCGAAGCGCTGGGACGGCGTCGTGGGCAGCGTCCGGCCGGCGAAGCCGCGCATGGGCACGCGGGCGTCATGATCCTGTGGGCCCAGAGCGGCTGCCGGGATCCCGTCCGCCGCCGGCTCCTCCAGCCGCAGCCAGGTGCGCGTCTCGGCCATCCGCGCCAGGTCGGCGCCGGTGCGGCGTTCGGCGTCGCCGGTGAGGGAGAGCACCCGGCGCACCCCGTCCTCCTCCAGGGCGGAGATCACTGCTCCTTCGCCGAGGGCCGCAGCGGTCAGCTCGCCGAGGACCGCCTCGGGCACGTCGCGGTTGGCGAACGGCTGGCGGCTGGAGTGGCGCTGCCAGATCGCCTCGAAGAGGTCCGTTCCGAACGCGGGCGACGAGGGGGCGGGACGGGAGAGGCGGACCGCGGCCGCCAGGTTCGGCTCGGCCGTGTCGGGGAGCAGCCGCACCTCCGGGTCCCGTCCGAGCCGGAGGGCGGCGACCCGCAGGTTGAACAGGGCCGCCCCCACCGAGATGTGCAGCGCCCGGCCGGCCGGGTCGGTGAGCGGCACGGCGCGCTCGGGGTCGGTGTAGACCTGCATGCCGAGTGAGTCGGGCATGGGTGCGAAACGCCACGGCTGGCTGTTGTGCAGTGATGGCGCCGCGCTTGCGGCGGAGGCCAGGAGGCGCAGCTGATCCAGGGTCAGTGCTTGCTCGGTCATGGCGGCAGCTCCTCTTCCAGCTCTCCCCGTTCAGGGGTGGGCGGCCAACGCGGTGTCATGAGTGGAGGTCCGGGTCGAACGCTGCGGCGTCGGTCGTCCCCGCGCGCAGCAGTTGGTGGCCGAGGTCGACCAGGGCGCGTCCGGCTGCGAACTCGTCGCCGATCTCGGGGACGGCCGGGTCGTCCGGGCTGCGCCGCGCGGTGGCGCGGCTGCGGAGGGTGTTGTCGCCGGTGTCGAGGACGGCGTGCACCGTGGTGAGGTCGCCCTCCTCGAACAGCTGCAGGTGCAGCGTCCACTGCTTGGTCCGGTGCTGCTCGGTGCTGCCGGTGGTGGTCATGACCAGTACGTCCTTCCGGTCGGCGCTCCGGGCTGCCGCTCGGGCGTCGGCACCCGGCTCCCCGTTCGATCTCGCTTCCATCCTGCTCCGCGCGGGGCGCCCGGGCATGGGCCCACCGGCCCCAGAACCTCCGCCGGCCAGCCCGGCCCGGGCGCGTGTCGGTGCTCTCACCAGCTTGCCTGCCGCCGGCCGGGTGAGGGCGACTCTGGTCAGGGCCGGCCGTGGTGTTGCCGGAACGAGTCGCAGCGGCGGCCGATGAGCTCGGCCGGTCAGTTCGCACGGTCGCGGATCACGACGACCGGGCATGACGCGTGCTGCACGCAGTACTGGCCCACCGATCCCAGGAGGGCGCCGGTGAACCCGCCGTGGCCTCGGCTGCCCACCACGAGCAACTCGGCTCCCCGTGAGCGCTCCACGAGCACCTCGGCGGCGTTGCCCAGCACGGCCGTCTCGCGGAGCCCCATCGGCCGGACCTCTCCGAAGGCGTGGGCGACCGCCTGCTCCAGCACCTTCGCGGCGACATGGCCGAGCTCCCGGTCCACCGACATCGGAGCCCGCCCGTACATCGTCGGGAGGAGCCAGCAGATCACCGCATCCACCGTGGCACCGGTCAGGCGTGCCTGAGCGACCGCCCACCGCAGTGCCTGTTCGGACGACGGAGAGCCGTCCACCCCGACGGCGATCCGGGGTGCCGCCGGGGTGACCCTGTCCATCGCGTACCTCGCTCTCGGCCGGCAGGGGGGATCGGTTCACAGTCGCGTGTCCGGGACGGCGTGCGCGGGTTCGGCCGGCGGTCAGCCGTGGGAGCCGTGGGAGCCGTGGGAGCCGAGGCTGCCGGAGACGCCGGGCCGCTGCCGGGTGCCGATGTCGTCGAGGGGGTGCTCGATGCTCTGGTGGACGGAGACCACGCCGTCGACGGAGGCGCAGAGACGTTCGATGACGGGGACCAGGTCGTTCTGTTCCACTCTCCCGGTCAGTGTGACAACCCCATCATTGACGGTGACGCGCACGGCGCTGGGGCTGAGATGCAGGGTTCGGTCGAGGATGTCACGGTTGATCTCCTCGCGGATGGCCGTGTCGTGCCGCAGGAAGAGCCGGAGCAGGTCGGAGCGGCTGACGATGCCGGTGAGTCGTCCGGCCTCGTCGACGACCGGGAGGCGCTTGATCTTCTCGCGGTCCATGGTCCGGGCGGCCTCGACGATGCTCCATTCGGGGCGGGCGCATACTGCCGGGCTGGTCATCAGGCCGTCTGCGGTCTCGGCATCGGTGAGGGCGCTGTCGTGAGGTTGCCCTCGGAGGTTGCCGGTGTGGCCCTGGGGGTCGGGGAGGTGGGCCTGCTTGCGGAGCAGGTCCGCCTCCGAGACGATGCCGAGCGGGTGGTCCCGCTCGTCCACGACCGGGACGGCGGTGATGTCGTTGCGCTCGAAGAGCTCGGCGATCTCCTTGAAGGGGGTGCCGGGCCGTGCGGTGACGACCCCGTGGGTCATCACGTCGCTGACGGTGCGGTGCTGCATGGTTCTCACTCCTCCGCCGGGTTCTCCTGTTCACACTGTCCACCTGCCTCGACGCGCCGGACAGGGCCGTTCGGGCCCCCTTGGGACGGCCGGTCGGGACCGAGCGGCCGTCGGTTCACCGGCGGCTCAGCGGCTGCTGGCGCGGCCCGTGGTGCTGCGCGATCTGCTCCGCGATCTGTTCGGCGAGGCTCTCCACGGCGGCCCGGACCGGTGCGGACAGGCCTGTCCCGAGGGAGCAGTCGGCTCCCTCCACGGCGTACACGATCAGGATGCGCGGCAGGCGATCCAGCTCACGGGCGAGTTCCACGGCATCGCCGAGGCCGAGCCCGTGGGAGCTCGTCGCGCTGTCCTCCCGTGCGAGCCGTCCGCCGGCCAGCTCCAGGCGGTGCACCCGGCCGGGCTGCCCGGGGTGCGCGTGCGCCGCATCCACGACGACGGCGAGGTCCGCCCCGTCCCAGTGCGAGATCAGCCGGGCGGGGTCGCCGTCGCACACCACGAGGGAGGGCCTGCCCGGCAGCGGATGCTTCTCGGCGCGTTCCGCCATCCGGGCGACGACGGCCCAGCCGACACCGTCGTCACGCCGGTACTCGTTGCCGACGCCGATGACGGTGATCCGGGCAGCGCTGTTCACAGGTCCTTCCCTTCCCGCCCGCGACGTCCCGCAGCCGGGGCAGGCCTCGCAGAAGTCCGCACGAGGTCGGGACAGAGCCACCTGGACCACACCGGCACCGGCTTCCCGCGCCAGGCGGCGGCTCGTTCCACATACTGGGCAGCACAGCGGCATCGGTCCGGGAGGTGCGGTGATGACGGACGGCAGCAGTTCGGCGGTGATCGACAAGGACGGCCTGGACGCGCTGATCGCGGTCCTCGGCGGCCGTGGCCGCACGGTCGTCGGCCCGACCGTCCGTGACGGCGCGATCGTGCTGGCCGAGATCTCCGGTGGAGCCGAGCTGCCCTACGGCTGGGGGGTCGAGCTGGAGGCCGGAACGTATCGCCTGCGGGCCCGCGAGGACGGTGCCGCGTTCGCGCACAGCGCGGGGCCGCAGTCCTGGAAGACGTTCCTGCACCCGGCGCGGGTGCGGGAGTGGAGCGCCGACCGCACGGCCGACGGCGACCTGGTGCTGGTCGAGGACGACGCCGCGCCCCCGTCGTACGCGTTCCTCGGGGTGCGCCCCTGCGACCTGCGGGCCATCGCGATCCAGGACCGGGTGCTGTCCGGCGGCCGGTACACCGATCCCACCTACCGAGGGCGCCGTGAGCGGGCCTTCCTGGTGGCGGTGGAGTGCACCGAGCCGGGCGCCACCTGCTTCTGCGTGTCGATGGGTACCGGGCCGGCAGTGGGGCCCGGCTACGACTTGGCGCTGACCGAGGTGGTGGACACCGAGGGCCACCGCTTCCTGGTGCGCGCGGGGAGCGAGGAGGGCGAGGCGGTGCTGGCCGAGCTCCCACGCACCCCCGCCGACGCCGCCACCCGGACCGCGGCCGGCGACCGCGTGGCCGAGGCGGCGGACCGGATGGGCCGCAGCATGCCGCCGGTGGACCTGCAGATGCTGATGCGCGAGACCCTCACGGCCGAACGCTGGGACGACGTCGCCGCCCGCTGCCTGACCTGCGGCAACTGCACCATGGTCTGTCCGACCTGCTTCTGCACCAGTACCGAGGACGTTACGGACCTGACCGGCGACCACGCCGAGCGCTGGCGGCGCTGGGAGTCCTGCTTCGACCTCGACTTCTCCCACCTGCCGGCCGGGCCGGTCCGCGAGTCGCCGCGCAGCCGCTACCGGCAGTGGGCCACCCACAAGCTCGGCACCTGGTTCGACCAGTTCGGCAGCTCGGGGTGTGTCGGCTGCGGGCGCTGCATCGTGTGGTGCCCGGTCGGCATCGACATCACCGAGGAGGCCCACGCACTCGACCGGGAGCGGGAGCGCGCGGCCCGGCCGCCCGAGCAGGAGAGCCGGTCGTGACGCTCGTGCACCAGGGCTTCCTCGGCGCGCTGCCGCCGGGTCACCGGGACCGGCTGGCCGCGTCCGCCCGCGAGGTCTCGATCCCCGCGGGCACCCGGATCTTCGAGGAGGGCGGCCTCGCGGACCGGTTCTGGATCATCCGTTCCGGGCTCGTCGTGCTGGACGTCCACGTCCCCGGCCGACGGGCGGCCGTCGTGGAGACCCTCGGCGAAGGTGACCTGCTCGGCTGGTCCTGGCTGTTCGAGCCGTACCGGTGGCAGCTGGGCGCCCGGACCCGTGGTACCGTGCTGGCCGCCGAGTTCGACGCCGAGCGCGTCCGGGCCGCGTGCGAGGACGACCCGGTGTTCGGCCTGGCGGTGACCCACGGCGTCGCGACGGTGGTCGCACGCAGGCTGAGAGCCACCCGCACGCGCCTGCTGGACCTCTACGGACCGCCCGGCGCCGATCCCGGCGGACCGGCGACATGACGGCTCCCACCATGGTGGCCGGCCCCGCCGTGCTCCCCGTGCCGTACCGGGTGGTCGCACGGGAGGCCGAGACACCCGACACGGCCACCATC
The DNA here is from genome assembly GCF_044457565.1 of Kitasatospora sp. NPDC050543. Taxonomy (NCBI): domain Bacteria; kingdom Bacillati; phylum Actinomycetota; class Actinomycetes; order Kitasatosporales; family Streptomycetaceae; genus Kitasatospora; species Kitasatospora sp. NPDC050543. The sequence goes on along the minus strand of NZ_JBITGZ010000009.1, from coordinate 90,598 downwards.
GTCCTGGAGCCCGTCCGATCAGCCCTGCCGCCCTTCGCGCCCGGGCAGTTCGCGATGGTGTACGCCTTCGGCGTCGGCGACATCCCGCTGTCGGTCACCGCGATCGACGGAGACCGGGTGACACACACCGTCCGGGCCGTCGGCGCGATCTCCGCCGCCCTGCACGGACTGGGCGCCGGCCGGACGGTCGCGGTGCGCGGCCCGTTCGGCACCGGCTGGGACCTGCCCGCCGCGACCGGCCGGGACCTGCTGGTCGTGGCCGGCGGCATCGGCCTGGCGCCGCTGCGTCCGCTGATCCGCTCCGCCCTCGCCGCGCCGCAGGAGTACGGACAGCTGAACGTCCTGATCGGCGCCCGCACGCCCCGGGACGTGCTCTACGCCCCGGAGAAGCGCGAATGGGAGGCACAGGCCCGGGTGTTGACCACCGTGGACCGTCCCGACGCGCTCTGGAAGGGGGAGGTCGGTGTCGTCACGACGCTGCTCGACCGGGCCTCCTTCGACCCGCAGACGGCGGTGGCCTTCATCTGCGGCCCCGAGCCGATGATCCGAGCCACCGCAGCCGAGCTCACCCACCGTGGCGTCGGCCCGGACCGGATCAAGGTCTCGCTGGAGCGCACCATGCACTGCGGCACCGGCCACTGCGGGCACTGCCAGCTCGGCCCCCTTCTGCTGTGTCGCGACGGCCCCGTCGTCACCTGGACCACCGCCCGATCCCTCCTCGCGGTAAGGGAGTTGTGACATGAAGGCCGAGGCCCGCCGGCGCCCGAGGCTCGCGGTCTGGAAGTTCGCCTCCTGCGACGGTTGCCAGCTCACCCTGCTGGACTGCGAGGACGAACTCCTCCGCCTCGCCGACCAGGTGGAGATCGCGCACTTCCTGGAGGCCTCCAGTGCGAGCGCACCGGGCCCGTACGACCTGTCACTGGTCGAGGGTTCGGTGACCACCGCGCAGGACGTCGACCGGATCCACCACATCCGCGCCGTCTCGGACCGTCTGGTGACCATCGGCGCCTGCGCCACCGCCGGTGGCGTCCAGGCACTGCGCAACTACGCGGACGTCGCCGAGTTCCAGGCCGCCGTCTACGCCCGCCCCGACTACATCTCCACGCTCGCCACCTCCACCCCGATCAGCGCCCATGTGCCCGTCGACTTCGAACTGCGCGGCTGCCCCATCGACCGCCGCCAGCTCCTGGAGGTCATCACCGCCCACCTGGCCGGACGCCGGCCGGACGTCCCCGCGCACAGCGTCTGCTTCGAGTGCAAGCAGCGCGGTACGGTCTGCGTGACGGTCGCCCACGGCACCCCCTGCCTCGGCCCGGTCACCCACGCCGGCTGCGGCGCCATCTGCCCCGTCTACGGGCGCGGCTGCTACGGCTGCTTCGGCCCGAGCGACTCCACCAACTTCCCCTCCTTCGTCCCGCTGCTGCGCCGGGACGGGATGGACACCCTCGACGTGGTGCGGGTGCTGCGCACCTTCAACACCGCCGCCCCCGAGTTCGACGCGGCCTCGGGGAAGGAGCTGGAACGGTGACCCATCGCGGCTCCAGGGTGCTGCACGTCGGATCGCTCTCCCGCGTCGAGGGCGAAGGTTCGCTGTACCTGCGGGTGCAGGGCGACGAGGTCGCCGAGGCCCGACTGGCCATCTACGAACCCCCGCGCTTCTTCGAGGCGTTCCTGCGCGGACGCTCGTACACCGAACCGCCCGACATCACCTCGCGGATCTGCGGGATCTGCCCGGTCGCCTACCAGCTGAGTGCCTGTCGCGCGATCGAGGACGCCTGCGGTGTCGTCGTGGACGGCCAACTGGCCGCGCTGCGCCGCCTGATCTACTGCGGTGAGTGGATCGAGAGCCACACCCTGCACGTCCATCTCCTCCACGCACCCGACTTCCACGGCTGCGACAACGTCATCGAGCTGGCCCGGGCCAGGCGCGCCGACGTCGAGCGTGGACTGCGGCTCAAGCAGGCCGGCAACGCGATCATCGAGCTGCTCGGCGGCCGGGCGATCCACCCGGTGAACGTCCGCCTCGGCGGCTTCCACCGCGTTCCGAGCAGGTCCGAACTACGGCCACTGGCAGAGCAGTTGCGCCGGGCGCGCGAGGACGCCGTGCTGACCGTGCGCTGGGTGGCCGGATTCGACTTCCCCGACGCAGGGTGCGACCACGACCTGCTCGCCCTGGCCGAACCCGACACCTACGCCATCGAATCGGGCACGCCGACGGTCATGCCGGCCCCGCACACCGCCGCACTGCCCGCCACGAGCCGGCGCGCCCTGCCCACCCGCACCTTCGGCGTCCGCGAGTTCGGCGACCACGTCGTCGAGAGCCAGGTCCCGCACTCCACCGCCCTGCACGCCCGGCTGGACGGCCGCCGCAACCTCACCGGCCCGCTCGCCCGGTACGCCATCAGCGGCCGCCTGCTCTCCCCGATCGCCCTCCAGGCCGCCCAGGACGCCGGACTCGGTGACCCCCGGCAGGGCACCGTCTGCCGCAACCCCTACCGCAGCATCATCGTCCGGGCGGTCGAGGTGCTCCACGCGGTCGACGAGGCCCTGCGCCTCATCGAGGGCTACGAACCCCCGCCGCGCCCGTACGTCGAGGTGCCGCCGCGCGCCGGCACCGGTCACGGAGCGACCGAGGCGCCACGAGGCCTGCTCTACCACTGCTACACCCTCGACGCCCGTGGGACCGTCACGAATGCGGTGCTGGTCCCGCCGACCGCGCAGAACCAGGACGCGATCGAGGAGGACCTCCGCCGCACCGTGCAGGAACAGCTGCGGGCGGGGGAGCGCACGGACGCCGAGCTGACCACGATGTGCGAACGGGCCATCCGCAACCACGACCCGTGCATCTCCTGCTCCACCCACTTCCTCGATCTCACCGTCGACCGGACCTGCGGCGGCGCCTGAGCGCACTGCCGCCGGTCCTCGCCGCGTCACGGCGTCCGGCGGCCGTGCTCGGCGGCGACCCGGTGGGCGTGGGCGACGATCTCCTCAGCGGCGTGTTCGCTGATGCCGAGAGCGTGCTGGAGCCGGTGCGCGCTCCAGCCGTGGCGTGCGAGCAGGACGGCGACGGGGTGATGTCCGGAGGCCTCGACGGATGGTTGCAGCGGCGCGGGGGCGAAGCGCACCGGCGTGACAGGGGCGGGCGTGCGGCGGCATACCAGGGCTCTGCGCAGTTCGTCCGCGCCCCAGACGACGAACGGGAACGGTGCCACGATCGCCAGCTGGGTGGGATCGAGTGCGGCAGTGCCGAACACGTGGTGCAGCGGGGGGAGGTAGACGATCGCGGCGGCGAAGGCCAGCGAGAAGCCGATGCCGACGAGCAGTTGCCGGTTGCTGAGGACGCCGATGGAGCGCAGCGAGGCGCGCTCGGTGCGGGCGGCGAAGGCGGTGCCGATCTGGCAGGCGACGATGCCGAGCCAGGTGACCGTGGTGGCCTGCTGGTACGTCAGGTGCAGGGCGGTGCCGGGGCCGGTCGGGTCGCCGGGGTGCCACCCGCCCAGGGTCAGGGTGAGCAGGAAGCCGCCCATCACGAGGCAGGCCGAGATCAGGCCGAGGAAACCCCACGCCCGGGCCAGCATCGAGCGCTGGATCACCTTCTCGCCGCGCGGGCGCGGCGGGCGGTCCATCAGGCCGGGCTCGGCGCGTTCGCGGCCGAGCGCGAGCGCGGGGAGGGTGTCGGTGCCGAGGTCGACGGCCAGGATCTGCATCACCGTGAGGGGAAGCGGGACGGCGCCGCCCGCGAGGGCGAAGACCAGGAAGGGCACGACCTCGGGGACGGCGTGGGCGAAGATGTAGACGATGAACTTGCGGATGTTGTCGTACGTCCGCCGGCCGGCCTCGACGGCCGCGATGATCGTTGCGAAGTTGTCGTCGGTGAGCACCATCGTGGCGGACTCGCGGGCGACGTCGGTGCCGGAGCGGCCCATGGCGACGCCGATGTCGGCGCGCCGCAGGGCGGGCGCGTCGTTGACGCCGTCGCCGGTCATCGCGACGGTGTGGCCCTCGGCCCGCAGGGCGTCCGCGATCCGGAGTTTGGCTTCGGGGGAGGTACGGGCGAAGATCACCTCCTCGCCGCGGGCGAGCAGCGTGTCCAGCTCCCGGTCGCCCATGGCCGCCAGCTCGGTGCCGGTGACGATGCGGGAGCCGTGATGGCCGATACCGACCTGGCCGGCGATGGCGGCGGCGGTCAGGCCGTTGTCGCCGGTGACGACGTGGACGGTGATCCCGGCGCGGTGGGCGAGGGTGATCGCGTGGGCAACCTCGGGCCGGGCCGGGTCGGCCATCGCGATCAGGCCGACCAGGCAGAGGTTCTGCTCGGCCTCCTCCCGCCGGTCGGGCGGAGCCTGGCCAGGTGGAAGCGGCCGTCGGGCCACGGCGAGCACCCGCAGTCCCCTGGCGGCCAGGGTGCCGACGGCGTGGACCACCGCGGTCCGGTCGGCCGGTGTGAGATGCCGCTGCGAACCGTGATCGAGGAGCTGGTCCGCGTGGGTGAGGACCTCCTCGGGTGCGCCCTTGGTGTGCAGGACGACCGTGCCGTCCTCGGAGTCCGCGGTCGTCATCAGCTTGATGCGGGGATCGAACCGGAACAGCGCCCGCCGGTCGAGGTCGCGCTGCTCGGGCGCGCACGTCACACCGAGCCGGCCGGCCAGATCGAGCAGGGCCACCTCGGTGGGGTCGCCGTGGCCTGCATCGGGGTGGGCCGTGGTGCAGGCTGCCGCTGCTCTGGCGAGCAACTGGACCTCCGGAGGCGGATCCACCGCGACGTCGACAGGGCACTCGCCGCCCGGCGTCCAAACGGCGGTGGCCAGCATCCGGTTCTCGGTCAGTGTGCCGGTCTTGTCGGTGCAGACGACCGTGGTGGAACCCAGCGTCTCCACGGCGGAGAGGCGCTTGACCACGGCCCCGCGCCGGGCCAGGTCGCGGACCCCGGAGGCCAGCGACAGCGTGATCGTCGGGAGCAGACCCTCGGGCACGTTGGCGACGAGCAGGCCGATCGCGAAACTCACCGCAGCGGCGAGCGACAGCCCGGCGGCGAGGCCGATCGGCAGGAAGGCCAGCCCGACACCGATCGCCACCAGCGCGATCAGCCGGGCGGCCCGCTTGACCTGGTGCTCCAGCGGGCTCTCCTCGCGCCGGGTGCGCTGGCTCAGCGCCGCGATCCTGCCCAGCTCGCTGTGCATCCCGGTGGCGGTGACCACGGCCTGGGCCTGCCCGCCGGTACAGGCCGTCCCGGAGAACAGCAGGTCACGGGCGTCCAGCAGCGATCCCTCGACGTCCACCAGCTCCGCCGAGCGGAACACCGGCACCGATTCACCCGTCAGCGCCGAGAGGTCCACCTCCACCCCGCCGGACAGCAGCCGGGCGTCGGCGGAGATCCGCTCGCCCTCCTCGACCACCAGTACATCCCCGGGGACCAGTGACGTGGCCGCCACCTCCTGTCGCACGCCCTCGCGGACCACGGTCGCCTGCTCCGGCAGGAAGGAGGCCAGCGCCTCCACCGCGTTCTCCGCCTGCTGCTCCTGGGCGAAGGCGAGCATGGCATTCAGCAGGATCACGGCCACGATCGCCACGGCCAGCGCCGGCGCCCCGCTGACGGCGGCCAGGACCGCCGCGAGCGCCAGAAGCAGGGCGAGTGGGTGGGTGAACTGCTGCGCGAGCTCGCGGGGCCAGCGCCGGCCGCCGCGGCGGGCGAGGGTGTTGGGGCCGTACACGGCCTGGCGGCGGGCCGCCTCGCGTTCCGGCAGGCCCCGGCCAGAGGTGCGTAGGTCCCGGAAGAGCAGCGCGATCGGCTCGCGTGGGTCCGGCGTGTCCCCGCCTTCCGGCTGTCGGTCCGTGGCCTGCCGCAGGGCGCCGGGGCCGTCGGGCCTCATGCGCCCGGTTCGTCGGCCGGCCGGGGCACGGTGACGATCGGACAGTGGGCGTGGTGCAGGAGGCCGTGCGGTACGGAGCCGAGCCGCATGCCGGTGAACCCGCCGTGTCCGCGACGCCCGACCACGACGGCGAGGGCGTGCGCCGAGGCCTTGGCCAGTTCTTCCACGGGGTGGCCGCGGATCACCTCGTGGGTCAGCTTCACGTCGGGGTACCGGTCGGCATGACCGGCGGTGGTCTCGGTCAGCAGCCGCCGCAGCGTCTGGACGGCGTCATGCTCGTCGACCCGGGCGATCAGCTGCGACTGCCAGACCCAGATGGCGCGCAGCGCGGCTCCCCGCCGGGCCGCCAGGTCGAAGGCGACGTCGACCGCGGCGGCGGACGCCGGGCTGCCGTCCACCCCGACCACGAGGTAGGGCGGGTCCTGGGTGATGTGCTCGGGATCGCGCACCACGACCACCGGGCAGGCGGCCTGGGCACTGACCGGGACGGCCACCGAGTAGGTGCTGAGGAGCTCCTCCGTGCGGGAGAGCCGGCGCGAGCCGAGCACGACGAGCTCGGCGTGCCGCGACTGCCGGCACAGCGCCTGGCCAGGGTTGCCCTCCACCAGGGTGCTGGTCACCTCCAGGTCGGGGTGCCGCTCGCCTGTGAGGGCTGCGGCCTTGTCGAGCATCTGGCGGCCGTTGTGGTGGAGTTCCTCGTGGTGGCGTCTTTCGAAGCCGTGCAGATCACGTGCCGGCTTCGGAACGGCATGGACCATCACCAGGGGCAGTTTGCGGCGGTCGGCCTCATCGGCGGCCCAGGATGTCGCGAGTCGACCGGGTTCCCGGGCGTCCACGCCGAGGACGATCGGACGGCGTTTGCTGGCGGATGCCATGGCTCCTCCACGGGTGATCGTGGGGCGGCCCGAATCCTGGGCCCTGTAGGTACCGTAGGCGCGCACGACACGAGATGGCAGGGCCGAGCGGCCCCAAGGTGATGGCTGAGTGCCCTGGTCCGATGACCCCCGCCGCGATGAGCCTCAGTGGGACTTCGCTGGCGGACCGGGCGGGGGGAGTGCAGCGTGGGAGGTGACGGAAACGAAATGAGGTGGTTGCGCGTGACCGGGAACGGTTCGACCGCTCGTGTCGTGGTGGGCATCGACGGCTCGCCCTCGTCACAGGCTGCGCTGCGCTGGGCGGTGCAGCAGGCAGCCCTGCTGGGCGCGACGGTGGATGTGGTGGGCGCGTGGGAAGCCACCCCGCTTTTCGCGGGCCCGACCGTGGTCGACCCCACACTGGAGGCGGAGACGGCGCGCCGACGGTTCGACCAGGAGATCAACGAGGTGCTCGGGGACGCCCGGCCGGTCGAGGTCCACGAACAGCTGGTTCGCGGCAACCCGGCCGACGTCCTGCTGGCAGCGGCCGACGGTGCTGACCTCCTGGTTGTCGGCAGCCGCGGCCACGGGACCTTCGCCCGCGCCCTGCTCGGCTCGGTGAGCACGCGCTGCGCGATGCACGCGTCGTGCCCCGTGGTGATCGTCCGCCCGCCCAGCTGACCGCCGTCCCCGGCGGTTGCGGGGCGGGCTTCGGCGGCACAGACTTCGGCGGCCGGCGCACGGTCCCAGGATGCTGGGGCCTGCCGGTCTCGAACGAGCGGGAAGTGAGCCGGGTGCCTTCAACCGGTGCCGTAGCCGCCCCCGCCGGGGGTCTCGATCACCAGCACGTCTCCTGCCTTGAGGTCGGCGCGGTCGCAGCCGTCCAGGCGCAGGATGCTGCCGTCGGTGCGCTGCACCCGGTTGGCTCCGAGAGCGCCGGGCGATCCGCCGGCCATGCCGTAGGGGGCCACCCGCCGGTGTCCGGACAGGAGGCTCACCGTCATCGGCTCCCGGAACCGGATCCGGCGGATCGCTCCGTCGCCTCCGTGCCACCGCCCCGCGCCCCCGCTGCCGTGCCGGAAGGCGAACTCCTCCAGCAGGACGGGCAGACGCCATTCGAGCACCTCGGGGTCGGTCAGCCGGGAGTTGGTCATGTGCGTCTGCACCACGCCGGCCCCGTCGAATCCGTCGCCTGCTCCGGAGCCGGAGGCGACCGTCTCGTAGTACTGGTGGTGCTCGTTGCCGAAGCTGACGTTGTTCATCGTGCCGGACCCCTCGGCCTGGGCTCCCAGTGCCGCGTAGAGCGCGCCGGTGATCGCCTGCGAGGTCTCGACGTTCCCCGCGACCACGGCGGCCGGGTATGCGGGGGCGAGCATCGAGCCGGCCGGGATGACGATGCGCAGCGGGCGCAGGCAGCCGTCGTTGAGCGGGATGTCGTCGGCGACGAGGGTGCGGAAGACGTAGAGCACGGCTGCGGTGACCACGGAGGACGGTGCGTTGAGGTTGGTGTCGAGCTGCGGCGAGGTGCCGGTGAAGTCAACGGTGGCGCAGCGCCGTTGACGGTCGACGGAGATCCGTACCGCGATCACCGCGCCGGAATCCGTCTCGTAGCGGTAGGCGCCGTCGGCGAGGGAGTCGATGACGCGGCGGACCGCTTCCTCCGCGTTGTCCTGCACGTGCCGCATGTAGGCCTGCACGACGTCCAGGCCGAAGTGGTCGATCATCCTGGTGACCTCGTCGACTCCCTTCCGGTTGGCGGCGATCTGCGCCCTCAGGTCGGCGAGGTTGGTCGCCGGGTCCCTGGAGGGGTACGGCGCCTCGGTGAGCAGCCGTAGCGTCTCGGCCTCGCGTAGCCTGCCGTTCTCGACCAGCAGCCAGGTGTCGAAGAGGACGCCTTCCTCGTGGATCTCGCGGCTGTCGGCCGGCATCGAGCCCGGGGTGAGCCCGCCGATCTCGGCGTGGTGGCCGCGGGAGGCGACGAAGAAGAGGATCCGCCGGTCATCTGCGTCGAACACCGGTGTCACCACGGTGATGTCGGGCAGGTGGGTGCCGCCGTGGTACGGGTCGTTGACCGCGTACGCGTCGCCGGGCTTCAGCGCTCCGGCGCGGCGGCGGATCACCTCCTTGACGGTGGTGCCCATGGATCCCAGGTGCACAGGGATGTGGGGGGCGTTGGCGATGAGGTTCCCGTCCGGGTCGAAGAGCGCGCACGAGAAGTCCAGCCGCTCCTTGATGTTGACCGACTGCGCCGTCGACTCCAGCCGTGCGCCCATCTGTTGGGCGATGGCCATGAAGAGGTTGTTGAAGATCTCCAAGAGCACGGGGTCGGCCTCGGTCCCGACGCCGGCCTCAGCGCGTGCGGCCACCCGCTCCGCCAGCAGGTGACCGACCGGCGTCATCGTCGCCTGCCACCCCTCGTCCACCACCGTGGTCGCGCCGGCCTCGGCGATGATCACGGGGCCGGTCACCGTGTCACCGGGCCGCATCGCCGCCCGCTCCAGCAGCGGGGCCTCGCGCCAGGCCCCGCGCGTGTACAGCCGTACGGCCCCTGCCTCACTGCTGAAGCCCGGTCCGCCGAGGTGGCCCAGGTCGGGCTGTTCGGTGAGCCCGGTCGCCTCGACCGAGAGGGCCTCGATGACGATCGGACGATCCATCAGGAACGAGTAGGTGGCGCGGTGGCTCGTCTCGAAGGCGGCGGTCATGGCATCCGGCTCCGCCAGCTCGACCGCGACGGTGGTGTCGGTACCGTCGTAGCGCAGCTGCGCGCGGCGGGTCACCCGGATCCGCTCGGGTGGTGTCCCCTCGTCGAGCAGCTCCGCGCGCGCCGCCGATTCGAGGTCGTCGGCGACGGCCTGGACCCGCGGCATCGAGGCCGGTTCGAGCGGGCTCTCCACGGACTTCTCGCGCATGACCGTGGTGTCGGCGAGGCCGATGCCGAGTGCGGAGAGCACCCCGGCCATGGGGGGCACGAGCACGCTGCGGATGCCCAGCGAGTCGGCCACCGCGCAGGCGTGCTGGCCGCCCGCACCGCCGAACGTGGTCAGCACGTAGCGGGTGACATCACGGCCCTGCTGCACGGAGATCCGCTTGACGGCGTTGGCGATGTTCACCACCGCGATCTGGAGGTAGCCCTCGGCGACCTGCTCGGGCGAGCGCCGGTCACCGGTGCGCGCCCGGATCTCGGCGGCGAGCTCGGTGAACCGCCGGCGCACCAGGTCACCGTCGAGCGGCCGGTCGCCGGATGGTCCGAACACGTGCGGGAAGTGCGCGGGCTGGATGCGGCCGAGCATCACGTTGGCATCGGTGACGGTCAGCGGGCCACCGGCACGGTAGGACGCCGGGCCCGGGTCCGCGCCCGCCGAGTCGGGCCCGACCCGCAGCCGGCTGCCGTCGAAGTGCAGGACGGAGCCGCCGCCGGCGGCCACGGTGTGGATGGCCAGCATCGGTGCGCGCAGCCGCACCCCGGCCACCTGGCTGGTGGACAACCGCTCGTACGCTCCGGCGAAGTGGGACACATCGGTGGAGGTGCCGCCCATGTCGAAGCCGATCACCCGGTCGAAGCCGGCGAGTTGAGACATCCGCACCATGCCGACGATGCCGCCGGCCGGGCCCGAGAGGATCGCGTCCTTGCCGCGGAAGTGGCCCGCCTCCGCGAGGCCGCCGTTGGACTGCATGAACATCAGGCGCACGCCCCGCAGTTCCTCGGCGACCTGCGTGACGTAGCGGCGCAGCACCGGAGACAGGTAGGCGTCGACCACGGCGGTGTCGCCGCGCGGAACCAGCTTCATCAGCGGGCTCGCCTCGCTGGAGAGCGACACCTGCGGGAAGCCGAGCTGCTCGGCGAGGCGGCCGATGGCCTGTTCGTGCGCGGGGTGGAGGTAGCTGTGAAGGCAGACCACCGCCACCGCGCGGATGCCGTCCTCGTGGACGCGCCGCAGGTCTTCGCGCAGCCGGTCGAGATCCGGCGCGCGCAGCACGGTGCCCTCGGCCGTGATCCGCTCGTCGACCTCGATGACCCGCTCGTAGAGTGGCTCGGGCAGGATGATCCGGCGGTCGAAGATGCGTGGCCGGTTCTGGTAGCCGATGCGCAGCGCGTCGCCGAAGCCGCGGGTGATCACCAGGGCGGTTCGCTCGCCTTTGCGCTCCAGCAGGGCGTTGGTGGCCACCGTCGTGCCCATCCGTACCACGTCGATCCGGGCATCGGCCAGTGGCCGGTCCGCGGGCAGGCCGAGCAGTGCGCGGATCCCCGCCACCGCGGGGTCTCGGGTGGGATCGCCGCTCCCGGCCGAGCCTTGAGGGTGCCCCGGGGAGTGTGACAGCAGCTTGTGCGTCAGCAGCCGGCCGTCCGGGCTCAGGGCAACGACGTCGGTGAAGGTCCCGCCACGGTCGACCCAGAACTGCCAGCCCTCGTGTTCCACGCCCGGCTCCCTCCGCCGCCCGGCGCGATGGCCGTTTCCGCAGCGTGTCGTGGTCGAGTATCCGACCGGGCGATCGAGCACCGCAAACGCGACATACTGGAACGTGTCGGCTTCCTCCGGACGGAGGTGACGGGTGATGGTGGCCATCACGGTCGGCGTCTACCGGGAAACGGCGCCGGGTGAGCGGCGGGTCGCGCTCGTTCCCGACCTCGTCAGCACCGTCAGAGCCCTCGGCCTGGACGTCATGGTGGAGAGCGGAGCCGGCGCGGCGGCCTGGTTCGCCGACGACGACTACACCAGGGCCGGCGCCGACATCGTCCCGCGCGGCGAGTTGTTCCGCAGTGCGGATGTCCTCGTCGGGGTCCAGGCCCCCAACGTCGAGTTCCCCGACCCGTTCCGGAACGGGCAGACGCTGGTGGCGCTCCTGCGGCCGACTCGGATCCCCTTCCTGATCCGCCGCTGGGCGGACGAGGGGGTCACCGTGATCAGCCTCGACCTGGTCCCGCACACGCTCAGCGGCGCGTACCCGGTGGACGCCGGCGTGTCCCAGGCCAGGATCGCCGGTTACCGGGCAGTCCTCCTCGCGGCCGGTCTCCTGAGCCGCTGCCTGTCGCCGTGGGGATCGGCCGCGGCGGTCTTCGCACCCGTACGGGTGCTGGTCGTGGGTGCCGGAGCCGCCGGGCTGCAAGCGATCGACACAGCCCGCGGCCTCGGCGCGGTCGTCCATGCCCACGACCTACGTCGCCGTCCACGGGAGGAGATCACCGCTCTGGGTGGCACCTTCCTCGACCTCCCTGATCTCCGGCCGGCCGCCGACGACGCGGAATTCGTCCGGGCGCTCGACACCGAGCAGGACGCGTTGCGCCGGGGCCTGGCCGCGGTGCTGCCCCTCTTCGACATCGTCATCGCGGCCGTCGAGCCCCCCAGCGGGCCCGCGCCGACCCTGATCACCACCCGGGCGATCCGGGACATGCGCCCCGGCTCGGTCGTCGTCGACGTGACGGCCGGACCACCGGGCGGGAACGTCGAGGCCGCCGAGCCGGACACCACGACCCTGGTCGGTGACCAGGTCACGGTGATCGGCGCGGGCAACCTTGCGGCACAGGTCCCGACGACCGCGTCGACCGCCTACGCGCACAACGTCGCCGCGCTGCTCGAACGCCTGACGCACGGTGGATCCCTGACGATTGATCCGACTGATCCCCTGCAGGCCGCGATCGTGGTGACCCACCACGGCAGCGTCCTCCACGCTCCCACCTGGCAGCTGATCCTCGACGCGATCGCCGTGGCCGGTCTGCCCTGAACGGACCGGACCATGCTCTCCGGCCCGGTCGGGCGACCATCCTGACCGTTCGGCCGACGCCTGGGACCGTCAGGCGACGGACCCGACTGTCGTTCAGCCAGCCAGCTTGGAGTCGGCGAAGAAGGCCGCGTGGCGGGCCATGGACACGGCGTGGCTCGCGCATCGCTCGTAGCAACAGCTCAGCAGCGTCGCGTCGGCGACGTCACCGGGCTCGGCCTGGTCGGCTTCGGAGAGCATCTGGTCATACAGCAGCCGCTGGCGCTGGGCGATCTCGTGCATGCCTCCGAGAAGGTCGGCGACGGTCTCGGATTCTGTGGACTCCAGCACGTCACCCGCCATGGCGACCATGGTCAGGGCGAGGTTGCCCATGCCTCGCAAGGGGAGCCGCAGCCGTGCCGGCATGGGTTGCCCCGACTGCCGCGCCCAGGCGAGCGCGACCAGCTGTCGGGCGAGAGCCGCCAGGCATTCCACATCGGTGCCGACGTGGACGCCGACGACGATCGTGCGCAGGTCAGCCGTCGGCGAACCGTCCAGCAACAGGGCCGAAGCGTCGTCCTCGATCTCCTCGCGGAGCTCGTACAGCGCCTTCTCAGCGGCCGTCGCGTTCTCGGCGGCCGTGTCGGCCGTGTCGAGCAAGGCGGCAGTGGCTTCGCCCAGCGCCGTGTGCGCGAGCCGAATCATTCCGGCCAGGTCTCCGAGCAGCCGACCGGACCGGTCCTGGCCGGTCTCAGACATCCGCCAACTCCTGTTCCAGGACACCGGCTCCCTCGCCGACCGCGTCCGCGCGGTGCGCCTCTGCCGGCCGCGAGGGAGGCGACCGCCTGAGCGTGCGCCGTGTCCCATTCCTCCCTTCAAGTCTCACACCGCTCCTGCGGACGGCAAGGTGCAAGGTGCCGAACGGTCCGGACCGGGAAGAGCCGACCCGGTAGAAGCGGGAAGGGAGGCCGCGTCGACTGCAATCGGTCGGTCCCGCGCCACGGACGGCTCTGCGGATCGGGCTCCCACGTCTCACCCTCCCGGGACAGCGCCCCGCTGACGGTCGCGGCAGGGCCTACCGGCCCCGGGAACAGGGCGAGCGGCCCTGGCGCCGATGCCCTGCACAGGCCCAGGCTGGACCTGTCGGCAGCACCGACCGGCAGCCGCACCCGGCACCCACAGGAGGGCCGCCATGAAGAAGCAGAAGATCCTCGTGGCCTACGGCAGCAAGCACGGCGCCACCACCGGCATCGCCCGGGAGATCGGTCGCACGTTGGAGCAGGACGGGTTCGACACGGACGTCGTCCCCGCCTCGGACGTCCAGGACGTGACGCAGTTCGACGCAGTCATCCTCGGCAGCTCGCTCTACGCGGGCCACTGGCAGCGCGATGCCCTGAGCTGTGCCGATCGCAATGCCGAGGCGCTGGCCCACCGTCCGGTCTGGCTGTTCAGCAGCGGCCCGGTGGACAGCTCAGCCGAGCAGCACGAGATCCCGCCGGTGCCCGGCGCGGCCAAGGCGATGGAGCACCTGCACGCCCGCGGGCATGTCACCTTCGGCGGCAGCCTCACGTCCGAGACCCCCGGCTGGATCGCCCGCACCCTGGTCAAGCACGGCAAGGGCGGCGACTTCCGAAACCCTGAGCACATCCGGACCTGGGCCCACGAGATCGGGAACGAGCTGCGCTCCCAGAACTCGGCGTGACACCGAGGAGGGAAGGAGCGCGTTCGTGCCCGCCTCGGAGTCGGCGATCGAGATCGGCTCGCTGACCAAGCGCTACGGGCGGACGGTCGGCGTCGAGCAGCTCGACCTCACCGTGGCCGCCGGCGAGGTCTTCGGCTTCCTCGGGCCGAACGGAGCCGGCAAGACCACCACGCTGCGCTGCCTGATCGGCCTCCTGCGGCCCACCGCGGGGCGGGTCCGAGCACTGGGCCTGGACCCCGTCACGGATCATCGCCGACTCGCCCCCGCGCTCGGCTATCTGCCCGGCGAGCTGCGCCTCTACCCCGAACTGACCGGACACCAGACCCTCAAGCTGCTCGCCGATCTGCAGGGCGCTCCCACACCCCGCCGCGCAGAGCTGTGTGAGCGCCTGGCCCTGTCGGCGTCCGTACTGGGCCGCACCGTGCAGGAGTACTCGCGTGGCATGAAGCAGAAGCTCGGCCTGGTGCAGGCGCTCCAGCACGACCCCGAACTCGTGGTGCTGGACGAGCCGACCGAGGGCCTGGACCCGCTGGTCCAGGAGACCTTCTTCGAACTGCTGACCGAGGCGCAGGCGGCAGGTCGCACCGTGATGCTCTCCAGCCACGTCCTGCCAGAGGTACAGCGGACCTGCTGCCGGGTGGCGATCATCCGGGACGGGAGGCTGGTGACCGTGCAGAGCGTCGCGGCGCTGCGTGAGGCACGGGCACGGAAGATCCGGCTGACCTTCACCGATGGCCGTGGGCCGCGTCCGCTCGGCAGGGCGGAGCAGTGGTCTCCGCGCTGGAAGGGCGACCAGGTCGAACTCCTGGTGCCACCCCGCGAGGTGGTGGGCGCGCTACGCGGCCTGCTGGCCCTCCCGGTGGCCGACCTGGCGGTGGAGGAGGCAGGCCTTGAGGAGGCGTTCCTCGACCTCTACCGGGACGCCGACGCGGGGCCACGGTCGTGAGGAGCCGCTTCCCACTGCTCAGGCTGGCCCTGTACCGGCGTCGGCGGATGCTGGTCGCCCTGGTCCTGGGCATGGTCGTGTTCGAGACCCTCATCGTGGTCATCGCCGACACGCTCTCCCCGGCCCAGCTCTTCGCCGGCGGCGGGCGCACCCCGCCGAGTGCGTTCCGGGCGTTCAGCGGCTCCAGCGGTGACGTGTCGATCGCCAGCTACCCCGGACTGCTCGGCGCCGGGCTCACCCACCCGTTCTGGATCGCGATCCAGCTGACCGCCATCGGCTCGCTGGCGGCGGCCGCCGTCGCGGCCGACGTGGAGTCGGGGACGATCGAGCTCCTGATGGCCCGCCCCGTCTCCCGCAGCCGGCTGCTGGCCGAACGGACCGCGGCAGTGGCGGCTGCCTCGGTGCTGCTCAACATCGCGGCCACCCTCACCATGGCGGTCGGGGTCGCACTGTCCCCGCAGCTGCACCGGGCCGTGCCGATCAGTGGCGTGTTCGCGGCCGGGCTGCTGGGCTGCGCCTTCACGCTGTGCCTCACCGGTCCGGCACTGGCGGTGTCCGCGGCGGGCCGTCGCCGGTCCCAGGTGGTCGGTGCCACGATCGCGTTCGGCGCGGTCGGGTTCGCCCTGAACTTCGTCGCGCTCGCCTGGTCGAAGGCCGCGCCGCTGCGCTACCTCAGCCCGTTCCACTACTACACGCCGGGCGACGCGCTCGCCCACGGCGCCGTGCCGTGGAGCTCCCTGGGTGTGCTCGCCGCAGTCGGTCTGGCCGGGGTCGCGGCGGCCTTCGGGCTCCTGGCCCGTCGGGACCTCGCTCCCTGATGCGTCAGGTGTCCTCGACCACCACGGGACCGGCCGGCCGACGGCCCGTACTCAGAGCGAGAACCGGTGGCTCTCGCCCGGCCGGACGGTCGTCGAGGAGCCACGGAGGCCGACCCGGATGGGCTCCTGGGTGCTCTCCCGAAGGCTGATCGTGACGGTTCGCCGGTCGACGGAGAGGGAGATGCCCCAGTGGCCGCGGTAGCGGAGGTCCAGTTCCACCCGTCCGATCGCCGACGGCAGACGGGGGGCGAGCCAGAGCGCGTCCTGGCGGATCTCCAGGCCCGTGTAGCAGCGCTGCAGGAGATCGACGGTGCCGGCCATGGCGCCGAGGTGGATGCCCTCGGCGGTGGTCCCGCCCTGCACGTCGACCAGGTCGCCGGCGAGGGCGTCGCGGAAGAACCGCCACGAGGCCCGACGGTCGGTGCGGGTCAGGACCCAGGCGTGCACCACCGCGCTGAGCGTCGAGCCGTGGACGGTACGCCGGAGGTAGTAGTCGGTCGTGCGGCGCAGCAGCTCGTGGCCGGCCCGGTAGCCGAGCCGGCGCAGGAGGTCGCGGACCTCGCGCGCGGAGAACAGGTAGAACAGCATGAGGACGTCCGCCTGCTTGGACGCCTTGTAGTGGTTGACGGTGTCGCCCTCGGCCTCCAGGATCCGGTCGAGCCGGCGCAGGTCGGCGTAGCGCCGGTGGTAGGCGGCCCAGTCGAGTTCGGCGAGGCGCTCGTACCCGTCGAACTGGCTGAGCACGCCGTCGTGGAACGGCACGTGCAGGCGGCGGCCCACCTCCTGCCAGCGGTCGAGTTCACCCCGGTCGAGCCCGAGCCGCTCCAGCAGCTCCTCGCGCCGGTACCCCGGCAGCGCGTCCACGGCGTCGAGGGCGCGGGCGAGCACCCAGGAGGCCAGCACGTTGGTGTAGGCGTTGTCGTCCAGCCCCGGCCGGTCGGACCATGGATAGGCATCGTGGTACTCGTCGGGCCCGAGGACGCCGCGGATCGAGTACCGCTCGCGCGGCGGGTCGTACACCGCCTTCGAGGACCAGAAGCGGGCGATCTCCATCAGCATCTCGGCGCCGGTGGTGGCGAGGAAGTCCACGTCGCCGGTCGCCTGGTAGTGCTGCCACACGTTGTAGGCGACGGCGGAGCCGACGTGACGCTGGAGGTGGCTGTGGTCGGGCAGCCAGCGCCCGGACAGCGGGTTCAGGTGCAGCTGCTGGGACTCCTCCCTGCCGTCGGAGGCGCTCTGCCACGGGTACATCGCGCCGCGCAGTCCGATCGCCCGGGCGGCCTGCCGGGCGGCGTCGAGCCGGCGGTGGCGGTAGCGCAGCACGGCCCGGGCCAGCTCGGGAAAGCGCAGGTTGAGCAGTTGGAGGACGAACAGCTCGTCCCAGAAGACATGGCCGCGGTAGGCCTCGCCGTGCAGGCCGCGTGCGGGGATGCCGACATCGAGGTCGACGGAGTGCTCGGAGTAGGTCTGCAGGAGGTGGAACAGGTGCAGGCGCAGCGTGCCGATACCGTCGAAGTCCGCATCGATCCGGCAGCGGCGCCACAGCTCCGTCCACCGCAGGGCATGGTCACGGACGAGCTGGTCGAAGCCGGGCGCCTGCGTCACCAGCGCCCGGGCGGCGCGCAGGGGAGCGCCGATCGCCGGGTCGCGGGAGGTGTACACCGCCACCGTCTTCTCCACGGTGACCGGTGATCCCTGCGTCGCGTCCAGGACGAGCACCTGGGCCGCCAGGCCCTCCCGGATCTCGTCGGTACGGGCTGCCGGGAGGGGGGCGCCCGCCCGGTGCGCGCGGGTGCGGGCGGCGAGCGCGATGCGCAGCGGCGATCCGGCGGCGGCCACCTGAAGCCACAGCGTGCCGTCGGCGTCCGCACCCTCTCCGTCCGGAGCGAGGTGACGGCTGGCCAGGCCCTGGTAGCGGGCGACGCCGGTGTTGGACACATCCGCGTCGAGCGCGCAGCGGACCTCCAGCCGGCCGGACCAGTTCTCCGGGACCAGCTCGGTTTCCAGCGCGAGCAGGTGCGGCTGGGCCTGGCTGGCGATCCGACGCTGCGTCAGCCGGGTCCGGCGGCCGTGCTCGTCCACGACCAGGGCTCGCCGGGCCAGTACGCCGCGGCGCAGATCCAGTTCCAGCTTCTCCGTCGTGGCGGGGCCGGCGAACCAGTCGCCGCCCTCCGGCCGGAAGGTGAGGGGGAGCCAGTTCGGGCAGTTGATCAGGTCCTCGTTCTCGACGGTTCGGCCACCGACCACGGAGGCCGCCCGGTCGTAGCAGCCGGCCAGGTAGGTGCCCGGGTAGTGGACGCCGTCCGCACGGGACTCGGGCGCGGCCGCGCGGCTGACCAGGTAGCCGTTCCCCACCGCGCAGAGCACCTCGCGGATGCCCTCCTCGGCCGGGTCGAAGCCCTCGTAGCTGAGCTGCCAGGGGTCGGAAGGCGCGCAGCCCCGGCGGCCTGTGCTCCCGTCGCTCACGGTGCGTCGTCGGAGGGCTTCGTCTCGACGGTGCGGATGATGCGTCCGGTGATCCTGCCCGGGCGGATCCGCACCCGGGTGTCGCGCCGACCGCCGGCCCGGGGCTGGGGATCGGCGTGCTTTCCGAACCACTCCATGGCGTCCGCCTCGGTGACCTGATGTGCAAGGCCGGTGACGAGGACGCTCCAGCCGCTGCCGAGTGCCTCGTCGAGCCGGTCGACCTCGAAGGCGACATGCTCGCCCACCGCAGTGGCGGCGGTGCTTGGCGCCGTCGTCCGGTAGAGCACCGTGCCGTCCGGGGCGCGGTAGTTGACCGGCAGAATCCGTGGACCTTCGGGCGTCGACAGGGCGACCCGGCCGACGCCACCTGGTTCCATCTTCGCCCAGCACTCCCAGGGCTGCAGCTCCTCCATCACCGGGCGGACGGACGGCGAGGCCTGTCCGGGCGGCAGGTCCGGTCCGCCGCCGAGCAGATACCGGACCGAGGTGCCGAGCGGGCCCGCAAGCGAGATGATCGTCTCCAGGCCGACGGCGGCCGGCCGCGACTCCAGGTGTTCGAGGTAGTCGACGGCCGCACCGGACCTGGACGCCACCCGCTCGGGGCTGAGGCCCAGCTGCTCGCGGCGGTGTGCGATGCGGCGGCCGATATCGCCGGGGTTTGTGGGCTGGTCCTGGGCACGACCGCGAGGTCCGCTGTACTCATGAACGTCGTCCTCTCCTGTCACGGGCACCGTCATCCGGTCGGCAACCGACAGCCGTGGCCTCCTCACTCCTATCGTTCGCTGGGCCGGGGACCTGGTGCCAAGGCCGTTCGGGCCCCGAAGACGACGCAACGGGCCCAACGGAGGTGGGCTCCTGCCTCATCGGCGTGCCCTCTGGGCCGACCGGCCCTGGCGGGGCACTGCGGTGCGGGCAGACGCTGGAGTCAGACCCGCCACGGCGCGCTCTGCCGTGGTCGGGCCGGACCGAGGGAGTCGCAGATGTCCACCGCCCAGTACCTGCCGTCGGCCGCAGATGCCCTGCTGGCCGACGGCACCACCGCGGTCATCCGACCGCTCGGACCGGAGGACCGGGCCGCCATCCTTGACCTGTATGCCGTCCGGATGTCCGAGGCGAGCCGCCGGATGCGCTTCTTCGGGGTCAGCCGCCGGGCGCCGCAGCTGGCTGCCGACCGGCTGTGCGGGCCACCTCGGCCCGGTTTCCTGGCGTTGGGTGCGTGGGTCGCGGACGAGCTGGTCGGAGAGGCCGACTACGAGGCCGAGCAGGCTCACGCGGACACCGCGGAGCTGGCCCTCTCCGTCGCGGACGCGTGGCAGCACCGTGGCGTGGGGACGCTGTTGATCGAGCACCTGGTCCACGCGGCGCGCGAGCGCGGCATTCACGCGATCGAGGCCGAGACCCTGGCCGGCAACCGGGCGGTCCACAAGGTCTTCTCCGATCTCGGGCTGCCCGTTCACCGCCACTTCGATCGGGGCGAGATCCGTGTGCGTGTCCCGCTGGACGAGGCCGACGAGCACTACCGGGAGGCGGTCGACGAGCGCGGCCGCGCCGCCGACGTGGCCAGCCTCACCGCGCTGCTGCGGCCCCGCTCGGTTGCGGTGGTCGGCGCCTCCAGGCGGCCCGGTTCGGTCGGCCAGGCGGTGCTGCTCAAGATCCGCCAGGGTGGATTCACCGGTCCGGTCTGGGCCGTCAACCCGCATGCCGAGACCGTCGCCGGCGAGCCCGCCCACCGCTCGGTCGCCGTCCTCCCGGAGGTGCCTGACCTCGCCATGCTGGCCGTTCCGCCCGCCGCGGTGGCGGGCGCGGCGCAGGAGTGCGGCCGGGCCGGGATCCGGGCCCTGGTGGTCCTCACCTCCGGCCTCGACGCCACCACCGCCCGGCAGCTGATGCAGGCCTGCCGCCGCCACAGCATCCGCCTGGTCGGCCCGAACAGCCTCGGCATCGCGCAGACCGACCCGCTGGTCCGCCTGGACGCAGAGTTCGGCGGCGCGTTCCCGCTGCCCGGCACCGCCGGGGTGGCCGCGCAGTCGGGCGGAGTCGGCATCGCACTGATGGAGCGGCTCGCCTGGCTCGGCATCGGCGTCTCCAGCTTCGTCTCCCTCGGGGACAAGTACGACGTCAGCGGCAACGACCTCCTCCAGTGGTGGGAGAGCGACGGCCTGACCGACCTGGCCCTGCTCCACCTCGAATCCTTCGGCAACCCCCGCGCGTTTGCCCGCACCGCCCGCCGGGTCACCCGCAAGCTTCCCGTGCTCACCGTCGACGCCGGACGCTCCACCGCCGGCCGCCGCGGCGCCGCCTCGCACACGGCTGCCGCCGCGACCCCGACGGTCACCCGGGAGACCCTGTTCCGCCAGGCAGGCATCACCGCCGCCCACAGCATCGCCGAACTGGTCGATACCGCCGCCCTGCTGCACAGCCAGCCACTGCCCGGCACCCGCGGTACCATCGCCGTGGTCTCCAACGCCGGCGGCATCGGCATCCTGGCCGCCGACGCCTGCGCCGAGGCCGGGTTGAGCCTGCCGACGCTTCCCGCCGACCTGGCGGCCGAGCTGCTCGACCTGCTCCCCGCCGGCGCCAGCGCCACCAACCCCGTGGACACCACCGCGGCCGCCGGCCCTGCCCAACTGCGCAGGTGCGTCGACGCGCTGGTGCGCAGCGCGGCCGTGGACGCCCTGCTGGTCTGCCTGGTGCCCACGGCCCTGGCCGTGAAGGCCGAACAGGACCCGGTCCGTGCTCTGCTGGACGCACCGGCCCGAAGGAAGATCCCGATCGCCGCCATCATGATCAGCCAGGAGGTACCGGTCCGGTACCTCACTTGCGCCGACGGCGGCCTCCTCCCCGCCTACGCGGACTCCAGTGCGGCCGCCCGGGCCCTCGCACACGCGTGGGACCGGGCGCGGTGGCTGGCCGAGCCGACCGGCCCCGACGCCGCGGCCACCGGCACCGACCCCAAGGCGGCTCGGCGCCTCGCCGCCGACTTCCTCGCCGCCCACCCGGACGGCGGCTGGCTCGACCCGGCCGCAACCGCCCAGCTCCTTGAGCACTACGGCCTCCCGTTCACCATCTCCCTCTGGGCCCAGGACGAACACACCGCGGTCATCGCCGCGCAGTCACTGCGCCAGATCGGTCACGACGGCAAGGTCGCGCTGAAGGCCTACTGGCCGGGGCAGATCCACAAGAGCGCAGCCGGGGCCGTCCGCACCGGCCTCGCAGGGGACAGCGAAGCCCGCACGGCATACCGCGAGTTCACAGAACGCTTCGGCGACCGGATGGCCGGCGTCGTGGTGCAGCCGATGGCAGCCCCCGGCCTCGAACTGTTCGCCGGCATCGTGAAGGACCACGTCTTCGGCCCCCTGGTCGTCCTCGGCCTCGGCGGCACCGCCACCGATGTGCTCGACGACTGCTCCTCCCGGCTCGCCCCGCTGACCGAACGCGACCTCACCACGATGGTCACCGAACTGCGCAGCGCCCCGATGCTCCTGGGCAGCCCGGGTATGCCGGCTGTCGACCTGGCCGCCGTTCAACGGGTGCTTGCCGCACTGTCCCAGATGGCCACTGATCTCCCGCAACTCGCCGAGGCCGACCTCAACCCCCTGATGGCCAGGCCCGACGGACTCGTGGGCGTCGACGCCCGGATCCGTCTGGAGCCCCTGCCTGTCTTCGACCCGTACCTGCGTCGCCTGCGCCGCCCGCCGAACACGGACATTCCGGAGGAGGAACACCTGTGAACCACAGCATGCTCGACGGCACGACGAGCGACTCCATCGCCGACCCCGGTACCGCGCGGGCCATCGGCCGGGCCCCGGTCCGTCACTGGATGAGCCGGCCCGCCATCGCCGTCATCCCGACCTCCGACCACAGCGATCACCGCGTCCCGGCGCGGCGTGCTGCACGTGGTTTCGCCGGACAGCGCCCCGATCGGTGTGGTCGCGGCCTCGGACCTGCTCGCGGCCTACGCGGGTGAGGAGACCGGGCGCGATCACCCGGCCGTCATCACCGCGGGCGACCTGATGACCTCTCCCGCCGTCAGCGTGACGCAGGACCAGACAGTCGGCGAAGCCGTCCGCATTGCCCGGCACGCTTCCGTGCACCACCTCCCGGTCGTGGACGAGGACGGACGGCTCGTTGGGATGCTCTCACCGCACTGGGATGGGACGTCGACGACGTCGTGGCCGACACCACCTGAGCAGCCCGGCCGGCGGGCCGGCTCAGCGTACGAGCACGCGCTCACCGGAGCGTGGGACCACCGCGGTCCAGCCGAGTTCGCGGTCGATCCGGTTGCGCAATGCCTCAGAGCCCTCCGGTTCGCCGTGCACCAGGTAGGTGGCCTGCGGGGGCGGGGCGTCCCGGAGCCAGTCGATCACTTCGGAGGCATCGGCGTGGGCCGAGAACGCGGGCACGTTGACGATCTCGGCGCGGACCGGGACGTAGGCGCCGTACATCTTCAGCACCTTGGCGCCGTCCACCAGGTTGCGGGCCCGGGTGCCGGCGGCGGCGTAGCCGACGATGATCACGGTGTTGCGCGGGTCGGGCAGCAGCCGGCGCAGGTGGTGGACGACGCGGCCGCCGGTGGCCATCCCGGAGGCGGACACCAGGATCGACGGCACGCTGGAGCGCTCCAGGGCGAGTGATTCCTGCAGCGAGTGGATCAGCGAGAACGGCTCGGGGTCGAGGGCCGCCGCGCCGTCGTCCAGCACGTCGGGGCGCAGTTCGGGGGACCGGGTGGCGAAGGCCTCGCGGTAGATCTGCAGCGCAGCCAGAGCCATCGGGCTGTCCACGTAGACCGGTGCCCCGGCCGGCAGGCGGCCAGCCCGGCGCAGCTCGGCGAGTTGATGGAGCACCACCTCGGTGCGATCCACGGCGAAGGAGGGGATGACCACGGTGCCGCCGCGGGCCAGGGTGCGCTGGATGGCACCGGCGAACCATTCGCGGGCGGCGGTCTCTTCGTGGCGGCGGTTGCCGTAGGTGGACTCCATCAGCAGTACGTCGGCGCCGCCGAACGGTTCGGGTGGGCGCAGCAGGGGGTGGAATGGTCGGCCGAGGTCGCCGCTGGCGGCCAGGGTGTGCCCGTCCTCCAGGGTCAGGTGCGCCCACGCGGAGCCGAGAATGTGTCCGGCGTGGTGCAGCCGCAGCACGGTGCCCGCGGTGACTTCCACGTCGGTGTCCAGTGGGACGGGGTCGAACATCTGCAGGGCATGCTCGACATCGTCCTCGTCGTACAGCGGCTCGGCGGGTCGGTGCATCGACCAGCCGTGCTCGTTGGCGTGGTCGGCGTCCTCGCGGAGCAGGTGTGCGCTGTCGCGCAGGACGAGTTCCGCCAGGCGGGCGGTGTTCGAGGTGGTCAGCACCGGCCCCCGGAAGCCGCCACGGACCAGGCGCGGCAGATAGCCGCAGTGGTCCAGGTGGGCGTGGGTGAGTACCACCGCCTGGACGTCCGCCGGGTCGAGCGGCAGCGGGCGCCGGTTGCGGCGGCGCAGCTCGGCCAGGCCCTGGAAGAGGCCGCAGTCGACCATGATCCGGGCGTGGTCGGTCTCCACCATGAACTTGCTTGCCCGTGACGGTGCCGACCCCGCCGAGGAAGGTGAGCAGACCCGGGCGGGGCTCCGGGTGAGGGGTGGCGCCGTCCGCCGTCATCGCGACCTCCGGGTGGGATCCCCCGTTCCCATGGTGACGCCGTACCGGCCCGCTGTCCTGGGCCGCTCGCCCGGGTGGCCGGACCGAACGGCCCTGTGCCGGTCGCCGTATGAGCGAGGACAGTGGGACTACGCCACTACCTGCGAAGGGGTGAGGGACCATGCAGCACCGCAGCGTCCAGGACGTGATGACCCAGGAGGTCGTCACCGCCGGGCCCGACACACCGTTCAAGGAGATCGCGGCGCTCTTCCACCGCAACGACATCACGGCGATTCCCGTCGTCGACGAGCACGGGCGTCCGATCGGCATGGTTTCGGAGGCCGACCTGATCCGCAAGGCGGCTGTCCTGCCCGATGTCGAGGGTCGTACTCCCGGCCGCTGGCTGGACGCGCACGACCGCGCCCGGGCGGAGGCGGAGACCGCAGGCGGGCTGATGACCAGCCCGGCCGTCACCGCCCACGCAGGATGGACGATTCCCGAGGCCGCTCGCGCGATGGACCGGCACAAGGTGAAGCGGCTGCCGGTGGTGGACGAGGCAGGCCGACTGGTCGGCATCGTCAGCCGCCGGGACCTGCTCCAGGTCTTCCTGCGCCACGACGCCGCGATCCGCGAGGAGATCAACCACGACGTGCTCGGCCAGACCCTCTGGCTGGCCCCCGACGATGTCCGGGCTGCGGTGCAGGACGGCGTGGTGACGCTCACCGGACGGCTGCCGCGGCGAAGCCTGATCCCGATCGTCGAGCAGCTGTGCCGGGCGGTGGACGGCGTGGTCGCTGTCCACCAGACGCTCGACTGGGCGGAGGACGACACCGACTTCCCCGTGGAGCACCCCCGGGCCTACCGCGCGGGCAGGTGACGCGCAGGCGGGTGGGACATAAACGGGCGAGTGTCATGGAGCACTGCGAGCACGGCTTTCGGCAGCGGCGACGTGTTGCTTGACGGCGGCGAAGCTGTCCGGTGTCACCGAGACGGAGTCGATTCCGGCGTCAACCAGGAATCTCGTGAAATCAGGGTTGTTGCTGGGACGTTGGCCCCACAGGCCGACGGTGCGGGTGGAGCGGTGGCGGTGTCCACGAGTGCTCGAACTCGGCCATCACCCGGGTCCCGCGGGGCCGGGCCGGTGGTCGTCCCGACGCGCGTCACCGGTCTCGCGTACATCCGGACAAGCGCGGCGACGGCCTGCGGTGCCACCGCGTGGCTGCCGAGCACCGCCTGCCATCTCCAGCACACCGCCGGCGTGCCCTACCCGCCAGGGCCGACCGGCCCACCCGTTCGGTACCGGCCAGCCCTGGCCCCGCCCCGGAACCGGAGATCTCCTGGAGTCCGGGAGGTATTCCGAGGGAGGCGCGCCATGACGACCATCGAGGTCCCGTCCGAGCAGAGCCTGATGCTCACCCGTTGCGGCCGGAACATCGCGGTCTCCCGGTATGCCCGGGGGGTGTTGCCGCCCGGCCTGGGGCGCGTCGTCCTGGACACCGGTTGCGAGCCGTACGACCGCAACGGGGTGTGGGCAGAGCTGACGCCCGCTGAGGCCAGGGAGCTGGCGGCGCTGCTGCTACGACAGGCCGACGCGGTCGACCGGCCGCCGTCCCGGGGTGAGGGCCGCACGGAAGCCGTCGCCGTTGGCGGGGACGCGTACTCCCTCACGATCGGGAGGCACCATCTGACGGTCGATCAACCGGTCGCCGACGGTGGCACGGACACCGGGCCGAGTCCGGTGGAACTCGTGGTCGCGGGCCTTGTCGGCTGCGTCGCGCATTACGCCGGACGCTATCTCGACCGTCACCGGATCGCCCGGGACGGCCTGCGGGTCACCGCCGACCACACCATGGCACCCGGAGGGCCCGCCCGGATCGCGGCGATCACCCTCGGCGTGACCGTCCCCGACCTGCCTGCCGAGCGCACCGAGGCGCTGCTCGCCGTCGTCAGGCACTGCACCGTTCACACGACCCTCCGGCACCCGCCCGAGATCTCGATCACCCTGGAGCAGGAGCGATGCGAGTCGCCGACCTCATGATCACCCCACCGATTGCCGTGCTGCCAGGCGCCACCGCGCGGCAGGCGGCCCGCCGGATGGACGACGAGTCGGTCGGGTGTGTGCTCGTCGCCGAGGACCACACCCTGCGCGGCATCGTCACCGACCGCGACCTGGTCGTCCGGGCCGTGGCCCCGGGCGCCGACCTGGAGGCACCGGTGGCCGAGTTCATGTCCGCGCCCGCCGTCACGGTGGACGTGACCGACGACCTGGCGGCCGCCTACCGGGCCTTCCGCCGGACCGGCGTGCGGCGCCTGCCCGTGTTGGACGGGCACCGGCTGGTCGGGCTCCTCGCCGTCGACGACCTATTCCTTGACGTCCTGCAACGCCTGTCCGACCTGCTGGGGCCGGTCTCCTTCAGCACTCTCCGGGAAGGCAGCGCCGGTCCCGGCATCGCAGGCACACCCCCCGATCCCCTCAGGAGCACGCCATGACACGCCAGTGGAACACCGTCGGTGAGGTGATGACCCACGCCGTCGTCGCCGTCGGCCGCGATGCGACCTTCCGGGAGATCCTGGACACGCTCCAGCAGTGGAAGATCAGCGCCGTGCCCGTCCTGGCAGGTGACGGCCGGGTGATCGGCGTCGTCTCCGAGGCCGACCTGCTGACCACCCAGGACCGGGAACCCGAGCGCGTCGAGGCGTTCACCGCCGGCCAGATGATGTCGGAACCGGCCGTCACCGTGCACGCGGAGAGCTCCACGGCGGAGGCCGGCCGGGCCATGGCGCGCGGCCATCTCAAGCGGCTCCCCGTGGTGGACGACGAGGGCTTCCTGGTCGGCATCGTGAGCCGCAGCGACCTGCTCAAGGTCCACCTCCGGACCGACGAGGATCTCGCCGGCCAGGTGAAGTTCGAACTTCTCGCGGTACTCCACCCCACGCAGGCGGGGGCCGTCGAGGTCCGGGCGGAGGAGGGCCGGATCACCCTGACCGGTACCCTGCCCGACGCCTCGGCAGTCCCCGTTCTGGAGCGCCTGGTCCGGGCCGTCCCCGGAGTGGTGGACGTCGATGTCAGGGCTGTCGCCCCCGCCTGACGTCCTGGGGCAGTGGCCGCTACGCCTCGACCGTGCCCGCACCGGTGGCGGCAGTCGGTTCCGCGGCCGCCCGGACCGCCCGGAGCACTCCGCGCAGGACAACGCCCACGCCCGGCGAGACGACCGTCCAGTATCGGCCGAAGCGCGCGACGGACTCCGGGTCGGTGCAGGCGGTGCGAGCCTCGTACGTGAGCAGCGAGCGCCCGGTGCCGTAGGGGTGGACGACGAAGGCGGCCGCCATCTTCGCCCAGCCGGGCTCCTCGAAAGCCGTGAACCGGTCCGGCTCGACCCGGCGCCACTCGATAGAGGCCCGCCACGGCTGGCCGACCGCGCCGAAGACGAGCTCGCGCCCACGGTTCTCGCCGAGCGCCACCCAGGGCTGGTCCTGATCGGCGGCGTCGAACAGGTCGGCCACCCGCATGG
This sequence comes from Kitasatospora sp. NPDC050543, assembly GCF_044457565.1. NCBI lineage: Bacteria > Bacillati > Actinomycetota > Actinomycetes > Kitasatosporales > Streptomycetaceae > Kitasatospora > Kitasatospora sp. NPDC050543. The sequence goes on along the minus strand of NZ_JBITGZ010000009.1, from coordinate 63,117 downwards.
ACCGTGGTGAGGGCGCAGGCCGACGGTGGAGCCGGTCCGGCAGACCGCGCGCCCACATGGCCGCGTCGAGCAGCGGCGAGTGGACGGTGAGCAGGTCCAGGCTGCGCGCGACTTCGAAGGCCACGGAGGGGGCCGCGGCGAGCGGGGTGCACTCCAGGCGGGAGAACCCGAACCCGGGCAGGACACCGTCCAGCAGCAGCGGCGCAGAGGGGTCGACGGTCCAGTCGGTGCTCATCGGAGCCTCCCGAGGTCGGTACGTCCAGTGTGATCCCCCCTCGCGCGTCGGCACCATCAGTCCCGGGGCGACCACGGCAGCGGGGCCGGCCCAGCTGACCGCCGGTGACGCTGTCGACCACGCCCGCGCCGGCGGCGAGCAGGACCAGGAAGAACGTTCCCACGGCCTCGGTGCTCAGCCGCCGCCACCCGAACCGCTGGCTCGTGGTCATCCGTCCCACCTCGCGGGTTGTTGCCGCGACGGTGCGCCGTGCGCGCATTGGCCGACCAGGGCCCATCGGGCCACCTCAGCGCCCACTCGGGTTCGTGCGTTCCCTGCCGTCCTGTGCGGCAGGGACGGGCCACTGGGACAATCGAGGCAGGTGTCCGCCGTCCGGTTCAGGAGACGATCGAAGACCACCCGGGAGATCGGCCAGGAGCTCTACCTCGCCGAGAAGACCGTGAAGAACCACGTGTCGCGGCTGCTGGCCAAACTCGGCGTCGAACGCCGGCTCCGGGCAGCCGTGATCGCCGCCCACGCCGGTACCGAGCAGCACCCGACCCGGCCGCATTGAGCCCGCCCGGCCCAGCAGTTTGAGCCGGTCGGCCCAAGCGAGGGTCTCGCGACCGGGCGCACCGTGGGAGTGAGGCAACAGCCTCGCCCCCACGACCGGGAAACCGTGATGATGTACTGGAATGACCACGACATGGGTGGATGGGGCTTCGGTCTGATGGCCATCGGCATGCTGCTGTTCCTGGGGCTGCTGGTCGTCGTCGCCGTCGCCCTGGGCCGCTACCTCGGCCAACTGCCCCGGCAGCGCCCGCCCGATTGGCAGGCCACCCCGCCGCCGTTGCCGGAGCAGCTGCTGGCCGAGCGTTTCGCCCGGGGCGAGATCGACGCCGACGAGTACCGCCACCGCCTCGACACCCTGAGATCCGGCCCCGCCGGGCCGGCATCCGGCTGAACCCCGCCGATCCGAGCCACCCGGCGGCGGCGGAGGCCCCCGCTCCACGGACCGACCGGCCCGGACCCGGCGGGCGGGGCGGCCCTATCGTCGGCCCCGGCTGCCGAAGGACGATGGGAGATGGGGGACCGCCGAGGCAGCCATGACCCCGGTGGCATCCGAGGGAGATGATCCGTATGGCCTTCTCGGTAACCGGCCAACCGGTACGTGTCGATGCGCGGCTGGACCTGCCACTGTCACGCTGGCTGTGGCTGGTGAAGTGGATTCTGGCGATCCCGCACTGGATCGTCCTGTTCTTCCTCTGGATCGCCTTCGTTCTCCTGAGTGTGGTTGCCTTCTTCGCGATCCTGTTCACCGGCCGCTACCCGCGCCCGATCTTTGACTTCAATCTCGGCGTGCTGCGCTGGTCCTGGCGGGTGTCCTACTACGCCTACGGGGCCCTGGGCACCGACCGGTACCCGCCGTTCACCCTGGCCGAGGAGCCCGACTACCCCGCGCACCTGGACATCGCCTACCCCGAGCAGCTGTCGCGCGGCCTGGTACTCGTCAAGTGGTGGCTGCTGGCGCTGCCGCAGTACGCCCTCGTAGCGATCTTCGTCGGGGGTGGCCGCGAGGCCTGCGCCGGCGGGGGACTGGTCGCCCTGCTGGTGCTGTTCGTCGGGGTTGCCCTGGCCGTGACCGGCCGCTACCCGCTCGGGATCTTCGATCTCGTCGTCGGCCTCGACCGCTGGGTGCTGCGGGTCGTCGCGTATGCGGCGCTGATGACCGACGCCTACCCGCCGTTCCGCCTCGACCAGGGTGGTCCCGAGCCCGGCGGCTTGCCCGACACGGCAGGACCGCGGTAACGGTCGGCGACCGTACCAGCGGGGAACGGAGCCCACTGTGACTGTGTCTCCTCCCGGTACCACCCCGCCGTCTGACCTGCGGCCCCGGGGCCTGGAGGACACCGAGGCCGCCCGGCGGCTGGCGCGGCATGGGCCCAACGCACTCCGGTCCGCGCCCCGGGTGCCGCTGTGGTCGAGAGTGGCCGTCCAGCTGCGCGACCCGCTGATCATGGTCCTGCTGGCGGCCGTCGTGCTCACTCTGGCGATCGGGGACCATCCGGACGCCGTCGTCATCACCCTGGTGATCGTGGTCAACACCACGGTCGGGGTGATCCAGGAGATCCGCGCCGACAATGCGGTCGCGGCTCTGTCGGCCATGACCGCTCCCACCGCGCGGGTCCTGCGTGCCGGAGCGGAACGCGCGGTGCCCTCCGCCGCCGTCGTGCCGGGCGACGTGGTACTGCTCGGCGAGGGCGACATCGTCCCGGCGGACGCGGTGCTCGACCAGGCATCCGCGTTGCTCGTCGACGAGTCGATGCTGACCGGCGAATCCGTTCCGGTCGAGAAGGACGCCCACAGTGCGCAGTCGAACGTCCTGCACGTCCAGGCAGGGACGGTCGTCGTGCGCGGCCGGGCGGTGGCCACCGTCACGGCCACCGGAGCGGACAGTGCCCTCGGCCGCATCGCAGCCCTCCTCCATCCGAGACCTGAACCCACCCCACTGCAACGGCGCCTGGCCGACCTCGGCAAGGTCTTGGCGTTGGTGGCCGTCTGTCTGTGCGTCGTGGTCTTCGTCCTCGGCCTGGCCCAAGGCCAGCCGCCCGCCGTCATGGGGGTGACGGCCATCAGCCTCGCCGTGGCGGCCGTCCCCGAGTCGCTCCCCGCCGTGGTCACCCTGGCACTCGCGCTCGGCGCGCGGCGCATGGCCGCCCGCCACGCCGTCGTCCGCAGGCTGCCCGCCGTGGAGACCCTCGGCTCGGTAACCGTGCTCGCCACCGACAAGACAGGCACCCTCACCGAGGGACGCATGGTCGTCGAACAGCTCTGGACACCCCACGGGGCGGTTACGCTCACCGGCAACGGCTACGAGCCGCTCGGCGAGATCCTGGCCGATGGCCACCTGGCCGGGCCGGCCGAGCTGTACCCCGTCCAGGACCTGCTGGCCGTGGCGGCGCTGTGCAACGACGCCGCGCTACGGCCCCCCGGGGCGGGCACCCACGACGGGGACGGACGGTGGACCGCACTCGGCGACCCGACCGAGGCAGCGTTGCTGGCCGCCGCCGCCAAGGCCGGCTGGGACCACGACCAACTCCTGCGCGAGCGGCCGCGGTGCGGCGAAGTCCCTTTCGACAGCATCCGCAAACGCATGACCACCCTGCACCGCGAGCCGTCGGGCCAGGTCCAGGTCTGCCTGAAGGGCGCTCCTGAAACGGTCCTCGACGCCGCCCTGCTCGACGAGCCACCGGACCTGATCGAACGCGCCCACCGTGAGGCTGCCCGCTTCGCCGCAGACGGCTTCCGGGTCCTCGCCGTCGCCACCGCCTTCCCGAACCGCCGGCACGGGCGGAGGACGCAGAGACCGGGCTACGACTACTGGGCCTGACCGCGATGAGCGACCCACCCAAGCCCGCCGTTCCCGCCACCCTGGCCGCCTGCCACCGGGCCGGCATCAGCACGGTCCTGATCACCGGCGACCACCCCGCCACGGCCCACGCGCTCGCCACCCGGGTCGGCCTGCTGGACGCGGACGCCCCACCCGCCGACGTGGCCATCGGCCCTGCCCTGGCAGCGGGCGCCGTCGCGGACCCGACCACGGTCCGGGTGTTCGCCCGCACCGACCCCCAGCAGAAGCTCGACATCATCCAGGCCTGGCAGCAGCGGGGCGACGTCACCGCCATGACCGGTGACTGGGTCAACGACGGGCCCGCCCTGCGACAGGCCGACATCGGCGTAGCCATGGGACGGCGCGGGACGGAGGTGGCCAGACAGGCCGCCGACCTCGTCCTCGCGGACGACGAGCTGACCAGCGTCGTCGCAGCCGTCGAGGAGGGCCGCCGGGTCTACGACAACATCCGCCGCTTCCTGGTCTACGGACTCGCCGGAGGCGCCGCCGAGATCCTCGTCATGCTCATCGGCCCCGTCGTCGGCCTCGCCCTGCCGCTGCGGGTCGGCCAGATCCTGTGGATCAACCTGCTCACGCACGGCCTGACCGGCGTCGCGACGGGCGCCGAGCCGGTGTCCCCGCACACCATGAGCAGACCCCCGCGTCCGCCGCACGAACACGTGCTCGGCGCCGGACTCTGGCAGCACGTCCTGGTGCTGGGGACAGTGGTGACCGTGGCGAGCCTCGCGGCCGGTATCTGGGCGCACGAGACGGGGCGCCCGTGGCAGAGCGTCCTGTTCGTCGCGCTGCTGGCGGCGCAGCTCGGCGTGGTGCTCGGGCTGCGCGACCGACTGCTCACCCGCGAGAACCTCTTCCTGCCGGCAGCCGTCCTGGCCTCGGCGGGGCTGGCCTGCGCGGCGCTCTACGTGCCCTTCCTCCGCACTGTTCTGGAGACCGAGCCGTTGGCGTGGCCGGACCTCGTCGCAGCCGCCATGGCGGCGCCCATCGGCTTCGTGGCAGCCCGTCTGAGCACGCGATCCGGGCGTCGCGCAGGTCGTACCACCGGTTGAGGTGTTCCACGCAGTTCAGGACGCCCACCGTGGTCACCACCCAGGGGCATCAGGCCAGAGGGACAGCCCGAGGCGCCCGCTCTAGTCTGGGATCTGAGGCAGTGGAAGCCGTGCCACCGGCGAACGGAGCAATGCGGTGGGCTCATCCTTCGAACCGGGCCCCACCGACTCGGCGCAGCCGAGACCCGATGGCTCGCCAACCTCGCGGAGCGGGCGCAGCGCCTCGGCGGGAGCTTCCGGGCCGCTGCGGGACCCGACGGCGGGACCCGGCTGGTGTGGCGGGTACCGCTTCCCCCGCCGGAGCGCCGGACGCGATCGGGCTGATCCGCGCGGAGGGGTAGGGTCGGCAGACGTCGAGATCGAACGTCGACATCGCCGGCTCCTTCCCCGCGGTCTCTCCTCCGCCTGAGTCCGGCGGCCTGGCAAGGACGGCCGGCCCGGAACGAGACTCGCCACTCACTCCCTCGTCCACCACACCCGGCCCGGATGGATCAGGGTCGAACGGCCCCAGATCAGGCCTGAAGGCCCCGGTGCCAGGAACGACGGCGCGAGGGAAAGTGGAAGCACTCGGGCTGTGTCCGGCAGCTCGGGCGACCGCGGCTCCTCGGACGCTGTGGCGGATCCAGCTCGACCCGTCACGAGCGAGGCCGCACTCCGGGCGGGCGCTACCAGGCGCCTGGACAAGAAGAAGGCGAAGATGAAAGCGGCAGTAGGGGACCAGCTGATCATCGAAGGTCCGACCACGGGCACGCCCCGCCGTGACGGCGAGGTCGTCGCCCTGCACCACGAGGACGGAACCCCGCCCTACGACGTCCGATGGTCGGACACCGGCCGGGTCACCCTGGTGTTCCCCGGGCCCGGTGCCCATGTCCACCACTTCGAGCACGCTCATCACCCGCGGACGGGGTCGGCGGCCACCGACGGTTCGTCCCGTGGTAGCGGCTCCGGTTGACGATCGGGACCGCCCTCCTGCCAGCCGACATCCTCCCGAACGGACACATCAGCCCCGGTGACACGGTGACGATCGTCGGCGCCGACCGATCGGACTCGCCGCGATTTCCACCGCCAAGCTCTACAGCCCCGCCCGGATCATCGCCGTCGACCTCGCCGCCGGCCGACTCGACACCGCTCAACGCGCCGGAGCCGACCGTCGCGGCAGACGACCTGAGCAGAGACCGAGCGGCCTGTCGCGCTACTGGTGGCTCGTCAGGTGGTCGATCTCCCACCGCCGGCTGTCGCAGGCGGCGTCCGCCCTGCCTCCAGGACCGGCGCACCTTCCGCGACCCCCAGACCGGGCTCCGGTGGGCGGTCGGCCCCTCCGGTGTCACCCATTTCAGGCACCCGGCCCACAGCGTCGAGGCCACGACTTTAGAACGCACCGCACTGGGCCAGCGCGTCATGCCTTGGCCGTGATGCAGTGCTCGTCTCGGCGCAGAACAACCGAAGGCCATACGGGCAGGCGTCCCGTTCCCGGGCCCAGGGGCAGGCGACATGGGAATAGGGCCGTTCGGCGTGCCCTACGGCCCGAGCGGCCCCCGGTGCGAGGTGACAGAGACGCGCACGCTGGCCAGTGGGCGGGGGACTTCCGCCCAGGACTCACCGGAGGAGGCCCACGTCATGTGCAGGAACTCCCTCCGCCACCTGCGCTCGAGGCCGACAAGATCTGTCGCACCCGCAGCGAGGGACTGCCCGGCCGGGCGGATCTCCCAGAAGTCCGAGGTGCTCGATCTCTCCGGCGACAGGGAGGCCGCTGCCAGTGAACCTGCGGCCGCAGTACTCGGAGGTGGGCACGGTGGTTTGCTCTGACACCCCCGATGGCGATGTCCTGGAGGCACGATCGGCGGATGGCCACGGAGCCGAGGAGTGCACGCGCGAGCAGAGCCTGGACCTGCTCCGGCAGACGGCGATCGGGCGTCTCATCCACACCGATGACGCGCTGCCCGCCGTGACTCCGTCCTGTTACACCCTGGACGGCCTTGGCGAGGTGGTCATCCCCTTGCCTGAAAGCTGGCGGGCAGACGTGATGGACGGGGAGGTGGTCGGGTTCCAGGCGGACAGCTTCGACAAGCGAACGCTTCGAGGGTGGACCGTACTGATCGTCGGCCGCTCCCACCTGGTGACCGACCCCGTCACGGTCGCGGAGCTGCGCCACCGGGGCCCTCTCCGGTGGGGACACCGACCGACCAGGGGCTACTTGACCATCCACCCGGAACTCGTCACCGGCCAACGGTTCGGATCATGACCCCACCGGCACCACTCGGGCACCTGCCCGCCCCGGATGCCGAGGGGCGAGAGCCCGTCGCCCCCGGCACTCCCCAGGGAGGAGGAGCACCATGAGACCCGGACATCTCAGGGCCACGGGCGACGCCACCGGGAGCACCCTCCGACAGCACATCCGGAGGGCAGCAGGCCGGGAGCCGAACCCCCTGAGCCGTCACTGCGATGCTCAACGCAGCCGCCTCGCCATTGCCCTCACACTCGCCCTGTTCGTCGCGTGCGCCCTCGCGCTGCTGACGGCCCTCCTCGTGCTACGAGCCGACCAGCGCCAGGCACGGTACGAGGGACAGCACCGCCACCGGACCACCGCGACCACCGTCACAGCGGCAGTACCGGACGAGCCCGGTGCGCGCACCGGGGCGGATGGCTTCCACGCGCAGGCGGTCTGGCAGTTCCCGGCGGCGGCGCGCGGCACCGGGCCGGTCTCGGTCGGCCCGGACGCCGGCGCAGGAACCGAGGTCGCTATCTGGGTCGATGACCACGGCCGGCCGGTATCCCCACCCCGGCCGGGAACGGAAATCGCCACGACGGCTGTCCTGACCGGGGCCGGAGCCATGGCCGTGCTGTCCGGCGCTGCCCTCACGGGCTACGCGCTCGGGCGCCGCGTGATCGACCGGAGGACCACGGCAGCCTGGGGAGAGGAGTGGGAGGGCGTGGAACCCGGGTGGTCCGGCCGCCCCCGGCGCCGCCCGGAGGTCGGCGACCAGTGAGACCCGCGAGACATCCGGCTCGCCGCCAGGTACGAGACCGGGCCGCTCGTCGGCCCGGGCGCGGCGCCTAGGCGCCGAGAGCGGCCCAGGCGGCCGTACGGGCGATGGCCGGCCCGTCGGCCGTCACGGCGCCAGGCACTGCGCCGGCAGCGGGAACCAGCGCAGGGCCTCGAAATCCTCGGGGAGGCCGCTGGGCCGGCAGTCGACCGTCTCGGGCCGGCCTGCGAGCAGGGTGCGGGCCTCGGCCAGCTGCCGGGCGAGGACCTCCTCGCCCATCATCGCCCGCCCATGCGGCCATCCCAGGCGTCCGTGCTCGTCGTAGCCGACGTCGGCGAGCCGCAGGGGCGGCCCGGCCGCGGCGTTCCGGTGGCGCCACAGCCCGGTGTGCGGGTCGAAGCGGTAGTCGGGCAGCAGCCGGTAACCGCCGTCCGCGAGCAGGTCGACGGCCTCGATGAGGTAGTCCCGCACGGTGTCGGACAGGAAGTAGTGGAAGTTGATCCGGGTCCAGCCGGGCTTGATGCCCTCGCACCTGTGCCCGACGATCTCGTCGCGGAAGGCGTGCGAGTGCGACGCGTCGATCGCGAGCAGGCGGTGGCCGTACGGGCCCGCGCAGGAGCAACCGCCACGGGACTGGATTCCGAAGAGGTCGTTGAGGACGGCGACCACGAAGTTGTGGTGCAGGAACCGGTCGCCGTGGCGGATCCGGAAGGAGACGATGGACAGCCGCCGGGAGTGGTGGCTGCCGAGGACCTCGATGCGCGGGTTCCGCTCCCACCGGTCCAGGGCGGCGTGCCACATGTGCTCCTCGCGGGCCTGGATCAGGTCGGTGCCGACAGCCTGCTTGAGGCCGAAGACCAGGCCGGCGCGGATGGATTCGACGATGGCGGGTGTGCCGCCCTCCTCCCGGGCGACCGGGTCGTCCAGGTACCGGTGGGTGCGGGGGTCGACGAATATCACCGTGCCGCCGCCGGGGACGGTGGGCACCCGGTTGCGGACGAGGTCGCGGTGCACGACCAGCACGCCGGGTGTCTGCGGTCCGCCGGGGAACTTGTGCGGCGACAGGAAGACGGCGTCCTTGTGGTCGTCGCGCCCCGGCGCGCTCTCGCTGACCCGGATCGGCACGTACGGGCCGGCGGCCGCGTAGTCCCAGAACGACAGGGCGCCGTGCTCGTGGAGTGTGCGCGCGACGGCGTCCGCGTCCGTCAGGATGCCGGTCACGTTGGACGCCGCGGAGAAGCTGCCGATGACCAGCGGCCGGTCGGCGAAGTGCCGCAGCCGGGCCCGTAGGTCGGCCAGGTCGATGTGGCCGTCGGCGTCGGCCCCGATCTCGGCGACGTCGGCGATCGTCTCCCGCCAGGGCAGCTCGTTCGAGTGGTGCTCGTAGGGCCCGACGAGCACGGCCGGCCGCTCGGCGGCGGGTATCCGCGCCTGCAGGCCGTACCGGTCGTCGAGGTCGGCGGGCAGGCGCAGGCCGAGGATGCCGACCAGCTTGTTGACGGCGCCGGTGGCCCCCGAGCCGCAGAAGATCACCAGGTGGTCGTCGGTGCCGCCGACGGCGTCCCGGATCACCCGGCGGGCGTCCTCGCGCAACCGGGTCGTCTGCAGGCCGGTGCCGGAGCTCTCGGTGTGGGTGTTGGCGTAGCGGGGGAGGACGGCCGAGCGGATGAAGTCCTCGATGAAGTCGAGCGAGCGTCCGGAGGCGGTGTAGTCGGCGTAGGTGACCCGCCGGGGACCGTAGGGGCCGTCGAGGACCTCGCCCTCGCCGATGACGCCCTCGCGGATCCGCCGCAGCAACGGTGACGTCGGCGCGGACGACACGGTCCGGTTGCCCGATGCGATGGTGGTGGCCACGCCGGCCTCCTTTCAGGGCGGCCGGGACCGGTCGGTGCGGCCGGGGGAAGCCCTGTCCTCTGCCAGCATCCCGCAGCCGATCCCGGCAGGCCAGGGGCCGATGGCCCTATTGCCCCGCCGGCCGCGGGGACGCCCTGCCCGTAGCGGAGCCGGGCGCCCGACAACCCGCCCCGGAGACGGGTGGGACGTGGCCCAGCGGCCCGCCCGGCGCCGGGCCCGGCCTGTCGTGGCCGCGAGGTTCGCGGCCTCCGGCTGAGACGGCGTCACGACTGGGTGAGGTGGTCGACCACGCCGACCACGGCTTCGATATGCCAGATCTGGTGGATCAGCTCCGCGATCTCGGTGATGGGAAGACCGCCGCTGAGGGTCACCACGGCGTTGTCGAAGCGCACCTCGACCGCGCCGGAGGCGATGCCGAGCTGGCGCTCGATGACGCGGGAGGAGGACGGGAGCGGCGACCGGACCGGCGCGAGGCACGGGCCCCGGCGCCTGACGGGTCGCTTCTCGGGATCGGGCCGCAGGATCGGCGCACTCACCGGTGCGCCGACGGTACGCCGACGCACGGAGCCGGGGCCCGGCCGGTGGGTCCGGCCGGGCCCGTCAGTTCGCAGGCGAGGGTGGCGCGGTCCCGGCGGGCCCGGACGAGGCGGCTCCGAGCAGCTCCGTCACACGCGCGCGGAAGATCCGCCAGCGGCGCTCGTTGTCGTGCACGAGGCCTGCCGACTCGCTGAGCAGGTCCGCCGCGCGGGCGACGAGCTCAGCCGCCGAGTAGAGGCGCTTCGGGGCGAGGGCGCCTGCGGCCAGGTCGGCCCGCAGAGCACCGGGACTGAAGTCCACCCGGTCGAGGATCTCCCCGGCGCGGCGCAGCAGCCGACCGGCCCCCTCACTCATGTGCGCGGCCTGCCAGTCGTTGCTGATGATGCGATGCCGCTCACCGAGGAGATCGGCGAACTCCGCGAAATCGAGAAGTGCGGCCGCGGCGTCCCAGGATGCCTGCATCGCCGCAGACAGCCAGTTCGCGACCGCCAGCAGGTCATCAGCACCCGCCGCGAGGTCTCTCCTGAGCCGGCCGATCTCGGCGGGCTCCCCCTCCCCCTCCATGAACAGCACGCCCCGCAGCTGCATCGCGGCGGGCGCGGTGAGGTCCTCGGCACCCTCGAACGGATTCAGGGGTGACGGATCCGAGCGCGGGGCCGTGGACCAGTGATCGGCAAGGGCGAGCAGGGTGCGAGCATCTCGCTGAAGCTCGATGGCCTGTTCCCGGGGTGCTGCGGCGTAGAACTTCTCGTGCTCACGATGGAACCTCGCAAGGTTCGCCATCGTGCTCAGCAGCACTTCCGGAGGCGGCTCGGCGGACTCGATCACACGGCAATCATCACCCGGCCGGAGCCTTCGTGCCCGCGGTCGTGACGCGGAGCGAAAGGTGAGGTCACCTGGCAGGGCACGCCGGCGGAGCGGCTTCCCGATCGAGCGGGCGCCATTGTCACCCTCGCGGCCTCCCTGCTGGGTGCGCGCGGCCCGGCCCGCCGTGCCACGCGCATCAGACCGGCGCTCGCCGTCCGCCTCCCGGACTGACCGCTCGCCCGGCGCCCGGCCGGGTACGCCGCACCTGGGCGGCTCGGTGGCGATCCTCCGCTCGCGCGCCGGCACCCCACCGGCAAGGTCACCGCAGGGGCCGGTCGCGAGGGCGGCGGGCGATCCCCTCGGCCCACTCCTCGATCTCGGCCCAGTCACGGTGATCGCCATACCGGCTGTCCATCAGACGGAACGTCGGCCTGCCACCGGCCAGTGCTCGGGGGCCACCGCTCCGGCGAAGTCGTGGCGGCCGAGCGGACGGCAATGGTGACGTCCAGTCGGCGGGAGTGCGCCCGCTCGCCCGCGAGGCGGCCGGCTCCCCGCCTTCGGCGTCGAGTACGTCGGCGACGGTCACCTGTGCACCCTCATCGGCGATCCGCCGCACGATTGGCCGTGCCGATGCCCGCGCGCCCGCAGGTGACCACGGCGGTCTTCCCGTCCAGACGTCCTGTGCCGTCCTCCTCGCGTGGGCCGATCGCGGACTGCCCTGATGTGGTGGCGCGGCGCGGGCGTCCGGAGCGGCGCGCGCTCCGATCTGCCGGTCGCCCCGGGCGGTCCGGTCCCGCGGACCGGCTTCGCCACCGCACCCACCGGCGCCCGGTGGTCGGGCCACTGGGCGTGTGCCGGGATGCGGCGTCAGACGAGGCTCGCCCCCCAGGCCCTGGCCCGATCGAGTTCCCCGGCGCGCAGGGGGCCTTCGGTGTCCTCGACGATGAAGCCCTCGGGCTCCACCACCACGTCGTAGTGGTGCTGGGAGAGCCGGTGGGCGATCCCGCCGGCTGCGCCGCCGCTCATCCGGGAGTCGGCGCGGGTGTCGAAGGCCGCGGCATGGGTGCCGGGTTCGGTCTTCGGCAGGTCGTGGAACCAGGAGCGCAGCCCCGGGCCCTCGGCTCCCGCCGCGGGCTCGCGCGAGGTCCCGCCCTCGTGCTTGGCCCCGGCGGACTGCGCCATCTTGCGGCTGAGGCCGGAGGACATCCCGTGCATGTGGGTCGGACCGCCGACCACGAGCAGGTCGGCCGCCCGGGTGACGTCCGGCCCCGCCGCGGCGGCCGGGACGCAGCTCACCGACGCCTCGGGCTCGGCCTCGTGGACACCCTCCGCGATCGCCTCGGCGACCTCGCGGGTGTTGCCGTACATGCTCTCGTACACGATCAGTGCCTGCATGGCGTCTCGCCTCTCTCTACTTCCTCACGTACCCGTGCTGCGGGAGTGTCGGCCCGACGATCGGGGGCACGAGAGGCGGACCGCGACACGCTGCCGCGCCGAGGCCCGGCGCACGGCCCTCCTGCTCGCCCCGGACCGCACGATGCCCGTGGCGACGGGACGGGGCTCTTGGACCCGTTCATGGGAGTCCCTTCGGCCGGCGTCGGAGGCGCTCCGGCGCTCCGGCAGAATTGATCACCTTCATCGTCCGCCGCCCGCCGCCCGTGGGGGAGGGCCGGTCGGGCCCGGGGCGGAGGCCGGTCGGCCCTGTGTGTGGGGCGAGGGGCCTCACCGGCCCGGCACCGGCCCGGCGCCGGGCGGGCTCCGGGCGCAGCCGCCGCTCTCGTCGCAGGCACCCGGCGGCCCACCCGGCCACCGGCCGGCTCAGCCCACCGGCACCACCGCGACCGGGCAGTGCGCGTGCTGCACGACCGCCTGGCTCACCGAGCCGAGCCGCCGCATGGGTCCGCGTACCGCTCCGTGGCGCCCGACCACCACCAGCTGATGGGACTCGGAGCGAGCCACCAGCAGTTTCGCCGCGCTGGAGCGCACCGCGGCCTCGGTCACCTCGACCTCGGGGAACTGCTGGCGGCTGCCCGCAAGCGCCTCGGCCAGGAACCGCTCCCGCTCGGCGGCGACGTGATTCTCCTCGTACACCGGAGGGAACGCGTGACCGGGCCCGCTGATCAGGGGATAGCTCCAGGCGTGCACCGCCTGCAGTGGCAGGCTCCTCCTGAGCGCGGCCTCGAAGGCGAAGGCGAGGACGTCGTCGCTGTACTTCTCACCGTCGACTCCCACCAGCACGCCGCCGGCCGCGGCCCGGACGTCCGGCGAGTGGACGACGACGACGGGGCACAGGGCGTGGGAGGACACGGACAGGCTTGTCGAGCCGACCAGCAGCCGGGGGAACCCACCCGAGCCGCGTGTCCCGAGTACCAGGAGGTCCGCCTCGCCCGACACGGCGAGCAGGGCGTCCCGGGCGTAGTCGTCGGCCAGATCGGTGGTGACCGCCAGATCCGGACGGTGCATCCGGGCCTGGTCGCGAGCCGCTTCAAGGGCCTCCTCCCCGGCGTCCCGGGTGCGCCGGGTGTCCTGCCCGGCCGGCGCGTTCAGTGTTTCGCCGAGCCAGGCGTGCAGGATGTGCAGGGGGGCCCGACGCAGGGCAGCCTCCTCCGCGGCCCAGTCGATGGCGTCGTGACTGGCGTCCGTACCGTCGATTCCCACGATGACCGGGTATCTCATGGCCCGCTCCTTCGAAGTCCAGGCTGCCGCGGTCGCTCACCGCGACCAGGAACAGACCGTCCACCGGGGCGCGGCACGCCGGCCCATCCACCCCGGCTCGTGTGATGCGCGAGCAGTTCGAGCTCGGTGGAGGTGGATCTCCATCCGCCGTCCCCCTCCTCTCTCATCGTCCCGCCGGAGCGGCCCGCTGTCCTGGGCTGTCCTCACGATGGGGCAGGGGCGGCAAGAGCAGTGTGAGACCGGGAGGGAGGTGTCGGACACGGCGCACCCTGGGGCGGCAGTCACCGGCAGGCCACCTGGAGGCCGCCACCGAGGGGCCGGGGCGGCGGGAGCCGTCGGTGCCCTCGGTGGCGCGGTGAACACCGGTGCCGACATGCCGACTGCCACAAGCACGACGCCGGCGGATCGGGGCCGACGCGTCACTTCTTGGCGTAGTCCGCGAAGCCCTGCCAGTCGATGACAACGCAGGCCTCGTCGCCCACGACCCAGGCGTCGTGGCCGGGCGGGCAGATCATGAAGTCACCGGGGCCGAACTCCGCCGACTCGCCGTCGTCCATCACGATGTGCATCCGGCCGGAGATCACGTAGCCCATGTGCGAGGCCTGGCAGCTGTCGGTCCCGGCGATGGGCTTGATGTGCTTCGACCACTTCCATCCCGGTTCGAAGGTTCCCCGGCCGACCGCTCCGGCATCCAGGTTGACCAGCTCCACCTTCCCCGCGTCCTGCTCGAAGGGCCGGACCTCCTCGGGTGTGTCGAGGCTCTTGCGTACGAGACCTGACATGGCGTACTCCTCACCGAAACGCCGGGATCTGTCACTCCAGTCTCATCTCCGGAGGGTCGGACCGCGACGTCAGTCGCGACGGGCATACAGCCGGATCTCGTCGGGGGTCCGGGCCGAGGAGCACTTGGCCGCGGGCCGGCGCTCCGGCGGGCGCGGACAAAGGCCAGGATGATCACGGCCCCCCGGCCTACCGGGCGGGACGAATCAGTCCAGAGCGACGACCATCTTTCCCAGCGCCCGGCCGGCCTCCAGCACGCGATGAGCCTCCACGATCTCGTCGAAGCCGAACACCCGCGTGGGTCGGGCCTTCAGGGTGCCGGCCTCGACCTGGGCGTAGATCGCGTCCAGCGGGATGTCCGCGAGCGGGAACGCGGGGCTTCCCAGGACGAAGGCGCTGCCGAAGAAGCTCAGCTGTACTCCGCTGGGCAGGTCGGTGATCGGGTCGAAGTCCGGCACGGGCGCGAAGCCGCCGAGAAAGCCCACTTGGCAGACCCTCCCGCGCGGGCGGACCGAGGCCAGCGAGTCGCGCAGCACGCTGTTGCCGACGACGTCGAGCAGGGCGTCGACGGCGAGGCCCCGGCGTTCGACCTCGGCCGCCAGGTGGCCGCCGTCGATGAGCACGTCGGTGGCTCCGATCTCCTGGAGCAGCGGTACGTGTGCCTCGCTGCGGGTGGTGGCGATCACGCTCGCACCGTGCTGGACGGCCAGGTTGACGGCGGCCTGCCCGAGCGAGGAGGTCGCGCCCCGGACCAGCAGCGTCTCCCCGGGGCGCACGGTCAGGTTGCCGTGCAGGGCGCTGAACGCCGTCGCGTACACCTCGGGCACTGCGGCCAGGTCGGCCCAGGGCAGCTGCGAGCGCACGACCGCCACGTTGGCCGCCGGGACGGTCACGAGCTCCGCGTAGCTGCCGTTGCGGGTCCGCCCCATGCCGCCGAGAATCGCCACCACCCTCGTACCGACGGGGAGTTCGCCCGAAGGGTCGGCCTCGACCAGGCCGGCGCACTCGATCCCCGGAACAGCGGCGACCTGGCCCCAGGCGCCGCTGCGCATGTACGCCTCGGCGTGGTTGAGGCCGAACGCCTTGACCCTGATGAGGATCTCGCCGACGGCGGGGACCGGGTCGGGCAGTTCCGTGACGGTGAGCACCTCGGGGCCGCCGTGGGCGGATATGACGATGGCCTTCATGTCCTACCTCATTCTTGAATGGTTATTCATCTATTGGGCCGACGAAAGGGCCACCGTGTGGTGGCCCGTGTGCCGCGCCGTCAGGAGAGGGCGGCGAAGGCGTTGTCGACGATCGCCCGCAGGAGCGCCTCGTCGGGATTCGCCTTACCCACGACCATCAGACCCTGGCAGGTCGCGACCAGCAGCTTGGCGCTGCCGCCCGCATCGAGGGATTCGCGCACCTCGCCGCGGCGGGCCGCGTTCTCCAGTGCGTGGGTCATGCACCGCTCCAGGCGCGCGAGGTGGCCGCGCACCACCGCCGCCGCCTCGTCGTCCTCGGCCGCCTTCTCGATCGCGGTGTTGACCAGGAGGCATCCCTGCCGCCCTTCCGGGCTCAGCAGGTCGCGCACGAGTCCGTCGAAGTAGCCACGGACCTCCGCCACCGAGGCGTTCGGGGCCCCCAGTTCGCCCAGCTTCTGGGGGACGACCAGCTTGGAGTAGCGCTCCAGCGACTTCACGAAGAGCGCGTGCTTGCCACCGGGGAATGCGCTGTAGATGCTGCCGGGCTTGACGCCGGTGGCCTTCACCAGGTCCTCGATGGACGTGGCCCGGTATCCGCGCTCCCAGAACCGCAGCATCGCCTGGTCGAGCACGGTGTCGGGGTCGAACTCGCGGGGTCTGGGCATGGAGCGAACATACATGAGCGACCATTCAAGAACAACGCCCGTCCGTCCATGGCCCGCGCGTGGGTGCGAGACGCCGTACGCCGCCTGGTTCCTACCCCGGGTACGGCTCCGGCCGAGGACGGGTCGTCGCCGTGCTCGGACGGTCGGCCCCGGTCGGGTTGGAGGTGCCGGGCGGTGTCGGCGGGCGCATCCTCCGGCCGGGGGGAGTCGGCCACCTGTATCGGTGGTGGCAGGGGGTGGCCGGTGACACCCCGGACGGATGGCGGGGCCGATCGCCGAACGGATCCGGTCAGCCCAGGCTCCAGCGGTCGCCGGGCTTCGTGGGCAGGGGGTCGGCGAGGTAGTGCTGGATGGTGGGGGCGAGGAGGTCGGTGACGGTGTCGGCGGGGAGGGTGGCGATGTCGCCGACCTGCCAGATGTAGCGGTTCATGACCATGCCGACGATCTGGGTGGCGATGAGGCTGGCGCGCAGGGTGCGTTCGGTGTCGGGCAGGCCGTGGGAGACGACGGCCAGGACGAGTTCGGAGAACAACTGCCGCAGACGCTGCATGGCGGCGGGTTCCTGGGAGGCGGTGAGGATGATGGAGCGCAGGATCTCGGCGGAGGCCGGGTCCTCCCACAGGCGGAGATTGGCCTGGACGAACGCGCGCCCGCGCTGGTGCACGGGCTGTTCGGCGGCGGCGGCCACGGCCGCGCCGAACGCCTCGGGGGGTTGCATGACCGCTTCCAGCAGCCCGGTCTTGGTGCGGAAGTAGTAGTGCACCAGGCCGGGGTCGACACCGGCGTCCTGGGCGACCGCCCGGAGTGAGGTCGCAGCGTAGCCGCGGGTGGCGAACGATCTGCGGGCCGCGGCGATGATCTTGTCCGCCTGTTCTCCGCGTTCCCCTCGCGGGCCTCGCCCAGTCACGCCACATCACCTTCCGCAACGGTCCGAAGAGGGACTCCCTTGCCGTCCCCGGGAGTTTCATCATGCGCTGAAACTAGTTTCCACATGTGAGGAAATTAGGAGTTGATCATGCGCATGCTCAAAGATGAGTGGATCACGGCGTCCGACGGCGCCCGGATCTGCGCCGATGTGTACCTGCCGGACGGGGACGGCCCGTTCCCGGCGCTGTATGCGGTGGCGCCGTACCAGAAGGACCTGGTGTACCTGCCGGCGGTGTCGATCCGGTTCATCGAGACCGGCCCGCTCGACTACTGGACGGGCCACGGCTATGCGCTCGTGGTCGCCGACCAGCGCGGCACCGGCAGGTCCGAGGGGGACTTCGCGCTGTTCGGGCCCGCCGAGCAGCGCGACCTCTACGACACCATCGAGTGGATCGCCTCTCGTCCCTGGTCCACCCAGAAGGTCTCGATGATCGGGGAGAGCGCCTACAGCGTGAACCAGTGGCTGGCTGCCGCGCAGCGCCCGCCGCACCTGACCTGCGCGCTGGTCTACAACGGGTTCACCGACCTCTACCACGACGCGGTCTACCACGGCGGGGTCTACTCCATGGGCTTCGTCACCTTCTGGTCGACCGACCACCTCCGTGCCGCCGCCGCCATCGGCGGCGGCACCCCGCCCCGGCCCGGCGGCATCACCGCCGACATCATCGGCATGAGCCTGGACCGGCCCGTCTTCGACGACTGGTGGGACCAGCGAGCGGTGAAGGTGGAGGACATCGACGTCCCGGTGCTCAACATCGCCTGGTGGTACAGCGTCGGACTGCACCTGCGCGGTCAGCTCGACGGCTAGGAACGGCTCAAGGGGACCGACAAGCGCCTGGTCGTGCTCGCCGGCACCGACAGCCACGAGCGCTACTACCAACCCGAGTTCCTCGACACCTACATCCGCCCCTGGTACGACCACTGGCTCAAGGGCATCGACAACGGTGTCATGGACGGCCCGCCGGTCCGTATCCAGGTCGGCAACGCAGGGAGCCGGCTGCGGGAGGAATCCGAATGGCCACTGCGGCGAGCCGTGCCGACCACGTTCTACCTGAACCCCGAACCCGCGCACGCCGTCCACTCACTCAATGACGGCAGCCTCACCACCGCCCCGCCCAGCCGGCCGGAGAGCCGACCGGCTACGACTACCCCAACCCCGAGTGGACGGTGGGCACCACCGTCATCACCGACGGCATCCCGCAACCCACCCGCGGGATGCTCACCTTCACCACTCCGCCCCTAGAACACGACATCGAGGTCACCGGGAAGATCACCCTGGTGCTGTACGCGGAGTCCGACCGGACCGACACGGATTTCCACGTCAAGATCTCCGAGCAGAAGGCCGTTGCGAAGCTCAAGCAGACCCTCATGCGCAAGGTCGCCAAGAACGTGCCGCGGCCCTCCGCGATGGTCACCCGCGGCTGGCTGAAGGCCTCCCACCGCACCCACCCGACCCAGCCGATCGAGCCGGGGACCGTCGTCCGCTACGAGATCGAGTTCTGGCCGACGTCCCATCTCTTCCCCAAGGGCAGCCGCATCCGCCTGGAGATCGCCAACGGGGACTCCGCGGTCGCCGACGGCCTGCTCCACCACTACTACGGCCACCAGGTGGGCCGCGACCTCGTCCACCACGACGGCGACCACCCCTCCCACCTCATCCTGCCCGTCATCCGCTGACCCCCGACTCTTCCAACGGAGCAGCCATCATGGCCACCGCATCGCCCTCACCGAGACCATCCACCCCTCGCCCCGCCGGCGCCCCGACCTGGCCGGTGCGCTCCGCTGCCATCTGCGTCGGCCTCCTCGCGAATCTCCTGTACATGATCGTCCTCACCGACATCGCCGGGTTCGACCTGAAGACGCCCGCGGTGTTCGGCCTGCCGGCCCAGTCCGTCCTGATCAGCCTGGTGAGCGCCTCCTCCATCGTCCCGACCCTGCTCGGCTGGGCCCTGCTGGAGCTGCTGGAACGATTCGTCCCACGCCGGGCCACCGTCATCTGGACCGTGCTCGCGGTCCTGACGCTCGTCGGCAGCCTTCCCTACAACGGGACGGGAATCAGCACGACCGACCAGCTCCTGCTGGCCCTGATGCACCTGATCGTCGGGGCGGTCGTGATCCCCACCTTCGTGATCACGTCACTGCGCCGTTCCTGACGCCCGGCCCAGGCCGTCCGAGGAGCCCGTGGCCCGCCACGCCCCGGCTCATCCCCGCCCGCCTCCGCGGGTCGCCGCACCCGCCCCCGGTCGCCGGCGGCACATCAGGAGCGCCCCGCCGCCTCCCCGCCCTCGCCGCCCCGTCGGTACTGTGGGGTCCCTGGGCGGCGAGCGGCAGGGGTGGGCATGACGGGGTCGGGAACGGGTGCGGGCGGGCTGCGGCGCACGCCGCTCGCCGCGCTCCGGGCGCGGCTGCTGGCGGAGATCAACGCCACCGTCCACGGGCCGGACCTGCACCTGGAGCGCTACGACCGCCCGGCCGGGGACCCCGGTCTGTTCGGCCCGGACAGCGTGGTGTGGCGGGTGCACGGACACCCGGCCGGGATGCTGGCGGGTGGATTCGCGGCACTGCTGCTGCAGTCCCTGCACCCGCTGGCGATGGCCGCGGTCGACGCGCACTCCGACTTCCGGGTCGACCCGACCGGGCGGCTCAACCGGACGGCCCGCTTCGTCACCACCACCACGCTCGGCTCGACGGCCGCGGCCGAGCGAGCGATCGCGAGTGTACGCAGGATCCACCCGCGGATCCGCGGAATCGCACCGGACGGCCGCCCCTACCGCGCCGACGACCCCGAGCTGCTCACCTGGGTGCACGTCGCCGAGGTCCACTGCTTCCTGACCGGTTACCAGACCTTCTCCGCCATCCCGCTGACCGCCGCCGAGTGCGACGGCTACTACGCGGAGGCGGCCCGCGTCGCCGAACGGCTGGGCGCCACTGCCGTGCCCCGGTCCCGCGCCGAGGTGGCGGCCTACCTCGCCCGGATCCGGCCCGAGCTGCGGATCACGCCGCCCGCCCTGGAAGTGCTCCGGCTGCTTCGCGGCTTCGGCCGCAGCCGTCGCGAGCGTCTTGCCGTACGGGTGCTGACGAACGCCTCGATCGGCCTCCTTCCGGACTGGGGCAGGGCCGAACTCGCAGTACGCCGGCCCTGGTTGGTCCGCGCGGGCTGGGACCGCCCGCTGGCGCGGACCGGTGGCCGGGTCATGGTGTGGGCCTGCGGCCCCTCCCAGATCCGCGCCGCCGCGTACGCGCGCGCCACCACGACGACCAGCGCCACCGCCGAACCACCGGAGACCGGTTGAGGATGGGGTGAGCGAGCCACGGCGGTCACGAGGGGGACCTGGGCGGCGGACTCGTCACGGCATCGGCGCCCGAAGGCGCCCTCTTCTCCCAGCGCGGTCTCCAGCGCCTCGCGGTCGAAGGCCGGTATGCCGAAGAGCAGCCCGCCGACGGACCGCGGTCGTCCGGCGATGTGTGTCACGGCCTGGTCACAGGCCTGTCGTCGCGCCGCACCAGCCGCTGCCCGTGCCCCGTGAAGCGCAGGTCGGAGGGTGTTTCCTCACGTAAGTTGATGCGTTGTCGGGCGAAGAACTCTGAGGGGGGTCGGCAATGCCTGGTGGTACCGGGTACATGGTCCAGAGCGTGGGTGCGCAGGAGCAGGCGAAGGCGCTGGACAGGGCGGCGGAGGGGGTCGGCGGGATCAGGGCGGCGGTGGCTGACCCGGTCTGCTACGCCGTGGACGTGTTCGGTGGTGGTGACTCCGGAGCCGCGTACACCGGGTTCGCCGCCGCGTGGCAGTCCGAGACCAGCACGCTGCAGGGCGCGCTGAGCGAACTCGCCGGCAAGGTCCGTACCTCGACAGCGGGTTACCAGTCCGCGGACCAAGGGGTGGTGGCCGACCTGTCGGCCGCGGCCGCCGGCGAGCACCGCCCGTTCGGCTGAGCCGGACCACGACGGGCCACGACACCGGACATCGACGGGGAGCAGGACGTATGGCGGGCGGGTCGACCACCCAGCGGCGCAGTGAACTCGCGGAGCGGGTGCGCACCATAGGCGGGGCGGGCAGCAAGAACGAGTTGATCTCCGAGATCAGGAAGGCCCTGGCGGTGCAGGCCCCGGTCGGGGAGCCCGCCACGATAGAGGCGGCCGGACAGCGCTACATCCGGGAGGCCGCGAACTCGGAGGACGTGCACGGCCGCGTCACCCAGGTCGCCCAGCAGGGGCTGCCGGACGTCTGGACCGGCTCGACCGGGGCGAAGGCGAGCGAGGTGGTGGGCGCGGCGGCCCGCGCGGTGGACCAGCTGACCACCGCCCTCCACCAGGGCGGTCGCGCGCTGCTGGTACTCGCCGACGCACTGCAGTCGGCCCAGCAGTTGGACCGTTCCGGTCGTCCGGCGCTCGAACACGCCCTGAAGATCCTGGGCGACAAGGACGGCTGGTTCGACGACCTGGTGGAGAAGGACGCCGAGGAGGCGCAGCGCAAGGAGGCGCAGGGGCACGCCAACATCGGCGTGAAATCCCTGCTCCAGGCGGCGGAGGAGGCGGACGACGCGGCCCGCGCGGCGGCGCGGGACCTGAACAAGCTTGCATCCGAGGCCCGTGCGGGCAAGATCAGCACGCACGAACTCTCGGACGCGGACAAGCTGGTGCTGGCGGACGCGTCCGGCCCGGACGGGCCGACGGAGCTCAACGAGCTGCTGTCGGCCAACGACCTGAAGAGGTCGGGCGAGTTCCTGGAGAAGATGAACGAGAAGGACCGTGCGGAGTTCGAGAAGCTGCTGGCCGACTCCAAGTCGCCGCAGGAGCGGGCGTACCTGATGAAGGCGCTGGCGGCCGGGCACGACATGGACCAGATCCGGGCGTTCCAGGGCAAGATCCACGGCAAGGACCCGCAGTGGCTGCGCGAGCACCTGACCCCGGTCCGCACCGAGGACGACGACAACTCCAGCGGCGGCAGCAACGACAACGGCTCGAACAAGAACACGGACGGCGTCTGGTTCGGCCCCGCGGCCTGGTCGCAGACCGACGGCACCTGTGTGGCGACCTCCACCGTCGTCGCGCGGGCGATCGTGGACCCGGTCTACGCCCTGGAACTGACCGGTGGTGCATCGGGCAGCGACGACGATCCGGAGGCGTTCCGGCGCCGTCTGCTGGACGAGCAGCACCGTGTCCACACCGATGGCAAGGGCGGGGACAACTGGTACGGCATGGGGGTGGATGGCCAGAAGGCGGTCGCCGCGAAGGAGATCAGCGCCCACACGGGTGCGAAGTACGACTACCGGAACCTGGGCAAGGCGGACGACAAGAGGGCGGTCCTGCCGGGCATCGACAAGGCCGTGGCCGAGGGCAAGCCGGTGCCCGTGGTCGTCGACGGACACGATGAGAAGGGCAAGCCCACCTCACATCAGATGATGATCATTGGACAGGAGGGCGGCATGCTGCAGATCTACAACCCCTGGGGCACCACCACCTGGGTCAGCGAGGACGACTTCGTCAACGGTCGGATGGACAAGGCCTCCGACAACCGGTTGCCGAACGTCTCCGCCGTCCAGCTCCCGGAGTGAGGCAGCAGATGGGAGTTCATACGCTCGGCCGGGCCGCGGTGGCGGCCGCCCTTGTCGTGCTCGTGGCCGCCTGCGGCGGTCAGCCGGAGCAGTCCGAGAAGGGCAAGGTCTTCGCCGCCGACCAGACCTCCATCGAGGTGGGCAAGGGGAAGCCGTTCTCGATCCGGGTGGCCGAGAATCCCTCGACGGGCTACTGGTGGACGGTGGGGGACCCCCAGCCGGATACGGCTGTCGTGCGCCTGACGAAGAAGTCGTACCTGGCTGACCCGGGAAGCGAGGACATGGTCGGGGCCGGAGGGTCCGGCTACTTCACATTCCGGGCACAAGGCCCGGGGCAGACCTGGATCGTCCTGCGGAAATGCCCTCCGAACACCTGCAACGGCGCGAGCATCGCCGCGGGGAAGGAGAAGAGCGTGGAGTGGTTCACCTACTCGCTCACGGTCCGATGACACCCGGCCCGGTCCAATTCCCTGCAACCCCGGAGAACGAGGCACCGTGAACACCTACCAGCAGTGCACCGACGGCGAGCTGTCCGCGCTCGACGTCCCCACCCTGATCCGCTACGGCATCGCGATGGGCGGCGCCCACCGGGCGGTGCTCTTCGGCGAAGGCGCGGTCGCCGCCGGACTGGCCGCCGACCGGCTCGGCGTCATCCCCCGCTCGCTCGGCTTCCTCGCCGAGGTGGTGCGCAGCGGCGGCACCCGCTACGCGGCCGACCTGCCCGAGCCGCTGCCCGGTGCCGCCCCGGCCGGGCTGGCCCGGGAATGGCTGGCCACCGCCGCAGCCGTGGTGCAGAACGTCGACGGGGACGAGACGCTGGCGCGCTGGCTGGAGGCCGTCGCCGCGATCCTCGCGCTGCGCCGTAGCGTGGACTGAGGCCGCGCAGGCGGCGGCGCGCTGAACCCGTGGTGCGCACAAGCTCAGGCCCACTGTCGGGCGGCCGCCGCCCCCGGCGCGGATGGCCGCGGAGGAAGGTCCGGTCGGGGCCCAGCCGGGGAATGGCCTTGACTCTCCAGTGACTGGAGACTGCAGGGTGGGGGAGGCGTGGAGCGACAGTCCCGGTCCGGTGGTGCGGTGTGTGCCGCCGGACGGCAGCCGTGTGAGGAGCGTCGCGTGGCCTATCGGCGGACGCGCGAAGTTCAAGGAGCGCACAGCCAGGTCCGCTTGGGTTTGGCCTCCGCCGATGGCCGTGCGGCACGCTGCTTCCGTCCAGTCGCCGAGTGCTGCGTCGTTCAGTCCTCTGCGGGGGCTGCTGGACCTCCGGCCGAAAGCGCGACGCTCTCGCCCGCCTCCTTCCGCGTCCTCGTCTGCGACGAGGCCCACCGGCCTCCTGGGAGGGCTTCGAGTACTGGCGCTACCCGTGGGACGGATCGCCGGAGTACCGGCGCAGGGTCACGGTGGCGATGTCCAGGAAGTCGGGTACGGGGCCCGCGCAGCCGTTCACCGGTACCGCGAGGCAGGTCTCGACGGGCGGGGCGTCGGAGACGGTCACGTGGACGAGGTCGGGGCGGGAGTACGAGCCCGCGACGCTCAGGGGGACCAACGCGATGCCCTGCCCGGAGGCGATGAGCTCGAACTTCTCCTCCAAGGAGGACGTCCGCCGCGTCCTGGCGTCGAGGATCGGCTCGCCGTCGAGGTCGGCGGAGGTGAGCGAGTCACGGCTGGCCAGCGGATGCGTCACGGGCAGGCACGCGACCTTGCGCTCGTGACCGATGGGGATGGTGCGCAGCCCCGAGTCGTCGAAGGGCCGCCGCAGGAATCCGAGGTGCGCGCGGCCGTCGCGCAGCGGCGCATCCTGTTCCCACCAGCGCAGCGGGAGGACGTCGACCCCGACCTCCGGGTGGCTCGCCGCGAACGCCCGGATCGCGTGCGACACGTGCAGGCCGGGTGAGAAGGCGATGACGAGCCGCCGCTCGCCCCGCTCGGCCTCGTGCACGCGTCGCAGGGCCGTGTCCACCACTGTGGTGATCCTGCGCGCCTCGTCGTACAGCTGCCGTCCGGCGGGGGTCAGTTCGACGCTGCGCGTGGTCCGGGTGAGCAGCCGGCATCCCAGCTCCTGCTCGAACGCGCGGATCTGCCGGCTCAGGACCGGCTGTGCGATGAAGAGCGCCTGCGCCGCGCGGCCGAAGTGCCGGTGTTCGGCCACCGCGACGAAGTAGCGGAGCCTGCGCAGATCCAGATCCATGTCCGCACCGTATCAATGCGCTCGGAAGGGTATTGGACACCCGGCGAGGACCGCTCGGAGACTTGGCTTATGATCGCCACAACTACTCCGACGGGCGGCTCCGGCTCCCGAAAGACCGCCCTCGTCGTCGGCGCCTCCCGGACCCTGGGCCTCGGGCTCGCCGCTGAGTACCTCCGCCGCGGCTGGGACGTCATCGGCACGGTCCGCGGCAGCCGGCGCACCGGCCTGCACGACCTGCTCGACGCAGCCGAAGGGCGGCTGACCGTCGAGTCGCTGGAGATGACCGAGCCGGAGCAGATCTCGGCGCTGCGCGACCGGGTGGCGGGGCGCACCCTCGATCTGCTCTTCGTCAACGCCGCCATCACGCGCGGCGACATTCCGATCGGCGAGGTGCCGACGCGGATGTTCACAGAGGTCATGATCACCAACGCGCTCAGCCCGATGCGTGTCGTGGAGAGCCTCCGCCCGCTGGTCGCGCCGACCGGGACCATCGGCGTCATGTCCTCCGACCAGGGCAGCATCACCCTGAACACCGACGGCGGGCAGGATCTGTACCGGGCCAGCAAGTCCGCGCTGAACCAGCTGATGCGCAGTTACGCAGCGCGCAACGCACAGGACACGCGGACGTTGCTGCTCATGGACCCGGGCTGGGTGCGCACCGAACTCGGCGGGCCTGACGCCGATCTCAGCGTGGAGGAGAGCATCCCCGGGGTGGCGGAGACGATTGAGCGCCACCGTGGGAAGCCCGGTCTCCACTTCGTCGACCACCGGGGCCAGGTGGTGCCCTGGTAGCCGCCGCGACCGGACCTGCCGGGTGGAGGGCGCGGCGCTCGGTGCGCTGTGGGGCTCGGGCCGGCCGCAGTGCCCATACACTCGGCGGTCCTGCTGCTTGTCGGCGACTGGCGGCACCAAACCCGCGGCCGAGTGGGTCCTGCACGCGAGGGGCCCCGCGGCCGTTCCCGAGCTGCCGGCCACAGCCGCCGACCGGCGTCGAAGTAGGCCCTGGTCAGCGGCCAGCCGGCTGCCGACCGGCGGACCAGGACGCACGGCTGGGGCTGTTCTCCCGCTAGTCAGAAGCTGCTTCGAACCGGGCCAGTGCAGTCCAGTCCAACGGTCGCACGATCTCGGCCAACCGGCCGAAGGGGTCCTCGCCGGCCTGTTGGAACCACACCACGGACAGCTCGCTGTGGCCGGGTTCGGTCATGCCGTCGGGGCGCCAGGGCGCGCTCAGCCTGGCATGCACCCTGGCCCGTGGCAGCCAGGTGTCCACCCGCGCGGCGGCGTCGGCCCGGATGCGGTCCAGGTCGTGGACATACATACCCTGCGGACCTGCGAGCTGCTTCTCCAACTGCATAATCCTGAACCGACGATGCAGGTACGGCGTGCCCTCGATCATCCCTTCGAGGTCGTCCGACATGTGCAGCTCGCGCAACTCGGCGTGGATCCCGCCCACCTGAAACGTACGCAGCTCAAGATTCTCGGTCACAGCGCGCAGCCTAACGATTCGGCGCCGGCTGCTGGCGAACGCAATTCGTCTGCCCCCTGCTCAGGTGGGTTGTCCCGCAGTCGGGATGGCTTCCCACGCTCGATTCTCTGCATTCCGACAATCGCGTCTACTTGCCCCAGATCTTCCGGTATGCCTCGCGGTAGCCCGGCGGATCCCAGGAGGTGGCCCCGCCGCTGTTGTCAGCGGTGGCGATGTGGACCGGTGCGACGTATCCGCTGGCGGAGGTGCCGGAGAAGGCGCGGTTGAACTCGTCGACGATCTGCCAGCCCTGTTCGGAGAGCGGCTCGGGCACGGTGGCGGCCTGGAACTGCGCGCTGTTGATGCGCTGGAAGGCCGAGGGGTCGCCGTCGCCCGCGCCGATGTTGAACGGGGGGCCACTGCCCGGCTTGCCGGCCGCGCGCAGGGCCGGTGCGGCATCGGCGAAGTACAGGTCGTTGATGGCGACGGAGTACGTCCACTGACCCTGGAAGCGGGCGAGGAGGGAGGAGACCTCCTGAGGGGTGCGGGTGCTGGCGTCCGGGATCGGGATGTTCTCGGAGGCCAGGAGGTTCACGCTGGGGCAGGTGGCGAGTTCATTCTTGATCAGTTCGGACTTGTTCCTGGCGAACGGGATCGAATCATCGGTGAAGGCGACGACTCCGGCGTTGCCGTTGGACTCCGCGATGATCCAGTCCGCGCTGATCTTCGCGACGTCCCCGACGTTGGTGGTGATGTTGCTGAAGAGCAAGGGGTTCTCGCTCGGGCCCGGGGCGGCGACCGCGTGCCAGCCGACGAGCGGGATGTGCGCCGCATTGGCACGCGCCGTCTGCTGCGACGTCAGATCGGGGTCGAAGCCGCCGATGACGATGCCCGAGGGTCTGAGGTCGAGCGCCTGGTTGAACGCCGCCTGGATGCCGACGGGCGTGCCCTGTCCGTCGATCACCCGGACGCTCCACCCGATGGTCCTCGCGGCTTCGAGGACTCCCTCCGCGACGCCCGCCACGCCGGGGTTGGTCATGGTCTGGGCGACGTAGACGATGGTCTTTCCGGAAACCGCCGTGGGGCCGCTGGTGGGGCCGTTCCAGGCCATGTCGGCCTTCTCCGCCTGCTGAACGTCTGTCTTGGCCGCGGCGAGAGCGGCCGGGCAACCGGCGGTCGAAGGCCCGCCGACGGAGGGCCCGCTACCGGTCGACACACCGCGCTCGCAGCCGGCGAGGACGCCGGCTGCTGCTGCCAGCAGAGCCGCGACTCGGAGGGCGGTGCTGCGGTTCGCGTACACGGTGCTCCTTGCGGCGGGGACGGCAGCGGGGGAAGACCACCGGAGGTCGGGGAGGGCCGCCGGGCGGCTCATGGCGTGCCCTCGGGAGGAGGGCCGTCCGTCGGCGGCACAGCCGACGGCTCGGCGGGTGAACGGCGGGGTTGGGTGGCGCCGACGCGCTGGCGGCGGCGCGCGGAGTAGCCGGCCAGGCCGACGGCGATGAGCAGGGCCGCACCGTTGAACAGCGGGATGACCCAGAAGTCGGCGCCGAGCTGGCCGATACCGGCAAGGCCGATGGCGAGGACGGCCACCGCGACGAGGGTTCCCAGAGCGTTCGGCCGGCCGGGTTTGATCGCTGTGGAGCCGAGCAGCGCGCCGACGAAGGCCGGCAGCAGGTAGTCGATGCCGACGCTCGGGTTGCCGATCTGCTGTTGCGCGGCGAGCAGGACGCCCGCGAAGCCGACGACCAGACCCGAACCGGCGAAGGCGTAGATGCTGTAGCGGCGGGTGGGGATGCCGACGAGTTCGGCGGCGCGGGTGTTGGAGCCGATGACGTACATGTACCGGCCGAGCGGCAGCCGCTCCAGCAGCAGCCACAGGGCGGCGGCGAGGGCGAGCACGTAGTACGTGGAGACCGGCAGGCCGAGGAACTTGGAGTCGTAGATGTCGGTGAAGGCAGCCGGCAGGCCGCCCGCTCCGGGGACGATCCGAGCGCCGCCGGTGATCCAGCCCGTGAAGGCGTACAGGATGCTGCCGGTGCCGAGCGTGGCGATGAAGGAGTCGATCCGCCCGAACTCGACGATGACACCGTTGAGAGTCCCGAAGGCCGTTCCTCCGAGGATCACCACGAGGCAGGCGAGGGGCCAGGGCCAGCCCCCCTCGACGATGAGTTGCAGCACCATGACGTGCGCGAGACCGAGGCCGAAGCCGATGGACAGGTCGAACTTGCCGGTGACGATGGGAATGGTCGCGCCGAGCGCGAGGATCGCGGGGATCGACTGGTTGGAGAGGATCGAGGAGACGTTGTCCAGGGTGGGAAAGGTGTTCGGCAGAGCGAGGGAGAAGATCAGGAACAGCAGGGCGGCGAGGGCCGGCAGGCCGTAGGCGCCGATGAGGTGCCCGTGCGGGCGGTCCGGCAAGGACCGGCGGGAAGGGGATGGGGTCATCGGTCCGTCGCACCTCAGTTGGTGTCACTGCCGGTGACGGCAGGCAGCGCCGACGCGGCGCGGGTGAGTTCGGTGACGGTGAGGGCCTCGCCGGTCAGCGCGGCTGCCACGGTCCCGCGGACGAACACCAGGGCGCGGTGGCACACGGCGGCGACCTCCTCGAGGTCGGAGGAGATCAGCAGTGCCGCCAGGCCGGCAGCCAGCGCCTCGTCGAGCAGGCGGTAGATCTCGGCGGTGGCGCCGACATCCACGCTCGCGGTCGGCTCCTCGAGGATCAGCAGCCGCCGCCGCACCCCCAGCCACCGCCCGACCACGACCTTCTGTTGGTTCCCGCCGGACAGGGTGGCGATCGGCGCCTCGCTGTCGCGGGGGTGCACGGAGAACCGCTCGATCAGGGCGGTGGCCTCGGCGCGCTCGCGGCGAGGGCTGATCCGGTGCAGCGCCGGTACGCCGGCCGCGCGGGGGTTGGCCAGGAAGTTCTCACGTACCGTCAGTTCCGCTGCACAGCCTTCCTGCTGGCGATTTCCGGTGACGAAGCCGACGCCCAGGGCGACGGCCGCGGTGACCGTGTGCGGGTTGTAGGGACGGCCGTCGAGCAGGGCCCGCCCGGCGAGGATCGGGCGGGTGCCGGCGAGAGCGCGGCCCAGGTCGAGGTGGCCGGCGCCGGTGAGGCCCACCATGCCCAGGATCTCGCCGGCGTGCAGTTCCAGGCTCACCGGTCCGCTGTTCTCGGTGCGAACGCCGTCGAGGCTCAGCACGACCGGGCCGGCGGTGGCGGCGGCGCGCCGGTAGCCGGTCTGTTCCCGGCCCACGATGTCGTGCACCAGGCGCCCGGGAGTGTGGCCGGAGAGCGGCCCGGAGCTGGTGAGGCGGCCGTCACGCAGGACGGCGAAGGTGTCGGCGACCTTGTAGACCTCGTCGAGCCGGTGGGTGACGTAGACGATGCCGTGCCCCCGGTCGCGCAGCGTGTGCAGCACGTCGAACAGCCGGGCGCAGTCAGCGGCGGGGAGGCTGGCGGTCGGCTCGTCCAGGACGATCAGCTCGGCCCGCGTCGCCAGGGCGCGGGCGATGGCGACCAGCGAGCGTTCGGCGGGGGAGAGATCGGCGATCGGCGCGTCGGCGTCAAGGTGTCCGGCGACGATCCTGAGCGCCTCCGTGCAGCGCTCCCGGGTCTGCCGCCAGGAGATCAGCCCGCGACGGCGCGGGTAGCCGGTCACCAGGGCGATGTTCTCGGCGACCGTCATCCACTCGACGAGACCGAGGTCCTGGTGGATGAAGGACATGCTCCGGGAGGCGGCGTCGGTGCCGAGCGGGTGCCCGGCCACCGTCACCTCACCCTCGTCCGCGTGGTGGACCCCGGCGAGTGTCTTGATGAGGGTCGACTTCCCGGCGCCGTTCGGACCGAGCAGGGCCAGGATGCTGCCGCGGTGGATGTCGAGATCGACCCCCGCCAGGGCGAGAGTGCCGCCGAACCGCTTGCTGAGACCACGGATGCGGACGAGTGGGCCGCGGCGCGCGTGTCGGCTCACTGACGTGCTGGGAGCGTCGTGCATGGACCTCTCCAGGGCTCGGCCTCCGAGTCCTTCCCCATTGCGCCGGGAACGCTGCTGAACGCCTGGCGCGGCTTCTGCGCCGTGCGCCTTCTTGCGGTGCACCGTTCCTACCATCCGGGCCTGGCCACCGCATTTCCGACACGCGATGACCGCTTTGTTCCTCTGATCCTCGAAGGCGGGCTATTCGATGGCGGCGATGTCCTCCAGATCGATCCCGGATATGCCGGGGACGGCTTCAGGTGTCTCCAGGGCGCACTCGGCCCAGATGACCTTGCCACGGGCGGTGTACCGGGTGCCCCATGCCTGGGTGAGCTGTGCGACGAGGAACAGGCCGCGGCCGCCCTCGTCGGTGGTGGCCGCGCGGCGCAGGTGCGGGGCGGTGCTGCTGGCGTCGGAGACCTCGCAGATGAGGGTGCGATCGAGGATCAGCCGCACCTGGATGGGCTCGGAGCCGTAGCGGATGGCGTTGGTGACCAGTTCGCTGAGCAGCAGTTCGGTGGCGAACGCGAGCCCGTCCAACCCCCAGTCGCTCAGCTTGCGGGAGGCGGCGGCGCGCATGTCGCAGACGCGGGCCGGGTCGGCGGACAGGTCCCAGGTGGCGATCCGGTGCGGGGGAAGCGCACGGGTACGGGCGACGAGCAGGGTGACGTCGTCGGCGGGCTTGTCGGGTGCCACGGCGTCCAGAACCGCGCGGCAGGTCTCCTCGGGCGAGCGGTCAGGGTGCGCCAGGGTGCGGCGCAGCTGATCGAGGGCGGTGTCGATGTCGCGGTGGCGGTCTTCGATGAGTCCGTCGGAGTAGAGAACCAGCCGGCTGCCTTCGGGGAGGTGGAGCTCGGCGGTTTCGAAGGGGAGGCCGCCGAGGCCGAGCGGGGGCCCGGCGGGTAGGTCGGGGAACGTCACGGTGCCGTCGGGGAGGACGACCGCGGGTGGTGGGTGGCCGGCGCGGGACACGGTGCAGCGCTGCGAGGTCGGGTCGTAGATGGCGTACAGGCAGGTGGCGCCGATGATGCCGGTTCCGGCGGGCTCCTCGCTGCTCTCCTCCCGATCGAGGCGCGCCACCAGATTGTCCAGATGGGTGAGGAGTTCGTCGGGCGCGAGGTCCAGGTCGGAGAAGTTGTGCACGGCGGTGCGCAGGCGGCCCATGGTGGCGGCGGCGTGCAGTCCGTGGCCGACGACATCGCCGACGACCAGGGCGACGCGGGCACCGGAGAGGGGGATGACGTCGAACCAGTCTCCGCCGACTCCGGACTCGGCGGGCAGATAGCGGTGGGCGATCTCGACGGCGTTCTGCTCGGGCAGCCCGCGCGGGAGCAGGCTGCGCTGCAGCGCCAGGACCATGGTGTGTTCGCGGGTGTACCGGCGGGCGTTGTCGATGCAGATGGCGGCGCGGGTGGCCAGCTCCTGGGCCAGTGACCGGTCGTCGTCCCCGAAGGAGGCGGAGTCCCGCGAGCGGTAGAAGCCGGCGATGCCCAGCACGACGCCGCGGGCGAGCAGGGGGACGGTGATGAGCGAGTGGACGTTGTGCGCGAGGAGACGCTCGGTGTGGTCGGCCTCCTGGGAACGCCAGCCCGCGGCCGCTCTCAGGTCAGGTTCCAGCACCGCTTCTCCGCTGGCCAGGCAGCGGAGATGGGGAGTGCTGGGGCGGAGGTGGACCCGTTCGCCGACCGGGTAGAAGGGGCGGTCGTCGTGGATGCCGTGGACCACCGCGCGGTACAGGTCACTGCGGGGGTCGGCGGACTCCTCGCCGCGCAGGACGGCCTCCGGCAGGTCGATGGTGACGTAGTCGGCGAAGCGCGGGACGGCCATCTCGGCGAGTTCGTGGGCCGTGCGGCTCACGTCCAAGGTGGTGCCGATACGGGTGCTGGCCTCGGACAGCAACTCCAGGCGGCGGCGGGCCGCGACGGCGTACTTCCCCACTCCGGGCTCGCCCACGAGCAGGAGCCCGGTGGCCGTGCCGCCCGCGGTGTCACCGGTGGTGCCGGACGGGCCGACCGTCGTGAGCAGCGGACCGGCGACGGCGCCGGGCAGGCGGCGGGGCGGCGGGGCGGCGGGGGTCGCCGAGTGCACCGAGAGGCTGAGCGGGTCGCCGACGGGCACGGGGGCGGCGAGCCGCTGCGGCGAGTCGCCGTGGAGGACCGCCTCGATGGCGACACCCTCAACCCCGGACGGGCTCGTCACCGGACGACTCAGGAGGGTGACGCGCCGGCCGCGCGAGAGGGTCACCTCGATGGCGGCCCGCTGAGCGGAGGAGATCAGCGCGATGGCCTGCTCCGCGAGGATCATGTGATCACGCCGGTCCAGTCCGCTCTGGGCCACCTCGCCCACCCCGATCACGCGCCCGTTCCCGGCCGCCTCCCCGCTCTGCGCGTGCAGTCCGGAATCGAGGTACGCCTGGAGCAGGGAACGCTCTCGCGCCGAGCTCTGATCCAGCAGCCGGCGTTCGATGGCAGCGGCCGCCCTGCAGATCACGGTGTCCAGCGCCGGGTCCGCTTCGGTGCGCGGGAAGCCGAAGCAGAGGACGCCCTCGATACGTCCGCTGAGCGGGTCGCGCACGGGAATCGCCGCGCAGGCGTTCGATTGGGAGCGCTCGGCGAAGTGTTCGGCTCCGTAGACGTGGCAGAGCTGTCTGTCCGCGAGCGCGAGACCGATGCCGTTGGTCCCCCCGAACTGCTCGGCGAACACGAAGCCCGGGACGGTCTGGATCGCTGGGAGTTGCCCCACCATGGACGCTTCGCCGAAACGGCGCTGGAGCACCGCTCCCGTCCCGTCGGTGAGGGCCACGTTCATCCGACTGCCCGCGAACCTGGCTTCCAGCCGGTCCAGCACGGGTCTGGCCGCACGGACGAGGCGGCCGTCCAGATCCAGATCCTGCCGGTACGGAAGATCGATCCGGTCCGGTGACAGCCCCAGCGACCGAGAGCGCTTCCACGAGCTCAAGATCGCACTTCTCGCCCCTCCCTCGGCCGATCCGCCGCCGAGGAACCGCTCACGAGCCCGTACGGGGCCCATGCTCTCCCCGCCGGAACCTGTCAGGATCGCCACAGCACACACCTCGAGGAGTTGCACCCTTTGGGGCAATATTAGGACTTTGTCCACACTACGGTGCTTACCATCCGGCTCGGGCGTCGCACCGGTCACCCGGTGTCGCGCCCGAGCAGCGGCGGCAGTCTGTTCTGCCGGGCAGACGTCGGGGCAGGCGTCCGGGCCGACGTCCGGGCCCGCCCGCCCGGAGCGCCGACATGCGCGTCGGCGGGGCTGCCCAGGCCCGTCAACCCGCTGCGGTGGCGGCAACCCGAACCCCACCGCATCATCGGCTGTGCGGGGGGAAGCGGGGGCGGGAAAGCGGTCGAGGAGCGCCATGAGTGGTTCTGCCTTCCCACCCGAGCGGCCTGCCGGACACCGCACGTCGCCCGCGGGTGGACCGGCGATGGCCCGCGACGAGTTCGACGCACTCTTCCGGCAGCTGTGCCGCGACCGTCTCCCCGGCCCGGTCCGGAGGTCGCAACGCGCGACAGCGGCGGGACTGGTGCGCAGCGGTGAGGTCGTCGCGATGGGCCGGCCGTGGGACAGCGTTCCGGGGCCCGACAACCGCAGGCCGGCGCTGCACCAGATGACCGAACTGGCGGACGTCACGGCCCCGGAGCCGACCGTGCACAAGGACTTCATCGCCTCCGACTACCACGGCAAGTCGCAGACCCACCTGGACGCGCTCTGCCACGTCGCGTACCGCGGACTGCTCTTCGCGGGAGTGCGGGCACGGGAGGTCCTCTCGTCGCAAGGTGCCTCCTACGGCGCGGTGACCGACCTGCTGCCCGGGCTGGTGGGACGAGGCGTCCTGCTGGACGTGGCACGTCTGCGCGGCCGTGACTGGCTGGAGCCGGGAGAGGCGGTCGGCGGCCCGGAACTGCTCGCCTGCGCCGACGAACAGGGCAGCCCGCTCGGGCCCGGGGACATTCTCCTCGTCCGCACAGGTCACCTCGCGAGACGGCGGCGGCTGGGTGCCTGGGACGCCGACGACCTCAGTGCCGGACTTCACCCGAGTGCGATGCGGGTTCTGGAGGAGTCGCAGGCCTCGGCGCTCGGCGGTGACGGCGACAGCGACGCGCGTCCGAGCCCGGTCAACGGCGTCCACTCGCCGATCCACGTGCTGGCCGTCACCGCCATGGGGCTGCCGCTGATCGACAACATGGACCTGGAGGCCCTGGCCGAGACGTGCGCGCGCACCTCTCGGTGGGAGTTCCTCTTCGTCGCAGCGCCCTTGAACATCCCCCGGGCCACCGGTTGCCCGGTCAATCCGCTTGCGGTCTTCTGAGCCCGGTGATCCGCCGCCCGGTGATCCGCCGGTCATCCCGTCGTGGCGCGACGGCGGGTGAGAGGCAGTGCGCGTCCGGTGGTCGCCGGGCGCGTCCTGTCCGGTACCAGGCGATCCGCTCCAACCGGGTGCCGGCCCGTCCCAGAGGCGCGGCTGCGGCTTGCAGGAGTTGCCGACCTCGTGCGGGTCCTACCGTCCGGGCTGGGGCAGGTGGGCCTTGGCTTCCTCGTAGCCGGCCTTGCCGACCGACTCGGCCGGGGCGTAGACGAGGTTCAGCACGCCGGTCGTGAAGGTCTGCGACGAGATCAGCGTGAGTGGGATCGCGGGCTCACCCTCGTCGAACAAGCGCATGCCCTTGCGGACGGCGATCGGGTGTACCAGCAGGTGCAGCTCGTCCAGCAGCCCTGCGACCAGCAGCTGGCGGACAACGGAGACCGAGCCGCTCATGGCGATGGTCCCGTCACCGGGTTCGTTCTTCAACGCGGTGACGGCCTCGATGAGGTCGCCCTGGAGTCGTTCCGAGTTGCGCCAGGTGAACTCGAGCTGCTGGTTCGACACGACGATCTTGCGGGCGTCGCCGAGCGTCTTCGCAAAGGCGGCGTCCTCTCCGCCGGCCGCCTCCCGCTCGGGCCAGGCCCCGGCGAAGCTGTCGTAGGTCCTGCGGCCGAGGAGGATGGTGTCACTCGAACCGACGGTGGCGACCACGGCGGCGCCCATCTCGTCGTTGAAGTACGGGAAGTGCCACTGATCGGGCGCCTCGACGACGCCGTCGAGCGAGATGAACAGGTCTGCGGTGATCTTCCTCATGGCGCGCCTCTCTCAACTCAACCGAGTCACACCGTTCGCCGGACGGAGCCGTCCTCGCCACGCAGTCCTGACGGACGGAACATCATGAGTCTTCCTTTCGGCCGGATACGGGTCCAGGCCACACGCAACCGACCCCCTGGGTCCTTCTCGGGGATTCCAGGGTCATCCGCAGCGGGTGACGACGCTCGGGTGAGTAGGCCGAATGGCTCCGGCCACACTCTCGGACCCGCCACCGACCGAGATCCCGATCCGCATCCGTGCCGCGCTCAAGGGGGAGTCGCGAGGGCCGTCCGGGTCCGGCGGTCCGGCCGGCGGAGGCCGTGGGTGCCGGTCAGTCGCGCGCCACGCCGCGACCAGGCCCGATACAGCAGGTCGCGTAGACAGTGTCTACGGAGATCTGATAGACAGTGCCCATGGAACCTGAGAGCTCCCTACGGGAACGGCTGATCGACGTCGGAGTGGACCTCGTGA
This sequence comes from Kitasatospora sp. NPDC050543, assembly GCF_044457565.1. Classification (NCBI taxonomy): domain Bacteria; kingdom Bacillati; phylum Actinomycetota; class Actinomycetes; order Kitasatosporales; family Streptomycetaceae; genus Kitasatospora; species Kitasatospora sp. NPDC050543. Next base: position 27,232 of record NZ_JBITGZ010000009.1, on the reverse strand, counting down.
TGACCGACGGAAGCGCCTCGCTGGGGCTGCGCGAGATCGCCCGTCAGGCGGGGGTGTCGCACGGGGCTCCGCGCCGGTACTTCCCCACCCATCAGGCCTTGCTCTCCGCGATCGCCCGCCGCGGTTTCGAGGATCTCGGGGCCCGGTTCGCGGCTGCGACCGGCGGCATGATGTCGCCGCGTGGCCAACTGCACGCGATTGGGCGGGCGTACGTCGGCTATGCGCTGGAGCACCGCGGCATGTTCGAGCTGATGTTCCGTCACGACCTGCTCGACAGTGAGAAGCAGGAATCGGACCAGCCGCGGCTGCGGGAGTCGACACTCCCCCTGTTCGAGCTCACCGTCGGGCTCATCGCCCAGTACCGGACGGAGCGGGCCGTCGCGCGTCGGCCCTTCGTGCCGAGCGACTCCGGGCCGCCACCGGCCGTGGCGGCCGCGGCCCTCTGGGCGAACCTGCACGGCGTCGCCCAGCTGTGGGCGTGGGGCAGCCTGCAGCTCGCCCTCGATGCCCCGCCACCGGACGGGGCACCTGGTGTCGACCAACTCGACCGGCTCGTCGGGGCGGTGCTGGACGCCCACCTCGGCCCGGTCAACATGTGACCTGAACCGGGCGGGTGCGCCGTCCAGGGCGTGTGCGACGCGCTCCTTCGGTCGGCGACGCAACAAGGGCAGCTCCCCGACGCTTCGACGAATCCCTGGACGGCGGCTCGGGCGGGGGAGCTCGCCCCGCCGACTTCTCTGCCAGTACGGCGGCAAGGCAGGGCGGAGGAGACTCTCTGCCACGACCGCGACCCCGGCGAGCCTCCGGGTCCGGAGGGTCGGCGTGGGCCACGTACAGGACGAAGCGCAGGAGGGGGCGGCACGTGAGCGTGCAGCAGTACGACGAGATCGGTGAGGCATTCGAGGGGTTCAAGTCCCTGCCGCTGATGCGTTACGGGGAGGTGCCGAGCTTCCTGGACATGGTCGGGGATGTGAGCGGCAGGTCGGTTCTCGACCTGGCGTGCGGCACCGGTTTCTACAGCAGGGAGTTCAGGCGGCGCGGCGCGGCGGATGTGTTCGGCGTCGACATCTCAGTCGAGATGATCGCCGCCGCGCGGGAGATCGAGCAGCGTGACCCGCTGGGTGCGCGCTACGAGGCCGGTGACGTGGCCGAGCTGCGGCCTCTCGACCGGCGCTTCGAGATCGCGGTGGGAGTGCAGTGCCTCAACTACGCCGAGAACATCGCGGCGATGGAGCGGATGTGCCGCAACATCCACCGGAGCCTGGTGCCGGGTGGAGAGTTCTTCGTGCTCGCCCAGAAGCCCGACTACCGGTTCGACTGTCCGACCCTGGACAAGTACGGGTTCCGCTGCGAGCCGACCGGCGAGGCGATCGAGACGGGTCCGCGGGTGCGGGTCACGGCTCTCCTCGACCCGCAGCCGATCAGCATTGTCACCACGGCCCCGCGCCGCGAGGTCTACGAGGAGTGTCTGCGGGCGACCGGGTTCAGTGAGCTGAAGTGGGTTCCGCTGCAGGTGTCCGAAGCCGGCATCCGTGAGTTCGGCGAGGACTTCTGGGTGGACCTCCTCACGAAGCCGCCGCTGGAGATGCTGCGCTGCCGTGCCTGACCGGCCGGCCGGCCGGACCTCGGGTACGGTTCCGCCCTGCGGAAGACCTCGGGCCGGCGCGAAACCCGCTGGAGCGGGGCGGGTGGCCACGGCGATGCCGTCGGCGGTGTCCGATCAGGACGACGTCGCGCCACCGGCCCAGGTGGCGTAGCCGCCGTCGATGCCCGGCTGGTGGATCGCCGGTAGCTGTCCGGCGTGCCCGGGGAGCATCGCCGAGACGCTCATCGCGGCGGGGCTCATGCGGCTGCCTCGATGCCGAGTTCGGTGAGCAGGGCGCGGACGCGCTGCTCGATCTGGTCGCGGATCGGGCGGACCGCGGCGACGCCCTGGCCGGCAGGGTCGTCCAGCTTCCAGTCCAGGTACCGCTTGCCGGGGAAGTACGGGCAGGCGTCGCCGCAGCCCATGGTGATCACCACGTCGGAGGCCTGTACCGCCTCGACGGTGAGCACCTTGGGCACCTCGGCCGAGATGTCGATCCCGGCCTCCGTCATCGCCTCGACCACGGCCGGGTTGACCGTGTCGGCCGGAGCGGAGCCGGCCGAGCGAACCTCGACCCGGCCTCGGCCGAGGTGGGAGAGGAAGGCGGCGGCCATCTGGGAGCGGCCGGCGTTGTGGACGCAGACGAACAGCACGGACGGGACGGTGGGAGCGCTCACGAGCGGGTTCCTTCGGGGGAGGGGGAGGACGGGCGGGGCGCCGGGTCAGCGGCCCGAAGCGGCGGGGTGGTGCTCGCCGTGCGCGACGATGACGTCCTCCGCGGGTGCGGGACGGCCGAACAGTACGGCGACCAGAGCGATGCCGATCGCGCCGCCGAGGAGTTGGGCGGCGATGAACGGGAGCACGGAGGCGGGGGCGATGCCGGCGAAGGTGTCGGTGAACGCCCGGCCGATCGTGACGGCGGGGTTGGCGAAGCTCGTGGAGGAGGTGAACCAGTAGGCCGCGCCGATGTAGGTGGCGACCGCGAGCGGCGCGAAGTGCGCGCGGCCGGTTCGGGACAGGCCGAAGATCAGCAGGATCAGGCCCGCGGTCGCCACGACCTCGCCCAGCCACAGATGAGGCGCGGAGCGGTCGTGCGAGGACCAGCGCACCAGGGGTTCGGCGAACATCGCGTCCGCGAGTACCGCCCCGCCGATCGCGCCGGCGATCTGCGCGGGCACGTAGGCGGCGGCCTCGCGCAGGCTCGGCCCCTCGCCGCCGCCGCGCCGGCCGGTCCACCAGGCCGCGAGAGTGACGGCGGGGTTGAAGTGGGCGCCGGAGACCGGGCCGAGCAGGGTGATGAGCACGCCGAGGCCGAAGACCGTGGCCAGGGAGTTGGCGAGCAGTTGCACGCCGACGTCCTGGGAGAGCTGGGTGGCCTGGATGCCGGAGCCGACCACGACGGCGACCAGCGCGGCGGTCCCGGCGAACTCGACCGCGGCCCGGCGCCCCAGCGGCGCCATCTCGGTCATCTGGTGTCCCCTGCAGTCACTGCAACCGCACCGGCGGGAGCTTCGAGGAGGGAGGACAACCTGGCCAGGGCTGCCGGCAGGACCCAGTAGTAGACCCAGGTCCCACGCCGCTCGGAGCCGACGAGGCCGGCCTCGCGCAGCACCTTGAGGTGGTGGGAGATGGTCGGCTGGGAGACGTCGAACGGGCCGGTCAGGTCGCAGACACAGGCCTCGCCGCCTTCGTGCGAGGCGATCAGCGACAGCAGTCGCAGCCGGACCGGGTCGGAGAGTGCCTTGAACATCCGGGCCAGGTCGACGGCGGCCTCCTCGCCCAGCGGCTCGCGCACCATCGGTGAGCAGCACACCACGGTGTCGTCCTGCCCGAGGACGACCAGTTCTGATTTCGACATACGTCTATGTTGACATCCGTCTAATCGGAGAGGCAAGCTCGCTGTATCGACATCTGTCGAATCAAGACCTCGGATCGGGGAGACCGCCATGTCCCGTGTTCAGCTCGCCCTGCGCGTCGCCGACCTCGAAGGCTCCGTCGCCTTCTACGCCAAGCTCTTCGGCACCGAGCCGGCCAAGCGCCGCCCCGGCTACGCGAACTTCGCCATCACCGAGCCCCCGCTCAAGCTCGTCCTCATCGAGGGCCGGGCCGGCGAGGACACCCGCCTCGACCACCTCGGCGTCGAGGTCGAGAGCACCGAGCTGGTCACCGCCGCGACCACCCGCCTCCGGGAGGCCGGCCTCGCCACCTTCGAGGAGAACGACACCTCCTGCTGCTACGCACTCCAGGACAAGGTCTGGGTCACCGGGCCCGGCCGGGAGCCCTGGGAGGTCTACGCCGTCAAGGCCGACGCCGACACCCTCGACAAGGCGTCCGGCGCACCGGACGCCTGCTGCGGAACCACCGCCTGCTGCACCCCGGACGAGCAGGCCCTCGACCCGGCCCGGAGCCCGGCCGAGGCGAAGGCCGCCACGGGCTGCGCGTGCGGCAGCTGACGCCGGCTGAACCGCGACGAGGCCGAGTGGCGGTCGAGCTGACGGTGCGCCAGGGCCGCAGCTCCCGACGGTTCGCCAGGGTGTCATCCACCCGGCACCTCCATGGGCGCAGGCGGCGCCGCGCCGTCCTGACGGTAGGGTTTGCGGACCTCCCCGACGTAGGAACCGACATCGTTGCCCAGAGTGCGAGCTGCCTGCCCGGCCGTGATGCCGGAAGTGGGGCTCGGCTGTCTGCCACTCACCGGCACAGAAGCTCCTGCCGTCCCCAGCCCCTGGCGCTCCCTCGGTGCCCCGTTCCCCCTTGAGAGGTTTGCCATGCCCATGGTCGACCCCCGCTTCAGCATCCTGTCCGCGGATTTCGCCGCTGCTCCCTACCCGTACTTCGCCAGGCTCAGAGAGCAGTCGCCGGTGCACTACGAGCCGGCGGTGGACAGCTACTTCCTGTCCCGCTATCAGGACGTGAAGCGGGTGCTGACCGACCATGAGGCGTTCACGACCGAGACGCTGCAGGTGCGCGCCGAGCCGGTGATGCGCGGGCCGGTCCTCGCCCAGCTGACCGGGCCCGAGCACACCGCCAAGCGAAAGATCGTCGTCCGGGGCTTCACCGGGCAGGCCATGCAGGACCAGATACGCGCCATCCACACCAACGCCGCCGAGCTCTTCGCGCCCTTCCTTCCCCAGGGCCGGGTGGACCTCGTCAACGACTTCGGCAAGCCCTTCGCCGTCCATGTGACACTCGACGTCCTCGGCCTGGACAAGAAGGACTGGCAGCAGGTCGCCGCCTGGCTCGGCGGGGTCGGCGAGTTCATCACCAGCATCGCGCTCACTCCCGAACGCCGCCGACACTGCCTGGACTGCGCCGGGCAACTGGAGGCCTACCTCGTCCCCGTCATCGAACAGCGCCGCCGCCACCCCGGCGGGGACCTCATATCGAAGCTGTGTACCGCCGAGTTCGACGGCATCGCCATGAGCAACCGCGACGTCACCGCGCTCGTGATCAACGTCCTGGTGGCCGCCGTCGAGCCCGCCGACAAGACCCTCGCCCTGCTCTTCAAGCACCTGATCGACCACCCCGAGCAGCTCGCGCAGGTCCGCCGGGACCCGACCCTGCTGCCCGCCGCGATCGCCGAGACCCTGCGTTACACCCCGCCCGTCCAGCTCATCCCCCGCCAAGCGGAGCAGGACGCCGTGTTCGCCGGCACCATCGTCCCGGCGGGCGCCACCGTCTTCTGCATGATCGGCGCGGCCAATCGCGACCCCGACGCGTTCACGGCACCGGACTCCTTTGACCTCCACCGCCCGGACCTGGGCACCGCCCGCTCCTTCACCGCAGCCGCCCAGCACCTCGCCTTCGGCACCGGACTCCATCAGTGTGTCGGCGCGGCCTTCGCCCGAGCCGAGATCGAAACCGTCGCCGCGATGCTCCTCCCCCTGCTCGACCAGGTCCGCTACAGCCCCGGCTTCCACTACCGGGAGACCGGCCTGTACACCCGTGGCCCCGCCTCCCTGTGCCTGGACTTCACCCCCGTCCACGAAGGCCCCGGCATGGCTGACGCCGCTGCCGTTCGGGAGGTGTGCAGTTGAGGGTGCGGGGTGGCGGCCTAGGGCCTGCGGTTGTTGCGGGTCGACTCGTGCTCCCGCTGGTCGGGCGGCCGATCGGCCCGGGCGCATCGGCCGGGTGGCCGGGGCGGCGGGGGCGGGGTTCTCAGGGGGCAGACGCTCAGCGTGCCGCCGTCCCCGCCGGGTAGGCGCTGTCCTCCGGGTGGTCTGTGTTTGTCGGCTCGGTGATGGTGGGCGCGGTGTTCTGCCTGGCGGTCTGGCAGATGCTGCACGCGTGCCAGTGCGGTGGCCACCACGGCTGGTCGGGGTCGGCGGGTCGGTGCGGGGCGAGGGTCATCTCGCCGGTCTCCAGGCCGCAGAGGGTGAGGGGGCCGCAGACCCCCGAGGCGTCTGCGGGGGCGGCGTGCGCGCGGCGCACCGGGCCCCTTGGGTCGGCAGGTGTGCGGTCGGTTCCCAGGACCCGCACGTTGGTCGGCACGTCCAGTTCCAGCACGACGACGATGTTCATTCCCTCACCGTGGCCACTGGGCCGGTCTGCCGCACCCGCGCGGTGCCATTCGGACCAGCGAGGCGGCCCCACACGCGTCAGCGGGTCGTGCCCGGTGCCGGCCTGCCGCGCGCTTCAGGCGGGTCGACCGGGCACCGTCCGGCTGCGGTGTCGGCGCTGGAAGGAGAGGGTGACGGCAGCGAGCAGCGGGCCCCAGGCCACGGTGGGGACGTAGAGCAGGCCTACAACGTCGACACCGAGCGGAGTCATGTCCTCCTTCGGGATCAGCCACCAGGTCCCGACCAGGGCCGTCCACACCCCGGTCAGGGCCACGACCGTGAGCCAGGCGGTCGTGATCAGCGCCCGTGGTGGGATCCGGCGGCCCCCCAGCAGCGGCAGCCGGCCCGGCAGCCGCTCACCCCACGGCCGGACCAGCGCGAGAGTGGCCAGCGCGAGCAGTTCCATCGTCACGCTCACGGCGACGACCAGGAGCGCACCCCAGCCGGTCGATCCGAGTGCCCGGAAGCCGGCCTCGGTGTAGCCGGCCGGCATCCCGGCGGCCAGCAGCAGCCGCCAGAGGCCCGAGGGAAGTGTGACCAGGACGGTGGCGTGCGCCGCCCGGACGGCCCAGCGAGGCGCGGGCGGCAGCGGCCCGGGCTCGGAGGCGGACGGGGCGGGCTCGGCGGACGGGGCGGGAGTGAGAGGCATGGCAACGATCCTGCCGCTGAAGGCCTCACGGGTCGTCAGCCTCGAAGACTGCCTCGTCTGCCGCGCGAGAAGGAGCCGTCTCACCCGCACGGGGGAGGCGACCGGCCGTCAGGCTCAGGGCGGAGCCATTCGGCCGCCGCCACCCGGCTTCGCCGGCCCGTACCGCCCGTGCTCGTCAGATTCCTCCCGGCCGCCTGTCACATCCCGGGCTCCGGATCGGTCATAGAGACGCAGGCACCGGAAACCACCCAAGGAGAAGGCCCGCCGTGAACACCACCACCACCGAGCAGTCCGCCGCCGCCGCAGGCGGACAGGCGCTGGTATCGCGGATGCCGGACCCGTCCGAGCTGGTCCCGGAGCTGAAGGAGCTGGGCGGCTGGTTGTACCGTGCGACGGGCAACCGCTCGGTCCCGCGCACCACGATCGGCCTGATCCAGCTGCGCGCCGGGCAGATCGTCGGCTCGACCTACCTGACCGCGATGCACGCCTCCCTGCTGCGCAAGGCCGGCGAGAGCGACCAGCGCATCGACGCCGTCGCGACCTGGCACACCGCCACCTGCTTCACCGACGCCGAGCGCGCCGCACTCGCCCTGGTCGACGCGGTCCTCACCGCGAACCCGCACGGCGAGCGCGTCCCCGACACCCTCTACGCCGAGGCCGCCCGCCACTACGACCCCAAGGCCCTGGCCACCCTGACCATCGCGATCGGCCAGGTCAACTTCTTCGTCCCCCTCGCCCTCATCGGCAAGCCGATCCCGGGTGTTGCCCCCTCCGAGCAGTGGACCTGAGAACGGGCCCGGTGGGGCTGTGCGACCAGCCCGGCGGGCGCCGAGCGCGAGCAGGCCGGGGCTGCGGCGCTCGCGAGCTCCTGCCCGCGCTGTTGCCGGCGGGGCGGCGCCCCCGGCCTCGCCGGTCTGCTCGGCGAGGCGGCTGCGAGGGGGAGCGGGGCCGCATCGCTCGCCCGGGGCCCGGGGGGATGTCGCAGGGCTGGTGGGAACGGGCTGCCGATCCCGTCCGGCGAGCTGGCCGGCCAGTCCTGCGCGTCACATCCGCGGGTCCGGCTTCAGCAGGGCGAACGCCGCTCCGGCCGGGTCTGCGGCCCAGGCGATGCGGCCGACCTGCGCCACGTCCGCCGCCGGCATCAGCACCCGTCCGTCGCCGTCCTCGATCGCGCTGACGGTGGCGTCGACGTCCGCGACGTTGAAGTACGGGACCCACCGCGGCACCTCGTTGGACCCGGCGCCGGCTCCGTCGCCCTGCGGCGCGACCCCGCCGAAGGAGCCCTGTTGCTGGTCGCCGTCGGCGATGCTGAGCACCCGGTAGACCATCCCGGGGGCCTGCATCTCGGAGTGCCGCCACCCGAAGAGGGAGGCGTAGAAGGCGATGGCCGCGACCGGGTCCGGCGCGTGCAGTTCCACCCACACCAGGGAGTTCTCGGCGGAGGTGAGCCCCAGTCCGGGGGTCTTCCCGGGCTGCCAGCAGGCGAACTCGGCGCCCTGCGGGTCGGTGAACTGCGCCAGCCAGCCTTCTCCCATGACGTCCATGGGCTCCATCCGGACGACCCCGCCGCCGGACCGGACGGCGCCGGTGGTGGCCTGCACGTCGGCGCTCTGGAAGTGGATCATCCAGGCGGATGTCGCGCCCTCCTCGGTGAGCGGACCCAGCGCGGCGACCGTCTTGCCCTGGACCCGGAAGAAGCCGTAGCCACCGGCGTCGGGCCCGGCGGAGACGAACTCCCAGCCGAAGACCCGGCCGTAGAAGGCGGCGGCCGCCCCTGTGTCGGGGCTGCCGAGGTCGAGCCAGTTGGGCGATCCGGTACGGAAGTCGGTGCCGAGCATGATGTCCTCCTGGGATGTACGGGGTCCGTCCGCCCCATACGATGCCGAGCCCCCGCGCGCGGAGGTCCGTACGGGCCGCGCGGAGCGGCCGGTTTCACCCGTACGGCGGGTCGAGGGCCGCGGGGAACTCCGAGCGAGACCCGTCAGCGACGCCGGCCGGCGTTGAGCCGGGCGGCCTGGCGCGTCAGGTGGTCGCGCTCGGCGAGATCGGGGGCCTTTCGGGCCGCCTCGGCGTACAGCCGTGCCGCCGTCACCAGGTCACCGGCACGCTCGTGGAGGTACGCCGCCACCGCCGTGTGGCGGGGCAGTGAGTCGTCCAGCGCCGCGAGCGCCGCCAGGCCTGCGCGCGGTCCGTCGGCCTCCCCGACGGCCACCGCGCGGTTGAGCCTGACGACCGGGCTGTCGGTCAGGCGCGCGAGCTCGTCGTACCACTCGACGATCTGCATCCAGTCCGTCTCCCCGGCGGTGGGCGCGTCAGCGTGCAGCGCCGCGATCGCGGCCTGGGCCTGGAACTCGCCCAGCCGGTCGCGGGCGAGGGCCGCCTGCAGGATCTCGACGCCCTCGGCGATCGACTCGGTGTCCCAGCGGCCGCGGTCCTGCTCGGCGAGCGGCACCAGGCTGCCGTCGGGCGCGGTCCGGGCGGCGTGCCGGGCGTGGTGGAGCAGCATGAGGGCGAGCAGCCCCGCCACCTCGGGGTGGTCGACCTGGGCCGCGAGCTGCCGGGTGAGCCGGATGGCCTCGGCGGCGAGGTCGACGTCGCCGGAGTAGCCCTCGTTGAAGACCAGGTAGAGGACGCGCAGCACGGTGGCGACGTCGCCGGGCCGGTCGAACCGCACGCCGGAGACGGTGCGCTTGGCCCGGCTGATGCGCTGCGCCATGGTCGCCTCGGGCACCAGGTAGGCCTGGGCGATCTGTCGGGTGGTCAGCCCGCCGAGGGCGCGCAGCGTGAGCGCGACGGCGGACGACGGTGTCAGCGACGGGTGGGCGCACAGGAAGTAGAGCTGGAGCGTGTCGTCCACCGCGGGCGCGGGCCCGGGCGCCGGCTCCTCGTCGAAGCGGTCCTCACGCCGACGGCGGGCGGCGTCCGCCCGGGCCCGGTCGAGGAACCGGCGCCAGGCCACGGTGACCAGCCAGCCCTTCGGGTCCCGCACGGGGTATACCCTGCTCGAAGAGCTCGGGGAGGGGTCGGTGGGCCAGACGCGGACCGCCTCGACCAGCGCGTCCTGCACGGCGTCCTCGGCCGCCGCGAAGTCGGCTCCGCGGCGGACGAGGATGGCGAGCACGCTCGGCGTGAGGCTCCGGAGCAGGGCCTCGTTCATCGGTGAGGTCACTCCGTGATGGTGGGCGGCGCGGCCAGGAACGGGCGCACCTCGAGCCATTCGTGGATCGGCTTCCCGCCCGCACCGGGGGCGGCCGACAGTTCCCCGGCCAGCTCGATGGCGCGCTCGTAACCGTCGACGTCGATCACCATCCAGCCGGCGATGAGGTCCTTGGTCTCGGCGAACGGGCCATCGGTGACCGGCGGGCGACCCTCGCCGTCGTACCGGACGAACGTGCCCTCGGGGGCGAGCGCCTGGCCGTCGACGAACTCGCCGGTCTTCTCGAGCCGGGCCGCGAAGTCGTGCATGTACTGCATGTGCGCCGAGATCTCCTCCGGCGTCCACCGGTCCATCGGCACGTCGTTGACCGCAGCCGGGGCGCCGCGGTAGTGCTTGAGCAGCAAGTACTTGGCCATCGTGTCTCTCCTCGGTGCTGGTGCGACCCATTGTGGTCGCGTTCACCCCGGGGACGGAGGCAGTCGCGGGTTCTCGACATCGCTGTCCGAATTCATTTGGCTCTCTTGGACGAGCCCGGGGGAGCCGTCGGGGTCGGGCTGCTCCCACGGGCGGGCGTGGGCGGTCGGCGGCGCGGCCGGGTGCTCATCGCCGATCTTGGGGTGCTGGCGCTCGACGAAGGCCCGCGGCCGACGGCGCCAGGCTCCAGTGCCGGCGGCGTGGGCGAGGTGGGCGGCCGGGCGATGCGGGATGTCTCCTCGAAGGGGATGAGGAGGCCCATGACCTGGCGGCCGAGCATCCGGGGCCGGGTCTCGGGAGCACCCGCACTTGCACCGTCGGGGGTTGGCCGATGCCCAGCCGCGCGTGGGGGGATCGGTCCCGGGGCGCCGGGACGGTGGTGGCGTCCTAGCGTGGAGGTGGCCGTGCCAAATCCCGGTCGGCGGCCGATGTCCGGGCTGCTCTGCTCTTCTGACCGGCACCACCTGAGGCCCCGGCTTTCGTTCGGTGCCTGTCCGCGTTGCGCCTTCGTTGTCCCGGCGGTGCCCGGGCGCCTCGCCTGCCCCACGGCTCCTGCCGTCGCTCGCTCGGCCCGCCCGCCACCCCGTCCGGCCGGAGATCCGCTCGGCCCCGCCCGGGCGTCTGTCCAGGCACCGGCCGCCCCGGTTCGCCGGACACGGCCGCTGGTTGGAAGGCAAGCTGTTCGCCAACGGACGGGACAGGGGAGACCAGGGTGATCGAGACGATCGTCGCCGTCGTGGGGGCGTTCAGTACGTTGGCGGGTGTCGGAGTCGGGGTCGCCGGCTACCGGAGCCAGGCTGCGCAGCTCCGGTTGCAGGCTGCGCAGCTGGAGCGCCAGATCGCGGAGGCCGAACGGGCTCGGCTGCTGGCGGTAGCCGCCGAGCAGCGGGCCGCGTCGGCCGAGGAACGTGCTGCACAGGACGCCCAGCGGCAGATCGACCGGGAGGAGCGGGCCGACCGGAGGAGGCAGCGCCTGGCCCTGATCGAGCATGCGCGGGGTCTCACCGTGGTGCCGGGGGACGGCAACAACGTGCGGGTCGTCTACAGTGGCCGGCTCCCGGTGACGGACGTGCGCATCTTCTGGTGGACGAGTGAGATCACTCCCGATGGCCAGAGCATTGATCTGCACTACCCTCCAGGTGTCCGGGAAAGCAACGGCACCGGTGTGACGGTGCTCGCCCCCGTGCCAGGCCTGCCGGAAGGCACGCGCGTGCGTCTGTCCGACATCCACGTCGACTTCACCGACGTGCACGGGCGGCGGTGGCGCCGCCGCGGGAACGGAGCCCTGCTCCAGCAGGTCGACAACGACCACTGGGACCCGGCCCCCACGGCATGGCTGGACGAAGCTGAAGGCAACACCCCGCCCGAGTACCAGGCGTACCCGTACCCGCAGCCGCAGCCGCAGCCGCAGCCGCAGTCGCAGTCGCCGTGGACCGCAGCCGGTGACGAGTCGCCGTTGCCCGCACCCTCGGGCGCATACCCGCAGCCGCAGCCGCAGTCGCAGTCGCCGTGGACCGCAGCCGGTGACGAGTGGCCGTTGCCCGCACCCTCAGGCGCATACCCGCAGCCGCAGCCCAGGCCTTGGTTCGTACCTGCTGAACAGCGACCGCGGCCGCAGTCTGGGCCCAAGCCCGAGACTGTTGCGGGGCGGCTGCGGACGCGCCGGCGGCCCGAACCCGTTGTCCAGCGTCGGCCGCAGGAGAAGGACGACACCAGGAGCGCCACCCTGTGGACTCGACGGCCCGGGCCGATCCTCGCCTTGGCCCTGCTCGGTATCGGCATCGCCTGCCTGACCTACCTCGCTCTCTGACCCTCGCCGGTCGGCCTCCACGACACCACGCAGGTGTGACTGGACCTGGCGGCCGGGAGCCGCCGCAGAGCTGTCCTGCGGCGGCCCGCAGTATCGTCGTCCTCGCAGGTCGGGGCCGTTCCGTCCCCCGGTGGTCGCGGTGGTTGCACCGGTGGGCTCGCCGCGTCGGGCGCCGCGCGCGGGCGGACCGGCCCGGCCGGTCGAATCCTTCCGGCCAGGAAGGTATCGGCAGGAGCGGGTGGCGCCGGGCGCGGTCGTCGGGGCTGGGTTGGGGCGCCCCTACACGTCTTCCCAGGCCATCGAGCTCATCCTCCAGCCGGCAGGCGTCCGGATGAACTGGGTGGTCTTGCGGCCGGAGCCCTCGAACCACTCGCCGTTGAGGAAACCGGACTTGCGGTATTCGCTGAACCGATGCGCGATCGACTCGAAGATTTCAGTCCGCTCGGCGACTTCCCATTCGGAGAACTCCGTCAGCGTCCCATCGGTGAGGATCCTCAGCCGGGGCTCGACGAACGCGTCGAGGTCGTAGACCACGGGCTCAGCCCCGACGTGACTGATGATCATCCCTTGTGGAATGAACACCTCACGGACAGCATCGACGTTCGGCTCGCTGCCGCCGGTGTTGGTGAACGCGCCAAGGAATGTGCGCATCAGCTGGTCGAGCTCGGCTTTGACATCGGACGCGGCTACTCCTCCCACGGGTGACCACTCCTCGGAGAGGATCGACCAGATCTCGCTGTCGCGCCGAATACCCCGGTACGGAGAGTGTTGCCGCAGAACGCCGTCGCGGGTCATCCCGAGCCGGCGCGCGGCGTCGATGCTGCGGGTGTTGCCCGACGCGACCCACCATTCGACCCGGCTCATCCCGCGCTCTCCGAAAGCCCAGTCGATCAACGCCCGGCATGCCCGGGTCACCAGGCCGCGGCCCGCCCCCTCCGCCTCCAGCCAGCAGCCGATCTCGCACACCCCGGAGGCGGCGTCGAACTTCGTGAACATGACGCCGCCGACCAGCGTGCCGTCCAGCCAGATCCCGTAGATCCGGCGGGTGTCCGCGGCCTGCTGGTCCGCGTACCGCTGGAGGACGGCCGTGGCGGAGGCGAGGTCGGTGCTGAACGTCGCCCAGGGTATCCAGGGGTCCACATGCGGCCGGGCGCGGTCGATATGGGCGAGGAACTCCTGCGCGTGCCAGGGCTCCAGGGGGCGGAGCTGCGCATGGTTCCCGAGCGGCAACGCGAACACGGATACCTCGATCCCTGGGGTACGTAACGAGCGTTCGGTATGTAAGGTAGCAGCATGCCACCCGCACCCGGAGATCGTGAAGCCCGCCGCGAGGACGTCTCCCAGGCGGTGTGGCACGTACTCGCCGACAAGGGGTTCGGCGGGCTGACCCTGCGCGCCGTCGCCGCCGCGATGGGCGTTTCGACCGGGATGCTCATGCACTACTTCCCGACCAAGCAGGCCTTGATCGCGCATGCCCTGCATCTGCTGGAGAAGCGCAGCGCAGAACGTCCCCGCCGCGAGCGTCCCACCGCGGGCCTCGCCACGGTGCGAGCCATGCTGCTGGACATCCTGCCGCTGACCCCGGACGGCACGGCCCGCAACCGCATCTGGGTCAGCTCCTGGGACCTGGCCCTCGCCAATGACGGCCTGGCCGCGGACCAGGCCGACCGCTACACCCGGATGCGCTCGGCGATCCGCCCGCATTTCGAGGCCGCGCGCGACCTGGGCGAACTCCCCGCAACCACCGACTGCGAGCAACTCGCCGCCACAGCCGTCGCGTTCACCCACGGACTCGTCGTCCAGGCCCTGTTCGACCCCGACCGGTTCCCCGAGGGCGTACAGACCGCCATGCTCGACGACTTCCTCACCTCAATCGCGGTGCCCCGGCCTGCGGCCGGCGCCGGCAGGCCGGCCCCTGACGGGTAAGCCAGACCACCCGGAGCGTCTGTCGGCCTTGGTGAAGACCCTGTCGTTGCCGACGGTGTCGTCCTCGCGGACGGCGAGGACGCGGATGTGTCCGGCCCGGGTGTCGAGACGTAGAGCCGATGTTCGTCGTGGGAGAGCACGAGTCCGTTGGGTCCGGCGATGTTCCATGACCCCCCTGCTCATCCCGCCCGATGTCACCAGGGGCTCCTCCGTGGGCGTGGTCGGCCGGCGCTCGGATGCCCGAAGGGGCGCACCGGTTCCGGTGCGCCCCTTCGGGAGGGTGGTCTGGTCAGGTGTGAGGATTCAGGTCGATGCCGAACGCGTCGATGATGTCCGGGGCTTCGGTCCACCACAGGTTCGTGTGGTTTCCGGACTCGCCGGAGACGATTCCCCGGGCCTTTCGGTCGGTCCTGTTGGTGACGCTGAAGACCAGTGCGCCGGAATCACCTTGGGTGACGGCCCAATGCGAGTTGCGGCCCATGACACCGCGCACCGCGTGCACTGAGCCGTCCTCCCACTTGAGGTTGTACCTGACGTCCGAGTTCTGCACCTTGATGCCACACGGGACGCCGTGGCCGGTGTAGAAGGAGCGCGCACCGTCCTGGCAGACTGACTGGCCGTTGTAGGAGTAGGCCGTGCCCTTGACGCGGTACCACTTGCCGCGCGGCTGGTCGGCCTCGGCGGAGTTCGTACCGGCGCCGTTGAAGCCGCCGGTTTCGATGAGCTGGGCGTCCCAACGCGCGTTGGTGTTGACGACGTGACCGATCCGATGGCCGTACCTGGCGCCGAAGTGTCCCTCGGGGTCTCCCTCGCCGTAGACGTCGGTTCCGTTGCGGAAGCAGTGGGCGGCGGTGACCAGGGAGTCGCGGCCGACGCCGTTCTCAAGGGCCAGGCCCGCGGTGCACTGGCTGATGTAGCCGCTGCGGTGGGACGGGCCGAGCAGGACGTCGCCGCCGATCTGCGGAGCGGTGTCGTTCCATCGCCAGGAGGCGGGGGCGACCGGGTCACCCGCGACGACCGACACGGGAGCGCCGGTGATGCCGGCGGTGAACTTGCTCTTGATCGAGTCGAGTTTGTCGCTCTTGCCGGCCACGGTGATGCCGGAGCCGTCCGGGTTGACCGAGACGGCGTAGACCTCGGGATCGGCCGCCTCGCCGGCGACGGTCACCTCAAGGATCTGGTCGGCCTGCGCATCCAGGTCCTTCTTCGCGTACTTCGCGGCCGCGACCTTGATCAGGCTGGTGTCGATGCCCGCGTGAGCGGCCTTGGCCGAAGCGATGAGCTTCTGGCCCTGCACGGCGTCGGTCACGTACAGGGTGACCTTGCCGGCATCCTCGTCCACGTACAGGTTGCCGTAGATGCCGGAATAGGCTTTCCGGCCCTGCTCGCCGAGGGCATCGGCGACCGCGTTCAGCGGTTCGGCCCTCGTCGCGAGCGCCAGGATCGCGGAGTCGGTGTCCACCGCCTCCCCGTCCCCGTCCTTGGCCTGCGCTGCTCCACTACCGGTGATCAGGATGGAGCCGGTCACCAGACCGGCCGCCGTGATCGCTGCCAGCGCTTTCTTGCGTAACCCCGTCAAGACTTCCCCCTTGTACGGCAGTTCGGGTTCCGAACTGTTGATTGGGGTCATTCAAACCACGTGATTGGCATCGATGCAAATCGAACATCACCATTCCGGACGGCAGCGATCCGATGCCGTCGTCGAGGCGATGATGCGCACCCTCCGGGATGGCCGGACTTCCCGTCACGGCGAGCAGACCACCAACGCCGAAACCTGGAGCCGGCCCGCAGGCGTGCACCTTGCCGTAGTAATCGCGGCGCGGGCGGGCGGCAGGACGGTCCAGCGGGGTCGATAGGCTCCGCGGAGGACGAGAGGGGACAACGGATGCTGGTGTCGGTGGACTGGCGGGTGGTCGTTGAGGAACACATGCCGCCTGGGTCGATGCTGCGGCTGCGGAAGGATGCCGCGGTGGAGATCTGGCCGGACGACGCGGACGCCGTACGGTTCGCGACCGAGGTCGGTGTGCCGTTTTCCGGCGGGCTGTTCCGGCTGTCGGAGGAGCTGGCGGAGCGGCGGCCGCAGAACCCGGACCGGGCGTTCGCCCGGCCGCTGACCGCCTCGCTGGTGGAGACCGAGCACGGCCGGCTGCGCCAGCTGGGCGAGCTGGCCTGGGGGTTCGTCTTCGTCCACCTCGACGACGGCACGATCTGGGGGTACGACCCGGACGCCGACGAGGACTACGAGCTGATCCACCGCGACCTCTCCTCGCTGGCGTACCTGGTGTACAAGGTCGCCATCGAGCGGCCGCTGCCGGAGGAGCGGCCGACGCCGTACGACTGGGCCGATACCGAGGAGGTCGTCCGGGAGGGCATGAACCGCTGGGACGGGCTGCCGTTCCAGAGCGGTGCGCAATTCTGGGAGTCCTTCCTCGACTCCTATCACATGACCTGAGAGGACCGGCTCAAAGCGAAGCAGGCCGCCCGGAATACCGGGCGGCCTTCGGGCGGGTTGCGGCGGTCCGTCGCACGCAGCGAGTATCTCTTCGATGGCGGCGCGGACGGCGTCGTCCTAGGTGAAGCCTCGCCAGCCGCCGTTGCGACGCGGCTGCTGATCATTGGTCAGGACGCGGATGGCCCGCTCGGCGGCAGCGCGTCCAAGCGCCGCCAGGGCGGGCCGGTCCGGGCTCGCCGCCCACCTTCCAGTCGGCCGGCGTTGCCGCGGCCTTGATCGGCCTTGATCGGCCTCGGGAGCATCGGTGCAGCGGTCAGGACCGGTCGCGGCTCCGCGACCACAGCTGAGCTGCGTCAGTCCAGGCAGAACTCGTTGCCCTCCGGGTCGGTCATCACGATGAAGCCGGCGCCTATCGGGGGAGCGGGCTCGTGGCGACGTACCCGCGTCGCTCCCAGCGCGACGAGCCGGTCGCACTCGACCTCCAGCGCCGCCATCCGCTCCTCTCCCCGCAGTCCGGGAGCCGCGCGGATGTCCAGGTGGACGCGGTTCTTGACGACCTTGTCCTCCGGCACCTGCTGGAAGAACAGCCGTGGACCGTGCCCGTCCGGGTCCTCGATGGCCGATCTCGTGTTGCGCTGCTCCTCCGGTACGCCGATCCGCGCGAGGAAGTCGTCCCACGCGGCCAACGGGTCGGCGTCCTCCGGCACGTCGACTCCGGGCGGGCCGGGGTGGCGGTAGTCCAACACGTCGCGCCAGAAGGACGACAGCGCCCGCGGGTCGTGGGCGTCGAAGGTGACCTGGATGTGGCGGCTCATCGGGTTGCTCCGTTCGTGGCGGGTTTCGTGCGCGGGTAGAGGTCGCGCGGCGCGCAGACCGCGGACCGGTGGTCGATCAGCTCGCGGTGGACGTGCAGCATCAGGTCGGCCATGGGCATCCCGGGGAAGGGCTCCTTCGCGCCGATTGCGACCCGGAGCCCGGTGTCGCCGAGGCCACGCACCCAGGCTAGCCAGGGGTCGAGCTGGTCGAGCGCGGCGGCCGCGCTGTCGGCATACTCCCAGGTCTCGTACGACGCCGTCGGCGCGGGTGGTGCGGTCGCCGGCGCCGGCGACGCCGCGCTCCGGGCACTGACCAAGCTCGACCAGGTGCTGCCCACCCGGCTCCGGCACGAGGTGCGCGCGCTCTCCGGCTCGGTGGAGACCTTCGGTGGAGGCGGCACGCCGGTCGACCCCGAGGCGCTCATGACGCTGGCCAGAGCCTGCCGCGACGAGGTCGAGCAGGCTTCGACGACCCCTCCGGGGGCGATGTGCGACGGCGGCGCGTCGAGCCCTACCGCCTGGTCGCCTCCGAGCGGCGGTGGTACCTCCTCGCATACGACCTCGATCGCGACGACTGGCGCACCTTCCGCGTGGACCGGATGACCGGGGTGTCCGCACGGACCTGGCGCTTCCGCCCGCGCGCGGCGCCCGACGCGGCGAGGTACGTGCAGGAGCGGGTGGCGAGCCGGGTCCACCCGCACCCCAGGCGCGCTTCCTCGTGCACGCGTCGGCCGAGACGGCTGGCCCGGTGGACACCTTGCTCCACGTCCGTCGGCTGCGCTCGCGTCACGCAATGAGATCTGGAGGCTGCTCTGCTACCGGCGTGGGCCGTAGCTCCAGTAGTGGTCCGGGTAGTCCCCGCACGGGTACTGCATCAGCGGGGCCTGCGGGGCGGTGCTGCGGTAGGTGACGGCGAGGCACAGGCGGCTGTTGTCGTTGACGAAGCGGAGACCGTTCGGCCACTTCTCGATCTTCCAGGACTGCCCAGGGTTGTTCCTGCACGTGGACTGGATGACAGGGGCGGCGGCCTGGGTGCTGGAGTCCCGGACGGAGAGGCACAGCGCGCTGTTGTAGCTGACGATCCGGTAGTAGGTGTCGCCTTCGGCGTCCGTGTAGGTCTTCTGGGCTTCCCAGAAGTGGTCGGGGTAGTCCCCGCAGGGGTACTGCTGGACCTCGCGGCCTTCGTCCCTGGTGCCCCCGGGCGTGGCCATGCACTGCAGGCTGTTGCCGTTCTTGAGCGCCACCGGTCCCGTCGGCGGGACGGCCGGGGTTCCGCCGAGACGGCCGGGCGGCGAGGGTTCCGTCCCTGGTTTCGGCACGGAGGTGGTGGGCGCGGACGACGGCGCGGGCTTCTCGCTCCCGCCCGGCGGCGACGGGGCGGCAGGCTCCGGCAGGGCACCGGGGCCTGCGGCCGGAGCCGCCGTATCCGTTGGTGCGGGGACCACGGGCGCGGGGACCGTTGGTGCGGGGGTCACGGGTGCGGGGACCGCCGGTGCGGGGGTCACGGGTGCGGGGACCGTTGCTTCGGTCCGGGGAGGTGTACCGCCCGGTGGGGGAGAGGCCGGTGAGGTGATCGGCCCCACGCCCGGAGCGGGTGGTGAGGGTGGTGAACTGCCGTCTGCCGTCGCCGGGGAGGGGCCGGCGGTGGTTGCACCGGTTCCCGGCCCCACGCGGGCGCCGGCTGCCCGGGGGGCCGTGTCAGACCCGGCGGGCGCCGCCTTGCCCACGTGGATGCCCACCAGCACCCCGGTGAACAACAGCACACCGGCCAGGGCCGCCCCGACCGCACCCATGGCTGCGGCGCTCCGGGCCGTTCGGGGGCGCCCTGCGCGGGCCCCCTCGGCGCGCGACGGGCCGGTCGACGCTCGGCCCAGCACAAACGGACCGGTCAGGCGATTGTCCGGGGCCCGGACCAACTCGCCACGGACAATCCTCGGGTCGGCACAGGCGGGGGCCATCCGGATCACTTCCCGGTACCGGTCGGCCAAGGCCTCCCGCACCCTCACCAGGTCGGTCTCCAGACATCGCAGCACCGGGAGGTGTGCCGCCACCCCGCCGGTCCCGGCCGGTTCGGTCCCCGCCGCCTCGCTCACCACCGGCTCGCCCCCCGCCCGGTGCCGGTCATCGTTCGCCAGGGCAGCCGTCCGCCCCTGGCCGACCAGGAGACCGACGGCGTCGTGCTCCCGTCCAGCCCTCCGTTGCACCTCCCGCGCGCTCTCCCTGATCCGTCGCACCTCGGTCAGGCAGCGAGTCGCCTCCCGCAGTCGGGCCCGCCGCCACTCGGCCGCTTCTCCGTCGCCGAGGAGCCGGGCTGCCGGACTCGCTTCGTCCGTGGCATCGGCGCCCAGCTCACTCCGCAACTCGGCCACGATCGCCACCAGCACCCGGATGAGTTCTTCCGACTCCGCCACGCCCGCCTCGGCCTGCCGCTGCGCCTGTCGGGCCCGGTCCAATGCCTGCTGGGCGGCCGAGCGTTCCGCCGCGGGCGGACGGAGCCCCTCGGCCGCCCGGGTGGCTTGTTCGTGCAGGTGACCGGCGCGTTCCAGCAGCATCGTCCGGGCCCTCGGGTCCGCCTCGTGGTCGTGGATCAGCCGCTGGAGCAGGTGCCACGGGATGTCCTTCTCCGCGGAGCGGTACTCGCTCCAGCTGGTCCTGCCGGCCGGGTACCGCTGAGCGAGCTTGCGGACGGTGATCCCCGCGGTCACCTCCCGTACGAACCTGGCCAGGGCGTCCGCCTGCTCGGTCTCTCCCTTGAGCCGTCCCTGCGGGCGTCCAGCACCAACCACCCTGTGCCCCCTGCCTTGTCCGCGGCCAAGCCGAATTGTCCGCCGCTCACCTGAGGGTTGGCGACTTCTTGTAGATGGACAATCAAAACAGGTCGCACTCTGGAGTCTCCACCGGTTCTTCGGACAACTTGCAGGCCTCCCAAAGTGTTTGGGAGGCGCCCGGTCGTGTCGCGAGGCGTGGTGCGTAGCCGGAGATGAGGCGAGCGCGGGGATCGCTGTGAGGCGGCCGCCAGCCGTGTCACGAGTTCACCGGGCGCAGTGGTGCGTTCGGCAGGAGTCCTCCGTACCTCGCGAGTCGTCCGGAGCGCAGCGGGTGGAAAGCACGGAAGACCGCAACACCGACAAGAAGGAGGAACGAGATGCGCAAGCAGTTCGCGCTGGCTGCGGCCAGTGCCGTCATGATGATCACGTCCGCGGCCGGCACCGCCTCGGCCCAGGCGCCCGTCGGAGCGGGCGGCGGTGCCCCGGTCGTCGCGACGGCCGGGGGAGTCTTCCCCAACGTCGACAGCGGCAAGTGCATCGATGCTGCGTGGAGTCACACCAATGGCACGGCCGTCACGCAGTGGGACTGCTACGGCGGTGCCACCCAGTCGTGGAGCTGGAGCAACGGGCAGCTTGTCAACGCCGACAGTGGCAAGTGCCTCGACGCCGGGTGGAGTCACACCAACGGCACGGCCGTCACCCAGTGGGACTGCTACGGCGGCGCCACCCAGTCGTGGGGCGTGGCCCTGACGTTCTCCGGGTGGCAGATCATCAACAACGACAGCGGGAAGTGCCTGGACGCCTCCTGGAGTCAGGCGAACGGCACCACCCTCGTCCAGTGGGACTGCTACGGCGGTGCGACGCAGCTCTGGCGGCTGTGAGCATCGCGTCGGGTGAAGACCGATCAGACAGTGTCCTGACCAGGAACCGGAGGGTATTCGTGTTCAAGAAGACTGCCGTTGTCGCGGCCGCCGTCGGAATGGTTCTCCTGCCGTTCGCGGGGGTCGCCTCCGCCGCCACGCCGCTGCCGTGCGGATCGGGCTACCAGTGCGACGACTTCGACCCGGGGAAGGCCAGCTGGGACAGGAAGGACACCGACGACCGGAAGAGCCTCGGCTGCTCGACGGTCGAGCTCCGGTCCGGCAAGAACAACGGCTCCTGGTACGCGTGGGGCCGGCTCACCGTCGGGAGCGTCTGTGGCCGGTACGACGCCTGGATCGACCGCTCCTACGACGGTGGCAGGAACTGGCAGCTGGTCGGCTACTTCGAGGTGACCGACATCGAGGGGTCGAACTTCGGCAACATGTTCTACTGGCCGGACGGCGCCAAGATCCGGGCCGGTCTCAAGAAGCACGGGGACCCGTTCAGCAAGTCCAAGACGACGGCGTGGCACTAGGGGTACTGACCGGGAGGTTGGTGACGGGGTCCATGGCCGGCTGATCTTGAGTTGGGTGAGGGCCTTCTGGCTCGGTGTGGATGGCGACATCTGCACCCGCTGTCGGAAGGCCCTCACGCCACACCGCAAGGCAGCGCTGACCGAGACTGGCCGCCTCCGTCTCGCCCGCTGCGTGGTCGAGGAGGGTTGGCCACTGTGCCGGGCCGCCGAACTTTCCCGGGTCTCACGACCACGGCCGAGCTGTGGATCATCAAGGGGTCGCTCATCGAAGCCGTCGGTCGGCAGGATTCCCCCGTCCATCCGTCACATTCTGCGGTCGGAATCCGTCAGTGAGCCAACGCAGACCGACAGATGGAAGGACCCCACGATGCTGACGAACATCATGTACGTGACGCTCTACGTCACTGATCAGGAGCGCGCGCTGAGGTTCTACACGGAACAGCTCGGCCTGGAGAAGCGCGTCGACTACCCCGGTCCTGACGGACGCTTTCTCACCGTGGGCGCCCTCGGCAGTCCGGTGGAGATCATCCTGTGGGCGCACGCGGCGGCTGCGGGGCAGCCGGCCGAGGTACTGCCGGGCGCCACGCCCGGTCCGGTCATCCTTGAGTCGGACGACCTGCGGGAGGACTTCAAGGTGTTCTGCGACCGCGGTGTGGCCTTCGACAAGCCGGAGCCGGAGGAGTACGGGTTCGGCATGGGCATCGAGGCGGTGGATCCGGACGGCAACCGCATCTCGCTGCGCCAGCGCGCAGCCTGGCAGAGCCGTGGCGATGGCTGACCGTTTGTAGGCCCGGTGGGGCCGGCACCGCCCGGCGCCAGCCCCACCGGGCTCGAACAGGTTCGTGCGGTGAGCGACCCACTCCGGACGCAGACCCTGACCCTGCCGAGGCGCTCCAGCATGCCGACGTGCGATCGACTCCCTGATCGATCACGTGACTGCTGCCTCGGGTCTTGCCGATCCCGGCCAGACCCGCCGCCGAAACCACCGCCGGTACCACCGCCGCCGTCGGCCCCGCCGACGCCAGTCCCGGGGCGAGAGCGGCCAGCAGCCGCAAGGTCGTGACCACGGTCATCGCCGGCGCTGCTTGGTCGTCGGCTCTGTAAGTGGGCCCGAGCTCGTTCCGCGGTTCCGAGAAGATGCGGGCAGTGGCCGTCGGGGGTGACCACTGCCGCTCCAGGACGGTGGATTGGCGTGGGTGTACCGGTGCGGGCGGCGTCGGGGAGCCGGTCAGTGGTGGGGATGCAGGGTCGCCCAGCCGTGTTCGAGCAGGGCGAAGGCTTCCTCGGCGGTGCGCCGCGGGTCGGTGTGCCGCCGGATCAGGACGCGGGCCTCCAGTGCGAAACGGGCCAGGGCGGCGCAGGCGATGTCGTCCTCAGGGGCGCCGACCTCGTTCGCGATGGCGCGCGCCAGAGCCGCTTCGTGGCGGGTCCACATGTGGTGGGCGTAGTCGCGCAGGGCCGGGGTGTCCTGCACCATGCGCGTGAAGGCGGCGAAGCGTGGGTCCGTGGTGTTGACGGCGAGCTGGGTCTGCGTCAGCAGGATGTGCTCGCGCAGGGCGAGTGGGATCGACTGGCCGGGGGGCCGGTTGTGGACGGCGGCGACGAGTGCCGCCTCAATGTCGTCGTCCTGGTCGAAGACCAGTGATTCCTTGCCGGGGAAGTGCTTGAACAGGGTGGTCACGGACACGTCGGCGGCGTCGGCGACGTCTTTGACGCCGACCTGGTCGTAGCCGCGGTCGAGGAAGAGCCGGAGAGCGGCGTCGGCCAGCGATTGGCGGGTCTGGGCCTTCTTGCGCTCGCGGCGCCCGGTCGGTTCGGTCACCGGTACACCGTACGCCACCATGAACCCGCTGTGAAAGTATAGTCATTGCACTTTCATAGTGACTGTGCTTTCTTGGTCGTGCGCCGGAACCATCGGCAGCTCACCCCATCTCCCCGAGGAACATCCCTATGAACTCTGCTCGTGACCCACGCATCGCGGTCGTCGGTGCCGGCCTCGGAGGCCTGGCCCTGGCCGGCGTCCTGCAACGCCACGGCCGCTCCGTCACCGTCCTCGAACGTGAGCCCTCCGCCGGCGCCCGCCCCCAGGGTGGCACCCTCGACATACACGCCGGCACCGGTCAGCTCGCCCTGCGCGCGGCCGGCCTGCTCGACCGGTTCCGCACACTCGCCCGTCCCGAAGGCCAGGAGTGGCGCCTGCTCGACCCCGCCTCCGGCGCCGCCCTGCCCTTCACCGGGCCCGCCCATGACGACGACAGCCCGGAGATCGACCGCGGCCAGCTGCGCGGCCTGCTTCTGGAATCCCTCGCCGCGGACACCGTCCGGTGGAGCTGCGCCGTCACCGGGGCCGCCCCGCTCGGGGACGGCACGTGGCGCCTGCACCTCGGCGACGGCACCACTGAGGACTTCGACCTGGTGGTCGGCGCCGACGGCGCCTGGTCACGCATCCGTCCGGCCCTGTCGGACGCCACGCCCACCTACACCGGCGTCACGTTCGTCGAGGCCGGCTTCGACGACTGCGACCTCCGCCACCCCGCGCTCGCGCGGATGGTCGGCAATGGCAGCCTGCTCGCGAAGTCCGACGGCAGGGCCCTGTCCGCCCAGCGCAACAGCAACGGCCACATCCGCGCCTACATCGCCTTCCGCGGCCCGCAGGACTGGAACCTGGTCGCCGACGTGGACCTCGGCGACCAAGAGGCCGTGCGCACCCACCTGCTGGAGACGTTCGACGGCTGGGACGAGCGCCTGCTGTACCTCCTGCGGCACAACGACAGCGCGTTCGTCAACCGGCCCCTGTTCGTACTGCCCGCCCCGCACACCTGGGAGCACGTCCCCGGCATCACCCTGCTCGGCGACGCCGCGCACCTGATGCCCCCGGTCGGACTCGGCGCCAACCTCGCCATGCTCGACGGCGCCGACCTCGCACACGCCCTCATCACCGAATCCGGCATCGACGACGCCGTCCAGGCCTACGAGGGCATCATGCTGCCACGCTCCATCAAGGCCGCTCACGACTGCGCCGGTGCGCTCAACCACATCGTTCCCCCGACGAGTGTGTCCCTCGGGTGAGCGCCTGAAGGTTGGCGTCCCGGCAGCGGCCAGTGTTCGGCTCGTTGAAGCAGGGGGCGTGTTCCAGCGACGGCATCCGATTCGAGAAGTCCCGGCCTGCCTGTTGGATGCGGTCGGTCGGCTCCCGGGCCTGGCGGGGTAGAGGCCGCAGGCGTAGTCCAGGGCGTCCTCGGGGCTGCTGGCGCAGCGCTGCGATGCGCCAGGCGGGGGTGGCGGGGCCGCCGGGGGGGCCGGCCCCCCGGGGGGGGGGGCCCCCCCCCGCCCGGCCCCCCGCCCCCCCCCCCCCCCCCCCCGGGGTGGGGGGGGGGGGGGGGCCGGGCGGGGGGGGGCCGGGGGGGGGGGGGGGGGGGGGGGGGGGGCCCCCCCCCCCCGGGCGGGTGGCTCACACCTGCGCCATGCCGCCGTCCGCGAAGAGCTCGACGCCGGTGATGAAGCTGGAGGCGTCGCTGGAGAGGAAGACCGCGGCCTTGCCCATCTCGCGCGGGTCGGCGATCCGCCCGGTCGGGTTGCCCTCTCCCATGGTCTTGACGGCGGCGTCGACGTGGTCGGCTCCCTGGGCCATCGCCAGTGCGCTGCGCAGGGAGTCGGTGTCGACCGCGCCGGGGCTGAGGATGTTCATTCGGACGCCCGATCCCTTGGTGTCCTGGATCCAGGCCCGAATGAAGTTGCGTACGGCGGCCTTCGAGCCGCCGTACAGGCTCATCCCGCGCGGCGGCTGAATGGACGCCGTGGAGCCGATGATGACGACGGTGCCGCCGGGCGGCAGCAGCGCAAGCGCGGGCTGGACGGTGAACAGGACACCCTTGACATTGACGTCGAAGGTCCGGTCGAACTGCTCCTCGGTGATCGCCCCGAGCGGGGCGTGCGCGCCGATCCCGGCGTTGGCCACGATCGCGTCGAGTCGCCCGTGACGCTCCTTCACCTGCCGGTAGGCGGCTTCCATGTCCGCGAGCCTGGTGACGTCGGCCACGATCCCCGAGCAGTTCGGCCCGATCGCCGTGACCGCCTCTTCCAGTGCCTCCTGCTGCAGGTCGGTGATGACCACGCGGGCGCCACTGGCGGCGAACTCGTGGGCGATGCCCAGGCCGACCCCGGACGCGCCGCCCGTGACGACGGCGACCTTTCCTTCGAGCGAGAGACTCATCTTTTTCTCCTGTGAGTGAGCGGATTCCCACGTGTGCGTTCGCGACAGGAATCGTGCAGACGGCTGTGAAGGCCCAGGCCGTGACGGGGCCGGGCCGGTGGTCCACCCGTTGCTCCGGGGACTGGCGGCAGTGGCCGCGCGACGTCGGGAGTATGGGAGGGGAGGCACGCATGCGCGCGCGGCGGATGCGGGCGGCGTATATGCCCTAGAGTGGAAGTGGAGGCGCCTCCAGTTCCTTGACTGTAAGTGGAGGCGCCGCCAGTTAGCAAGCCGGGACCACAGGAGACCGCCGATGGCCAGAGAGACAGGGCGCCCGCTACGGGCCGACGCGCAGCGCAACCGGGACAAGATCCTCGCGGCCGCAGTGCGCGTCTTCGCCGAAGAGGGACTGGACGCGCACCTGGAGCGCATCGCCAAAGAGGCCGGCGTCGGCTCCGGCACGCTCTACCGCAACTTCCCCACCCGGGAGATCCTCATCGAGGCCGCCTACCGTAACGAGCTGAGCCGGCTGTGCGACGCCGCCCCCGACCTGCTGGCCGCGCTGGCCCCGCGTGAGGCCCTGCGCGCCTGGATGGGCCGCTTCATCGACTACGCGACCGCCAAACTGGGCATGGCCGACGCCCTGCGCGCCCTCGTCGAATCCGGCGTTAACCCCTACGCCCAGAGCCACGAGATGATGCTGGCCGCCCTGACCTCACTCCTGGCCGCCGGCGTCGAAGCCGGCACCATCCGCTCCGACATCGGTCCCACCGACATGTTCGCCGCCCTCACCGGCATCGCACTCGCCTCCGGAAAGCCGGAACAGCGAGCGCAGGCCGAACGCCTCCTCGACCTCACCCTGGACGGCCTGAGCACCGACCGACCCTGACAGGCGGCGGCACCCAAGACCTCGTTGCCTCCGCGAGAGCCCCAGCCGCCGACCGGGTCGAACAGGGCGGAGGAGCAGACCACATCCTCGGACGTCAGTGGCCGATCCCCGGTGAGCAGGCTCGGACGTCCGGCGGTCCGCGCTCAGATCCGGGCATTGCCGAGATTGCCCTACCGGCCCTGCGCAATTCGGCGCTGACCGAGTTGTCGTGGCGGAAGACGCCCGGCTCGAAGTCCAGCGGCTGCGTCCCACAGGACGTGGCGGGCGAAGTGTGACTTCGAGGGGTGCTGACCACCGCCGGCCGTGGTGATCATCTCGTCTGGAGCGGTTCGGGCTGAACAGGCACAGCGCCGATGCCGTCATTCCCCATGTTCCAGGGACGTGACCACAGGCCTGCGTTCCGCGTAATTCAGCGGCCTAGAGTCACGAATCTGGGGTCTGACCTGCGCGGACATGGGTGAGGGTGCCTGAGAGTCGTTTCTCTAGGCGCTGGTGTTCGTGCTGGTCAGCGGGGTGCGGGTTCGAGGGCGATGATCTGCTTCGGTGCGGGGATGCCGAGC